>DAIEQH010000029.1 GCA_027347985.1 Candidatus Nomurabacteria bacterium | reverse complement strand
CTTTGGACTATTCCAAATTACAAGATGAGTGAAAAAATAATTCAGCTCCTACTTTCTATGCTTTCCTTAACTGAAAAGAAATTGATTATTCATACGAAAAATAAAAATGATTCTGCTTTACTTGCCGTCAAAGGAGAAAACTTGCTTCCATTCGTCCGTGAAGAACTGCAAGACAGAAAAAATCTAAATTATCCTCCATATAAACGCTTTATTAAAATAACATATCTAGGAGATAAAGAAGGCTCCATAGAAGCAAAAAAGTTATTAGCAGAACTTTTCAAAGATTACGCTCCAGATATATTTGGTGGATTTATGGCTAAAAATAAAAATCAATATGTCATGAATGCACTTATAAAATTAGATCCAAAAAAATGGTCGCTATCAGAGCTTTCTATAGGCTCTTCAATAGATCAACGCCTTTTTGATTTACTTTCTTTTTTACCTTTTTCCTATGAAGTCTCTGTGGACCCAGAAGATTTGTTGTAAATTTATGAGACTAATACTGTAAATTCTCCTTTTTGTTTAATAGGGTTTTTGGTGAGATATCCTAGGAGCTCAGAGGGAGAACCAGTTTTGAATTCTTCATAGATTTTAGTTATTTCACGAGCAATGCAGACCTTTTTATTTGGACAAAATTTATTTAGAGATTCCAATGTTTTTAAAATGCGATGTGGAGATTCATAAAATATCATCGTGCTTTTTGATTCCGCAATTTCTTTAAACAAAGTTTCTCTTCCTTTTTTGTGAGGAAGAAATCCTAAAAATGTAAATTCGTGCGTTGGTAGCCCTGAAGCAGAAAGTGCAGCGATAACGGCTGAGGCTCCAGGTACGGGAATCACTTCTACATCATTCTTTTCTTTTATCTCAGAAATCAACATTGCTCCCGGATCTGAAATAGTTGGTGTACCAGCATCTGAAACTAAAGCTAAATTTTTCCCCTCTTCTAAGAGCTCAAAAATTTTATCTACTTTATTTAATTTACTTTGACTATGATAGCTCATAGTCGGTGTATTTATATTATATTTCTGCAAAATTTTCTTAGTCTCTCGTGTATCTTCACACAATATCAAATCAACCTCTTTCAAGGTTTCAATAGCCCGAAGAGTGATGTCTCCCATGTTTCCTATTGGCGTTGCTACCACATAAAATTTACTCATTTTTTTATTTTCTATATTTTTTTGTTCTCCACTTGTCAGCGATTTTTACACGAGTGAGTGAACGTTCAAGTTCTGTCGCAAAATGTTCATAGTCTACAACTTCTTTATTTTCCATTTGTTTTTTGAGTTCATTTGCACGAGCTTTTGCTTTTTCTATTGCATCATCTCCAAGCTCAGAGACATGTTCTGCGAAGTCAGCCAAAACAGCGACATTTGTAATGCCTTTTTCATCTTGCTTTACTTCCAAAAACCCTCCGACGACGGCCATAGGTATGTGTTCGTTGTTTACGACAGCTACGATATCTCCAGAAGAAAGTCCAGTAATAAGAGGAATATGCTCTGGTAAAACGGTTATTTCACCGAGTGTTGTCGGTAAACTAACTTGGTCAACCATTTCTTCGAAAACTAATCGTTCTGGTGTTATTATTTTAAGTTTTAATTGTTTCATAAATAGGCTTTAGGCTTTAGGCTTTAGGCTTTAGGCTTTAGCTAGTTTCCTAGAGCCTAGTGCCTAGTGCCTGTGTTATATTGCACCTTTCATATAAAAATCATTTTCTGGCTTGCTGTCGTGTTTACCGTCAAGAATTTCTTTGAAAGAACGAATTGTTTCAGAAAGTGGAACGTATTCCCCTTTTCTTCCAGTAAATTGTTCTGCTACGAAGTTTGGCTGAGAAAGGAATTTTTGAATTTTACGAGCACGAGCGACGAGCTCTTTATCAGCTTCAGATAATTCTTCCATACCAAGAATGGCGATGATATCTTGCAAATCTTTATAACGTTGCAAAACGCGTTGCACTTCACGAGCTACATAGTAATGATCTTTACCGACAATGTTTGGGTCGAGAATAGTTGAAGATGAGTCTAGAGGATCCACAGCTGGATAAATACCTATTTCTGAAAGTGAACGGTTTAGAACGACAGTGGAGTCCAAGTGAGAAAATGTTGTTGCTGGGGCTGGGTCAGTCAAGTCGTCGGCTGGCACATAGACAGCTTGCACAGAAGTGACAGAACCTTTATCTGTGGAAGTGATTCTTTCTTGCAAGATTCCCATTTCTGTAGCAAGAGTTGGTTGATACCCCACAGCAGAAGGGATACGTCCCAAAAGTGCGGACACCTCGGAACCTGCTTGAGTAAAACGGAAAATGTTATCTATAAAAAACAACACGTCTTTGTTTTCTTTATCACGGAAATATTCCGCCATTGTGAGCCCTGAGAGAGCCACACGTAAACGAGCTCCTGGCGGTTCATTCATTTGTCCGAAGACCATGGCGACTTTGTCGAGCACTTTCGAATCTTTCATTTCATGATACAAATCATTCCCTTCACGAGTTCTTTCTCCAACACCAGCAAAAACAGAATATCCTCCGTGATTTGATGCGATGTTGTGAATGAGCTCTTGAATGACGACAGTCTTACCGACGCCGGCACCTCCGAAGAGTCCGACTTTTCCTCCTTTCAAAACAGGACAGATGAGGTCTATGACTTTAATACCAGTTTCTAGAATTTCCACTTTTGTAGATTGAGAAACGAAAGATGGAGCCTCACGGTGGATAGGAGAAACTGCACCAGATGTAACTTTCCCATTATCAATCGGAGCGCCCAAGACGTTGAACATTCTTCCCAATGTTTCTTTGCCGACAGGTACGGAAATAGGAGCGCCAGTATTTATGACTTCCATTCCACGAGAGAGACCATCTGTAGACTCCATGGCAACAGCACGTACAGTATCTCTACCGATGTGTTGTTCCACCTCTAGGGTTACAGTGACATCTCCTTTCTTTACTGTTAAAGCACTATAAATATCGGGAACTCCCCCTTCAAAAAATACGTCTACGACCGGCCCTATTATTCTTTTTATTACACCTGTTGTTTTATGCATATATATTTTTAATAATTACTTTTAACTTTATAAACTTTTAACTAACTGATGCCATACCTGCACTTATTTCCGAAATCTCTCTCGTAATATTGCCTTGGCGGGCTTTATTAAATACTAATGTTAAATCGTCTATCATTTCTCCTGCTGCTTCGGAGGCATTCTTCATCGCGACCATTCGAGAAGATTGTTCGGAAGCATTAGACTCAAGTATCATTTGATATATCTGCATTCTGGTTATTTTTTCTGCTAAACTTTTTATCAAATTTTTCTGGTCTCCTTCAAATAAATAATCTGTCACTTTTTCTTCTTTCGCTTCTTTATCTTTAAAATCATCTCCCAGAGTATCTATCAAATCTTTAAAACTAGTTCTAGATATAGGAATGACTTGTTTAATGTTTGGTTTTTGCGATAAAGCGGAAATAAAATCCGTGTAAGCTACTAAAACTTTGTCGTAGCGACCAAGGTTAAATTCATTTATAGCTAGTTCAGAAATCGGAATGATATCTCTTAAGGAAACATTATCCGGAAGAGAAAAGAAACTGGCAATAATATTCTTGTTGATGCGTCGCATTAATGTATCTCCCTTTTTACCTATCGTTACTAGGTCTATATTTACATCTTTATTTTTATTTTTCAATAAAGAAAGCACCTTTTTTGTGACTTGTGCATTATAAGCGCCACACAAACCTCTGTTTGAAGTAATGAGAATTAATAAAATATTTTTCACTTCCCTTTCTATAAATAAAGGATCAGTTATTTTTTCTGTATTTTTTGCGATAGAGTTCAAAACCTCCCAAGAATATTCAGCATAGAGGCGAGAAGCGAGCGTCGAAGATACCGCTCTCTTCATTTTTGAAGCAGCCACAAGTTCCATCGCTTTCGTGATTTTCTTTGTGTTCTTTACACTCTTTATTCTTCTTTTAATTTCTTTTGTTCCAGCCATAATATAACACAGGCTTTAGGCGCTAGGCCTTAGCTTGAAAATTATTTTTAAATTCTTCTATTATTTTTATTAATTCTTCCTCTCCCTTATCAGTCCACATTTTTGTTTCTGCAATTTCTTTATAAAACTTTTTTGCATTATTCAATGAATATTCAATCAATTCTTTTTCGAATTCTTTTATTCTTTCAACGGCAATATCATCCATATAACCTTTGGTTAGCGCATAAAGCACGACGACTTGATGTTCTACAGCCATAGGAGAATATTGTGGTTGTTTCAAGACTTCTACTGCGCGCTTACCACGTTCTAGTTGTTGTTTAGTAGCACTATCCAAATCTGAGCCGAATTGAGAAAATGCTTCAAGTTCACGAAATTGCGCCAAATCCAACTTCAATGTTCCAGCCACTTTTTTCATAGCTTTAATTTGAGCAGAAGAACCAACACGGGAAACAGAAAGACCAACGTTTACAGCTGGACGAATACCTTTATAGAATAAATCAGTTTCCAAAAATATTTGTCCATCAGTGATGGAAATAACGTTCGTAGGAATATAAGCAGACACATCGCCAGCTTGTGTTTCAATAATAGGAAGTGCAGTGATAGAACCACCGCCATATTCTTTATTTCTTCTACAAGCACGCTCGAGTAGTCGAGAATGTAAATAGAAAACGTCTCCAGGAAATGCTTCACGGCCTGGTGGACGACGAAGCAAAAGAGAAATTTCACGATAAGCGACAGCGTGTTTAGAAAGATCATCATAAATTATCAAAACATCTTTGCCTTGATCCATGAAGTATTCTGCAATAGAGACTCCAGTATAAGGAGCAATATAAGAAAGTGGTGCGGGTTCAGAAGAACCAGCAGAAACGATGACTGTGTATTTCATAGCTCCACCTTCTTCTAGGCGAGTTTGGATTTTACGAAGTTTAGAATCTTTTTGGCCGATAGAAACATAAACACAAATCATGTTCTGACCTTTTTGGTTTAAAATTGTATCTATAGCGATAGCTGTCTTACCTGTCTGACGGTCTCCAATAATGAGCTCACGTTGTCCGCGACCGATAGGAATAATCGCATCAATAACTTTCACACCTGTAGCGACAGGTTCAGAAACAGAAAGACGGGTGATGACTCCTGGAGCAACTTTTTCAATAGGATAAGTCTTATCTCCTTTAATTGCGCCTTTACCATCTATCTCTTTACCGAGAGCATTTACAACTCGTCCCACAATACTATCTGATACAGGTACTTCTAGAATTCTTCCCGTAGCTTTGACTTCATCTCCTTCTTTAATTTTTGTGAAGTCTCCTAAAATAATGACACCTACCAAATCTTCTTCCAGGTTTAGAGCCACACCCGTCTCACCATTTGAGAAGCTCACCATTTCAGATGATTTAATATCTGAAAGTCCAGAAACTTTCGCGATTCCGTCAAAAACTTCTATGACATATCCGACTTTTTCAACTTTTGCTTCCGATGAAAAATTTTCTATCTCTTTTTTTAAATTGTCTACTATATAGTTGTTACTCATATTTTTTTATTAAATGTTCTTGTAATTTATTAATTTTATTCTTTATGGTTAAATCTATAACTTCATCTTTTATTTCTAGTCTGACTCCTCCTAATAATTTATCATTTAATTCTTCTATGAATAACACCTCTTTCGCTTTGTAACGTTTTTCTATAAATTGATGTAATTCTTTCTTTGCTTTCTCTGTGAGTTTCTTTACACTTGATACTTTCACCACCACTCTATCTTCTTCTAAATTTATTATCTCATCCAACTTTTTAAAAATCTCTCCCGACTTAGACAAGAGATGCCTCTCATCTAAAAACTGTACCACTTTCTTAAAAAATATAGGTAACTCATCTTTTCTCTTACCTTTCGAGGCAGAGTAGATTGCATATGCTATATCGTTGTTTGAAGTGGTTGCCATATTTTATAAATTTTTTATTTCATTTATTGTTTTTTCATCAAAAGTCGCATCTACCTTGCTACCAATTAATTTTTCTGCTATTTTGACAGCCAAAGATGTGATTTCGCTCTTTGTTTCTGAAAGCATTTTTGCTTTTTCACTTTCAAGGGTCTTTTTGCCATTTTCTATCATCATTGCAACTTCTTTCTTGGCTTCTTCCATCATTTGATTCTTCTTGGCTTCTGCTTCTTTTTTGCCTTCCTGAAACATTGTTTGTGCTTCATTCTTGGCTTTATTGATTACTTCTTTATATTCATTCTTTGAATTGTTTAAAACTTCAGCGTTTTCTTTTGCATCTTTTATTCCCTTCTCTATCTTTTCTGTTCTCTCTTTCATTATCTTTGTAAGTGGCTTCAAGGCAAACATATATAAAACAAAAAAAACCACTCCAAAGTTGAGAGCTTGCGCAATCATTATCTTCCAATCAATATGAAACGTGTTAATAATTGAATCCATAAAAAAATTTCTTTCTAATGATAATATTACTCGCAAATAGCGAGCAGTATAAAAGATTTAAAAATTAAGAAATCTTAATTTTTAAATCTTCCAACTACCAACTAAAGTGAGAATGCGATAACCAAAACGTAAATAGCGATAGCTTCAGCGAATGCACAAGCAAGAAGCATCGGCACAAGAATCTTACCTGCTGATTCAGGGTTGCGGCCGATTGATTCCATAGCTCTCTCGCCGATCCAACCGATAGAAATAGCTGGAGCCATTGCTCCCAATGCCATAACGATTGCTTTTGCAAAAGGTGTTAATCCTTCCATATATTTTTTATATTTTAATTAATAATAACGACCTCACTTTTTTCCTCGTGTTTATGTTCCTCATGACCTTC
>DAIEQH010000028.1 GCA_027347985.1 Candidatus Nomurabacteria bacterium | reverse complement strand
GCACATTATATTATGTCGCAAAATCCACTTTGGGACATACAATATCCCATTCTATTTACATGAGCTAGAGAGTGCGTAGCCGGCTTTTTCCGCTTCCCCAGATGTTTTGAAGTAAATTCTATTTTCTTCTTTAATAGTTTTTCCAGCGCCACAACTTATAGAATAATATTTACTCCCCCGATTTGAAGCAAAAAAACTTCCGGAAATTGATTTTTGAGAATTATCTGAATTTTGAGGCAAAATGGCTAAATTTTGGTCTACAGTACCTATGGCATTAGCTTCTTGTCCATTATATTCGATTTTAAGGCCTGAACTCGTTTCTTTTGATAGTCTACCTAGCTCAAATGAGCCTAAACCAACCAAAATAATGATGATTATCACCAATATGTCTTTACCTTTGTCGCTTTCAATAAATAGCTTGACCCCGTTAAAGATAGAGGGTCGCTGCGAGCCCTCACGATCTTTAACGGGGTTGATTTTTTCCGAAGAATTATATATACTCATATTATTACTATATTATAACATTATAACAATATATGGCACATAGAAAAGCTGGCGGAACCGCAAAAAACTTAAGAGACTCAAATCCAAAGTACCTAGGTACAAAACTTGCTGATGGTCAAAAGGCACAAGCTGGCTCAATCATCATCCGTCAGCGTGGCACAGTCATTATGGCTGGCAATAATGTATCTATGGGTAAAGATCACACCTTATTTGCTTTGAAAGCTGGTACGGTCAAATTTGGCTCTAAGCGTAAAACATCCTTTAACGGCAAGACGGTTGTCAAAAAGGTGGTAAATGTAAACTAAATATTTAAAAATAGAAATCCCCTCTCGTTGTGGGGATTTTTTATTTTGTCTTTTCTACGATAAGTTTAAATGAAGATTTTTTATTTTTTATGAGAATTGGAATTTCAAACTCCCCTATTTCTTTTATTTGTTTTTCTAAATCAATAAACTTTTCATCTATTTGCACATGGCATTGTTTATCCATAGCTTCCACTAACATTTTTTTGTGAATTGCAGAAAAAAGATGGCCTTTTTCATCAGCTTTGGCTCCTATGGTGATGGTCTTGCCTTTTATTTCTTCTAAATTTTTCATTAGAAGATCTTCTTGCACTTCCCTTTCAATAATGATTTCTTTTTTATGTCTTTCAAGTTCAGCCTGTGCTTTGGGCGTCGCAAGAGTTGCGAGCTTTTTGGGAAATAAAAAATTTACAGCATAACCGTCGTTTACTTCTTTTATATCATACTTTTTGCCCACCCTAGGAACATCTTGTAAAAAAATAACTTTCATTGAATTACTAAAATCTAGTTTTTTAATAATAATTCTACTGCTTTATTTAATTGCGAATCATTTTTAGTTTCAGCATCTTTAGTAGTTATCGGTACTACATAATCTGGAGTCAAACCTTTTTCTGAAATAGAATTACCATTTGGAGTGAGCCATTTTGCCACAGTAATTTTAAGAAGAGTATCGGGGGTAACTTTCACGACTTCTTGCACTGAACCCTTTCCATAACTTTTTTCTCCGACTAAAATAGCTTTTTTATAATCTTGCATTGCTCCGGCTAATATTTCTGAAGCTGAAGCTGAACCGCCGTCTATTAGAATAACAAATTTTAATTTATCGGTAAAAATGTTATAACCTTGGCTTCTGTATATCTTTGGTTTTGCATTATTGCCATAATCTTCTGTGACTACAGGTTTGCCACCTTCCAAGAACCAGCTAGCCATAGAAACAGCTGAATCTAGATAACCTCCAGGATTGCCTCGTAAATCAAGTAGTAATTTGTCAGAACCTGATGTAGAAAATTTCTTTAACGCACCACGGAATAATTCTGCTGAATTTGCTGAAAAACTGTAAAGTCTTATTACAAAAATACCATCCTTTCTTAATTCTGTATCAAGAGTCGGTATATTTATATTTTCTCTTGTGATTTTTATTTCTTTAGGCTCTTTATCTCCATCATGAAAGACAGTCAATCTGACAGTTGTGCCGGCATCACCCCTGATCAATTTTATTGCTTTATCAACACTTAGATCAGAAGTAACCGTGTCATCAATCTTGAGAATTTTGTCTCCTGATTTTATATTGGCTTTATACGCAGGAGTATCTTTTAAAGGCGCAATGACAGTGAGAACTTTATCTTTTATGCCTACTTCCATGCCTATCCCTCCAAAACTACCTTGTATTGAGTCTTCAAATATTTTTGCATCATCTGGGCTAAAAAAGACGCTGTATGGGTCATTAAGTGAGCCTACGAGGCCTGAAATAGCCCCATAAATCTTATTTTGGTCGGTTATTTTGCTAGCGTTTGGGTATTTTTCATTTATATCATTCCAGACTTTCCAAAAAGGAGAAAAATCAGCTTGAGTAGCTACCCCCATTTCTTTTCCGGATACATTAAAAACTTTATCTATCTCAGGACTATTTTTAAATCCTAAAAAAATACCAAAACCAAAAAAAACAACTACCAACAAAATAGTGGCAAAAGCACGTCGGTTTTTAAAATATTCTAACACCTTTTTATGATAAGTCATGAATTATTTATTTTTTAAAAGTTATATTTGTTCAACAGAATTAGTTTCTTTTTCACTAAAATTACTATTTTCAGAAAAATTATCAAAAGTTTTTCCTTTTTTTTCACTTGCTTTAGCGTCTTTGTATAATAGATATCCTAAATAAACAAGACTCAATCCTGTGATAAGAAGCAATGAATTTTTAAGAGAAAGAGGAAAACCTAAATATGGTAATACTGCTATCCATATGCCTAAAATAAAAATTATTTTTTCTTTACTCATAGTTGTATTATAGCGTATTTACGGAAAGAAATGCAAACAGAAATATTTTGACACTATGGCTTGAAATATTGTGGAGTATTTATAGACATCCAATCCAAAAGTTGTCGCATTATAGAAGATGCTCCTACGCTACCTGAAGAAGGACCAGATTCCATCATTATAGTAAACGCATATTTAGGATTTTCATATGGGAAAAAGCCAATTATCCAAGAATTGACCTTACTTTTGCTTAGACCCACCTGAGCCGTACCAGTTTTGGAAGCGACTTCAACATACGGTACATTGATGGCTACGGAAGTTCCAGTCAAAACACTTTGTCTCATTCCTTCATGTACAACATCAAAATTTTCTTTTTTCAAATCAATTTTAGAAGTCATACTTTCTTTAGTTTTATCTTCCAAAATATAATGAGGCGTCACAAGAGTGCCATAATTTGCAATAGCAGATACAGCTCTGGTCATTTCTAATGGAGTTACTTGAAATCCATATTGTCCTATGACAGTGTGATAAGTATCTCCAACACGCCAAGCTTCACCATTGAAATTTTTTATTTTCCATTCTGGACTAGGTATCACACCTCCTTTTTCATCGGGTAAATCAACTCCAGTTTTTTCTCCGATTCCAAAAAGTTCTGCATATTTTTCAATGTTTACTATTCCCAATCCTTTTTGATCTTGGTATCCCCCACCGATTTCATAAAAATAAACGTCACTCGATACCGCTAAAGCTTGTCTCATATCCACCCAACCTTGCGCTCGCCAATCTTTAAAAACTGTTTTTTGATTTGGAAAATATGGGTTGGGAATAGAAATAGAGCCAGTAGATAATATTTTTTTATACGGGTCAATCACACCTTCAGTCAATGCACCAATAGCAAAAAATGGTTTAACGATTGATCCAGGAGTATAAAGTCCAGAGATTGTTCTGTCTAGAAAAACCTTTCTTTTATCGCTCAAATAACCCTGAATTTTTTTTGAATCTTTTCCTAAAGAAAGAATTTCTGAATCATATTCTGGAAAACTAACAGAAGTCAAAACTTCACCATTATTTATATCCATCATTACCCCTGCCCCACCGGAAAAAGAATTACTGGTCGATAGATTTTTAATCAAAGTATACAATTCCTTTTGAATGCGTGAGTCTATCGTTGTTACTAAATCAGCTCCTCGCACTGGTGCATTTACAATATTTTCTGAATGAATCACTTTCCGTGCATCGATTTCTACTATCTTTGAACCATTAGTTCCCTTCAATTGTTGATTGTATTGTTTTTCGAGTCCATCTTTGCCGATAAATTCACTTTGCCAAAAATTTCCCGATTTATCTTGCATGGGATAGCTTACATATCCTAGTAAATGAGAAAATCCTGGAGATAAATATGTGCGGATAGTTGTAGGCAAATCTGGAGCCTTTTTATTCCAAGCGAGCTCTACTTTATTTCTATCATAGATGATTCCTCTGTCGCTGAAAATAATTTGTTTTTCTAAAGTATTGTTTTGGCTTCTATCTAAATAAGCTTGTCCTTTTTGTATTTGTAAATATCCAAGTCTCGTTCCAAATGCTCCTAAAAATAATAAAAAGAAAATGCCGACAAAAATAATAGCTTTTTTTGAAATTGGTTTTTCTATTCGCCCTTCAAATTGTTGACGATCAAAATTTTGTAAATTTTTAGAATCTAAAAAAATCTCATCGGGTTCTACGAAAAAATTTGCATTCTTGATTTTTTGTTTTGATAGTATTCTTTTAATCATGAGAATTATAAACTCTTATTTTTTTCTTTAACAATTCTAGAACCACCAAGATTATAAAGGAAACAATAAAAGAAACAAAATATATATTAAAAAATTTAATTTCCTTTACCCCATAAAGCAGATCTGAAAGAAAGAACAATAGGACACTTTCCCAAAAAAAACTAAAATAAGCCATTGCTGCTAAGGCTAAAATGAGAGATACCCAAAAAGGCATGAAAAGTATGGATAATAACAAAATTATAAAGGCTAAAATTCGGATTGCCATATCTTTAGAATACCTTATTCCAGATAAAACGCAAAATGAAAAAAACGGCGATAGCTATCAATCCATAGAATATAATCTTATTATTAAGAATGAATGAAGAAATAGTCAAAAGGAACAATTCTACATATTTAAAAGGTTTTAAGAGTGGGCTCGTAGTCTTATTTGAATCAGGTGTTGATTTAGTGCTATTTAATTTATCTATCTCTTTTTTTACATCTTCCTTTTTATTTTCGGAGGATGTACTTAAATTATCTCGGATTGATTCCAAGCCGTTTGCCGTAGAGACTATGGGTTTCGTTATAAAATTGGGCGTGTTTTCTTTTATGGCTTTTGTCACATCTTGAACGGATGTACCGATAGTATTGGTGATAGTATCTGTTTTAGTGTCAGCGGGTGTTTTTGTGGTAATTTTTTTAGAAACGCTTCGTGAACTTTTTTCTGTCTCATTTTGAGAAAGATATGTTTCCTCATAATTTCCTTTTGAAATTAAAAATTTTGCATTTTCTATTTTACCGAAAATTTCATGATCTCCTGCCGTCACTGTCCAATTGATAGATATATCATTTGCTGTTTTAGGAGCGATAGCAAAATCTTTTTTACCCAACAAAACGGTTTTATCAAAGAAAAACACAGTGCCAGAGAGTTCTCTTGCATCTGGATTGTAAATAAATGTCAAAATTTGAATTTTGTCTCCTTCTTCAAATGGATCTTTGGAATACCAAATATTACCAGAAACAAAACCAGTGTTCGGAGTCTGAGCAAATGTTTTCTGTATAGGCAACAGAGAAAACATTAAAAATAAAATTATTCCAAACTTTTTGAAAGTCATAAGTATAGTATATATTTTAAATCAAATTTAATCAAAAATTTTGGAAACAATGTTGGAAACCGAGTTTCCAACATTTTCAGCATTAGAAAATAGATTTACTCTTTATTCAAGGCCTCAATTGGATTTAGTTTTGAAGCATTGCGAGCGGGAAAAACTCCGAAAACAACGCCTATAATCATAGACATAGAAAGAGACAAAATTATTCCATAGAGAGGCACAATAAAGCTCCAGGCAAAATTAAAGTTTTGGGCTATCTTGGCAACAGCGTAAGCAAATAAAGCCCCGCCTAAAATACCGACAATTCCGCCAATAAGAGTCAAAAGCACGGCTTCAATCAAAAATTCAAAAAGAATATCTTTATTGCGAGCACCTAATGCTTTTTTCAATCCTATCTCCCCTATTCTTTCTGTTACAACGACATACATTATATTCATCACTCCGACTCCTCCGACAACGAGCGAAATGAGAGCAATAGCAATAAGAAGAAATGTCACCGCGCTTAAAATAGTATTAAATGTTTCTAAATTTTGTGCTTGGGTTTTTACGCTAAAATCATCCTTGGCCGGATCAGTGATAGAATGATTGCGACGAATCATGTCTGTGACATCGAGAGCTGTTGTCTCTGCTTTATTCCCGTCATAAAGTTCTACAATGCCATAAAAAAGATAATCTATGCCAAGATATTTTTTCTGTAATGTAGTAATCGGTATAAAAATCTGTTCATCGTCCGTTGTCCCTAGCCCTCCTCTAGATTCATATACGCCTATCACTTCTAAATTATAATTACCAACACGAATAAGTTTACCTAAAGGATCCATATCGCCAAATAAATCTGTCGCGATGGTACTACCCAAGACTGCTACTTGAGCCAAGGCACGATTTTCTTCTTCCGTGTAAGGACGTCCAGAAGCTATCACTCCTTTATCAATATCAAAACGCGAAGCATCTGCTCCGAAAATAAATGTATTTTTAGAAACATTACCATAGCTCACTATTTGCTGACTTAAAACTGCGCCATAAGCATTTTTTACATTTGGAATACTTTTGATATCTTGTATGTCTTTGTTTTTAAAAGTAGTAATAGGGACGGCATTAGTACCTGCATTATTTTGTATATTATTACTTGTGTTTGCATTCGCATTACGTTGTTTTGTAGAAGCAGGGATAACTGTTTCTATTGAAAGAGTATT
>DAIEQH010000027.1 GCA_027347985.1 Candidatus Nomurabacteria bacterium | reverse complement strand
AAGGACAAAAAAGGTTAAGCGGAGAACCCTATTTTATCCACGTTTTTGAAACGGCTAAAATTTTAGCTAAATTAGGAATGGATGTTCAAACGATAAGCGCAGGATTTTTGCATGACGTCTTGGAAGACACAAAAATTCCTGAAGAAGAACTGAAAAAAGAATTTGGAGAAGATATCGTTTTTTTGATAAATGGCGTGACAAAGCTCGGTACCTTAAAATATCGTGGACATGAAAGACATGTAGAAAGTTTAAGAAAATTTTTCGTAGCTATGACCAATGATTTGCGAGTAGTCATAATTAAATTCGCTGATAGATTGCACAACCTACGCACCCTTCAATTTTTAAATGAAGAAAAAAGAAAAAGAATAGCAATGGAGTCTATTGAAGTTTATGCTCCACTCGCCAATCGTCTCGGAATGGGAAAATTAAAAGGCGAAATAGAAGACGCCGCTTTTCCTTTTGCATACCCAAAAGAATATGCAGAAATTGAAGAAATGCTTAAAGAAGAAAAAGGATTATATGAAAAATATTTAAAAGAGGTGCATGATGAATTAAAAAAGGAGTTATATAAAAATAATGTGAAGATAATTGAAATAAATTATCGAATGAAACACAAATATAGTCTTTGGAAGAAACTTCTTAGACATGATATGGATATAAATAAGATAGACGATATCGTTGCTTTGCGTGTCATCGTAGAAAATGTAGAAGAATGTTATAAAACTTTAGGAATCATTCATTCTATCTGGAGACCATTACCTGGAAGAATAAAAGATTATATTGCTGTTCCTAAACCAAACGGCTATCGCTCTATTCATACCACTATCTTTACAGGCTCCGGAGGAACAGCAGAAATACAAATAAGAACAGAGGAGATGCATGCAGAAGCAGCATACGGTATCGCTGCGCATTTCGCCTATAAGGAAAATAATGACAAAAAACATCATGACGATAAATCTAAATTTAAATGGATAGAAGAATTGAAAGATTTTAATTATGAGTTAGATGACCCTAAAAAATATCTAGAACATTTGAAGACAGATTTTTTTAACGACCGTATTTTTATATTCACCCCTAGAGGTGATGTCATAGACCTACCAGAAGGTTCTAGCCCAATTGATTTCGCTTATTCTATCCACTCAGATATTGGTGACCATATTTCAGAAGCAAGAATAAATGGGAAAATTGCTCCGATTCTTTCAACTTTAAAAAATGGAGATATTGTAGAAATAATAACAAAAAAAGATGCTCACCCTTCTTCAAAATGGTTAGAACATTCAAAAACAAACATGGCAAAAAAGCATATAAGGGCTTATATAGAAAAAAATAGTTTGATTAGTAAGCTAAAAACTTTTGGTCGTTCCTAGACGCTAAAGTTAGAAACATCGTAAAGTTTATCGTCATCTTCTTTTATTTCATCTTTACTTCTGTCGTCAAGAGGAATTTCTTCTGGCGTTGCACCTTCTTTAAGAGCTTCGGTACTTTTCGCAATATAATTTTCCATCATATCTTCGGGTTTCTTTTCTATTGCTCCTTTATTTATCAAATCTAGTATTGTTCGCAAATCTTCTGTGGAGAAAAAATCTATTTTGATTTGTCCGCCCAATTCTTTTCTATCTATATGCACACGAGTGCCGAGTTTGTCTTGAAATTCTTCTTCAAGTTCTGTTATTTCTGGATCCGGAAGAAATTCTTTCTTGCGTACGCGATCGTAAGCTATTTTTCTAGCCAATCTTTCTGCTTCACGCACTGTTATTTTTTTGTAAACAATTTCTTTAAATAAAACAATTTGCTCTTCAGGATGGTCAGCGAGCATGAGTAGTGGCCTCGTATGACCTTCAGTAATTTTTCCTTCAGATAAACTATTGATTATTTCTTCTGGCAAAGTCAAAATACGCAAAGAGTTGGAAACATATTCCCTACTTCTACCCATTTTTTTGGCAACTTCACCATGAGTAAATTTAAATTCACTGGTCAATCGGAGAAATGCTCGAGCACGGTCGACCACATTCAAATCTTCACGTTGTAAATTTTCTATAATAGCGAGCTCAAGCTTCATCATCGAAGTATCTCCGACGCGAATGATTGCTGGAATTTGTGATACCCCTGCCAAAATAGCTGCGCGAAGCCTACGCTCTCCGGCTATCAATTCATATTCTGTTGCGAGTCCTCCATCTTCTTTTTCTATCTCTACTCTAGAAACTGTGAGCGGTTGAAGAACCCCGTATTGTTTTATAGATTCAGCTAAATCTTGCAAACGAGCTTCATCGAAATCTCTCCTTGGTTGATAAGGGTTCGGCTTGATCTTTTCTGTATCAATCCAGAAAATTGAATTGGAATATAAGTTGGACATAAATCTATTCTAACATATTAAGATTTTTTATTAAATTGATTTTATAGCGTTTTTTGTGTAAAATGTGTGAATTGCCCAGGTGGCGGAATTGGTAGACGCGATAGACTCAAAATCTATTGGTGGCAACATCATGAGAGTTCGATTCTCTCCCTGGGCACATAGTAAGCAAATTTATGCCAAAAATAAAGAAGCAACCAAATAATTCTATTGATTTCCAAGTAAATGGTGGAAAGAAATTGAGTGGCACGATAAAGACTAATTTCTCAAAAAATGGTTCTGTTGGGCTTCTTTGCGCTTCCCTTTTAAATAAAGGAAAAACAACTCTTCACGGCATTGCTCGTATTGAGGAAGTTTACAGAGTGATAGAAATATTGGAAAGTATCGGAGTGAAAGTAAGTTGGACGAATCAAAACTCTATTCAAATAGTTCCTCCCGCAAAATTTAAATTAGAAAATATAAATATTGAATCAGCTGTAAAAACTCGTTCTATCGTGATGCTTATGGGTCCGATGATTCATTTTCTAAAATCTTTTTCTCTACCACATGCACAAGGTTGTAGCTTAGGTAAACGCACTATTGCTGCTCACACTTATGCACTAGAAAAACTTGGAGTAAAAATAAAAACTACTACCAGCAATTATGAGATAAAAGCACCAAAATTAAAAACTTCCGAAATAGTAATGTATGAATCTGGAGACACGGCTTGTGAAAATATTTTGACTGCTTCCGCTTTAATAGAAGGAAAAACAATTATTTCTTTTGCCAGCGCAAACTACATGGTGCAAGAAGTATGTTTCTTTCTTGAGGCTCTTGGAGTAAAAATAGATGGCATCGGCACTTCCACTTTGACTGTGCACGGAATAAAAGAAATAAATAAAGATATTGAATATTGGAATAGTGAAGACCCTATAGAATCCATGATGTTCATTTCTGCATGTATTGTAACAGATTCTAGACTCACCATCACCCGCTCGCCTATTGATTTCCTTTCACTAGAGCTCGAAAAATTAAAAAGAATGGGACTCAAATTTAAAATATTAAAAAAATATTTTTCATACAACGGGCGTACAAAGCTTGCTGATATTGAAATATTACCAAGCAAATTAAAAGCTTTAGCTGACAAAATTCATTCCAATCCATATCCTGGAATCAATATAGACAATCTTCCTTTCTTTGTCCCAATAGCTATCCGTGCTAAAGGCCAGACGATGATTCATGACTGGGTTTATGAAAATCGCGCTATTTATTTCACTGAATTAAATCGTCTCGGGGCAAATATCACTCTCGCCGACCCACATAGAGTTTATATAAATGGTGGGACAAAATTGAGAGCTGCGCAAGTCGTTTGCCCTCCAGCACTTCGCCCTTCTATGGTCATACTCATCTCCATGCTTGCAGCCGAAGGCACATCCATTCTCCGTAATGTCTATATGATAAATCGTGGTTATGAAGAAATAGCAAAACGCCTAAACTTCATCGGTGCTGATATAAAGATATTAAAGTAATGAAAAAATCTAAGGTTATTGTAATACTAGGTCCGACGGCCACTGGAAAAAGCAATTTGGCTACGCGAATTGCTAAAATGATAAAAGGTGAAGTAATTTCAGCTGATTCTAGACAAGTTTATAAAGGACTAGATATCGGCACGGGGAAAATTACGAAAAAAGAAATGAAAGGTATCCCTCATCATTTGCTCGATGTTGCAAACCCAAAAAAGAAATTTACCGTCGCGGAATATCAGAAAAAAACCATCTACGCTATAGCGGAGATTATAAAAAAAGGTAAAGTACCTATCATTTGCGGAGGCACAGGATTTTATATTGATGCAATTACCAAAGGTATCGTTTTCCCTGAAGTCGCGCCGAATTTGAAATTAAGAAAAATTTTAGAAAAAAAATCATCTATAGAACTTTTTAAAATGTTAACGAAATTGGATAAAAGACGTGCGAAAGATATAAAAGATAAAAATGAAATAAATAATAAAGTACGATTGATAAGAGCCATAGAAATAGCAAAAGCTCTGGGCAAAGTCCCCAAATTACAAAGTGACACAAACTCTGCCATGGCAGAAAGTGTGTCACCATATAAGTTTATAAAAATTGGATTGTATTTGCCACCAGATGAATTAAAAAAGAAAATAGAAAAAAGGGTCAAAAAAATGTTTCAGGATGGATTATTGAATGAAATAAAAAAGCTCAAAAAATCAGGAATTTCAGAAAAAAGATTAAAAGAATTTGGTTTTGAATACGATTCCCCTACTTATGAAAAAGTGGTGATAGAAACGATAAAATACACCAAACGACAAATGACTTGGTTTAAGCGCGATAAAGAAATCAAATGGATTGATATATCAAAAAAGATTAATTTAGAAAAACTGATCTAAAGTTGCAATTTAAAGGATTTTATATTATTCTATATATATGTCACAAGAAAGACTTATAAAACTTGCATGCGGGACTTGTAAGAGAATCAATTATTGGTCAAGTAAAAACAAGAAATTGGTAACCAAAAAAATTGAGCTTAATAAGTACTGTAAATGGTGCAAAAAACAAGTAAAACATAAAGAAATTAAGAAATAAATAAAGTCGTTAGAAAAATCCCCAACTGGGGATTTTTCTTTTTTTATAGGTATAGTATAATAGTTATATAACATAATATATGGGTTCTATTATGAAAAAAGACTTACAAATTAGAGCTAAAAAGTTCAGAAAACAAGGATACTCAATAAAAGAATTAAAAGAAATATTAGGTGTGTCTAAAAGCACCATTTCTGTGTGGATAAAAAATGTGCATCTTTCAGAAAAAGCCCAGAGTCGTTTAAGAAATAATTATACAAAAGGACAACTAGCTTCTCAAAAAACAATTAAAGAAAAAACTGAGCAAAAAAACCTTGAAGCAGATAATTTTGCAATAAATAACTTAAAACGAATAGATTTTTCTTCTGAAATTAATTTATTATTATGTGCTGTGTTATATCAATGTGAAGGTAGTAAGAGTATAAAAGATGCTGTAACTTTTACAAACTCTGATCCTGATTTAATTAAAACTTTTGTGTCTTTATTAAGAAATTCCTTTAATTTAGACGAAAAGAGGTTTAGGGTTTTAATGCATTTACATAAGTATCATAATGAAAAAATTCAAAAAGATTTTTGGTCTAAAATAACAAAAATACCAAAAAAACAATTTAATAAAAGTTACTTAAAGCCGAGTAATGAAAAATACAAAAAAGAAGGATATCAAGGCTGTATACAGGTTCGTTATCGTGATGTTATTATAGGTAGAAAGCTTCAAGCGGTTGCAAAAATGTTCATGGAAAGGTATAAATAAGGTTATGGGCGGTTAGTTAAGTGGTATAACTTCTCTCTCCAAAAGAGCGATCGGGGGTCCGATTCCCTCACCGCCCGCACTTTCATAACTATAGTTAGTATAATGAATCAACTTTTTTGTTCTTGTATACTTTTCTTTTTAAAATAAATTTCAATTAATTCTTTAAAAATTTTAAGGTTTTTTCTTCCCAAATACCATTTTTTACAAGAAGTATCTTCAACCCAAATTCTTTTTATATTTTCTTCTTTTACATCTTTCAAGAGATCATCTTTAAAATTAATTGGGAAAGAAAAAACTCCATAGGGTTCTAATTTTATGGGCAAACCCGAAACTACTATTGTATGATGAAGACCTTTTTCTGTTAATTTATTGAGATAACTAACTCTTTCTATCACTATATTACGCCGACCTATATTTGTTATATTGATCAGCAATTGAGGTTTTATGATTTGATCAGTTTCAGATGCAATAGGTATAAAAACTCCAGATGGCTGGTTTTTAATGAGATGAATTTGTCCTATTGAAATAGAAAACTTAATTTTTGTTTTATCTTTGATTAAATCTCTTATAATATTCCAAATAAGAGAAACGAAAGAAACAAAAAGAGCAAATATCGCTATCGCGTTTGTGAGTAAAAGTTTTTTTTCTTCAATTTCTATCATGAGTTAATTATATCACTCTATAAAATCAAGAAAAGAATGGATTCTAACCCCCCCCTAAATCACTATCCTTGGTAATAGTGAACTTATTCGTGTAGTTATTTCATAATTTATAGTATCTATCTTTTCAGCTATTTCTTCGGCCGTAATTATTTCTTTACCTTGAACTCCCAAAATCACAACCTCATCTTCTATTTTTACATTTTCTAGATGACTCACATCAGCAACAAACATATTCATAGCCACTCTCCCCAAAATTTTACATCTACTCCCTCTGATTAAAACTTCTCCTCTATTGGAAAGCCCTCTGTCAAATCCATCAGCATAACCCTGCGGAATTACAGCTATTTTAATTGGTTTGAAAGCAGTATAAGAAAGCCCATATCCGACAGTGCTACCAGCAGGCAACTTTTTTACTTGAGCAATACGCGTTTTCCAAGAAAGTACTGGTTTTAATTTCATACTTTTCCTATACATATATTTAATATGTTCCGAAGGCCACATGCCATATACGCCTATACCGAGACGAACGATAGAATTTATCCCTTCCTTTTTTTCATATACAAGTAAACCAGAAGTAGCAGAAATATGAGTTTCAAATTTTCCAAACCCCCATTTTTTAGCAATTTTTTTTGCTTCCTCGTAATTTTTTATTT
>DAIEQH010000026.1 GCA_027347985.1 Candidatus Nomurabacteria bacterium | reverse complement strand
TAAAACTTTTTAATTTAAATTATAATTGAGCTGGTGTTGATTTAGAAAAAATTTGTTTTATATCTGCTCCTTTCTTTTTTGCGACGAAGAAGATATAAATTATTTCTAATATTCCTATTGTATTTACAATAAGAAGTATAAGAAACCACCACTTGTTGTTATTTTTGGCAGCTATCCATAATGCACAGCCTTTCCAAAAAAGAACCCATATTGCGACGACCCCTACTATTAATGGAGACACACCAAAACTATTTGTGAAAAACATATTAAATTGTTCCATAATGTATATATTATACCAACAAGCGAGGAGCATAAGCAAGTTTATTTACTTAATGTCCGAGCGCTGTTGGTATATGGAAATCTATATACTAGAAGTGTAATTTTTATGCTAGTATTTCAATATGACTAGATTTTTGGGTATAGATTATGGGACAAAAAGAATAGGTGTGGCTATTTCAGACGAAAATGGCGTTTTGGCTTTTCCAAAAGAGATTATTTTAAATAAAATAGACACCTTTAAGAATCTTGGGAAAATAATAAAAGAGGAAAATATTTCAGAAATTGTGATCGGAGAGTCAGTGGATTTTTCTGGAAAGTTAAACGCGCTCTCGGCAAGAATTGAAGTCTTTATTTTGGAACTCAGAGAGAAATTTAATTTGCCAGTCCATAAACAAAAAGAATTTTTGACATCTGTTGAGGCTCGTAAAGGTGGAAATACTAAAAAAAGCTTGAGTCAGTCACAAGTACACAGCAAAGTAAAACAAATTAAAAGTGGGAGGATAGATGCAGGGGCGGCTGCATTGATATTACAAAGATATTTAGATAAAATTAACAAATGATAATAACTCCTGAAGATTTTAAAAAAGTTGATATCGTAGTAGGCAAAATTTTATTGGCAGAAAAAGTTCCAGATACTGACAAATTACTAAAACTATCTGTCGATTTAGGAGAAGGAACAACTAGGCAGATAATTTCTGGGATTTCATTGTATTTTCCAGACTGTAGTGTACTAATTGGTAAGAAATGTATGTTTGTTGCCAATCTAGAGCCGAAAATCATTCGTGGAATAGAGAGTCAGGGCATGATATTAGCGGTTTCTACCCCAGAAGGTGCTTTTTCTTTACTTACGCCAAACGATGAAGTAGGAGTAGGGGCCCGTGCGAGATAATTAAATAGTAAAAATAGTAGCGATAGCGTAATGAATATTGTATAATATTATTATGTTTAGGGATTTAAATAATAAATTATTCTCAACACCAAAATTTCTTGAACTACCTTCTTTTGGTTTAGATATTTCAGATGAATCTATTAAATTTTTAGAGCTTGTTAAAACCAAGGAGGGCTTGAGAGTGGGTCATTATGGAGAGAAAAAAATTCCGGCAGGCATAATTGAGTCAGGTAAAATAAAAGATTCCCAAAAAATGGAAGAAATTTTGATGTCTTTAAGGAAGGAAGAAGGTATCAAGTCTGTCCGTGTATCCTTGCCAGAACAGCAAGTATATCTTTTTAGTCTTAGATTGGAGAAAGCAGGATTGGAAAATATTAGAGAAGCTATAGAATTTTCTCTGGAAGAATATATTCCGATACCAGCGCAAGACGCAGTATTTGATTATGAAATATTGAGTGAAGATGAAAAAAGTTTAAAATTGCAAGTTGCTGCTATTTCAAAAAACGTGGCTCTGGAATATCTTTCTGTTTTTAAGAATTCAGCGATCTCAGCTCTCTCTTTTGAGTTAGAAGCTCAGGCCATCACTAGATCTGTTGTAAAAAAAGGTGACCTAGATACTTATATGATAGTTGACTTTGGCAAGAAGAGAACAGGGATATTTATTATTTCTCAAGGTGTCGTGATATTCACTTCTACTTTAGACGTAGGCGGGGCTATGTTGACCAATATGATTGAGAAAAATTTCAAAATAAGTTTTGAAGAGGCAGAAAAAAAGAAAAAAGAGTCTGGTCTAAGACGTGATACCGCGAACACAGAAGTATTTTCTATCCTTTTAAATGGTGTTTCTATCTTACGTGACGAAATAGTAAAACATTTTTTATATTGGCATACACATAAAGATGAAGAAGGGAAAGATAGGCCACCAATCAAAAAAGTGATTCTATGTGGTGGAGATTCAAATTTAATAGGTCTTTCTGAATATTTTTCTGTCAGCATGAAAACGAATGCAGAAGTAGCCAATGTTTGGATTAATATAAAAGACACAGGAAAATACATTCCAGAGATAAGTCTTGAACAGTCATTAACATTTGCGGCTGCCTTGGGGCTCGCATTAGGAAATTTCGAACATGATTAATTTGATTCCAAATGAAGAAAAGGAGAGGATGGTGAAAGATTTTTATCTTAGGCTTGTAGTCGTGTCTTTTGTGATGTTGGGGATATCTTTCTTTGTAGCATCTCTTGCGATTTTACCAGCCTATATTTTGTCTTCTGCTGAAAAGAATTTCATTGATTCTAAACTAAAATCACAAGAAAATGAAACGATTCCTTTGCCAGATAAAAATACGTTAGAAATAGTTCAAGATCTAGAAGATAAGTTAAATTTAGTTGAGCACATCAAGCCAGAAAAACTTAACTTTTCTCAAAGAATAATAACAGAAGTCGTATTAAAGAAATTACCAAATATAAGGATTACCGAAATTTTTTATCAAAATGATCCACAAAAAGGTGAATTGATAAATGTAAGTGGACGAGCTCCAAGTCGAGAAGTATTGCTTTCTTTCCGCCGAGCATTAGAAGATAGTACTGCTTTCTTAAAGGTCAATTTGCCTATTTCCAACTTTGTAAAAGGATCTGACATTAGATTTAATTTAAGCTTGATTCCACTATAAAAATAGATTAGTTTAATAAAAATTTATGAAAAATATACTTCAAAAAAAATCCCTAATACTCTCAATAATAATTTTTATAGTTTTTCTTGTTGTTTTCTTATTCCTATACAAAGAAATAAATAATAATAAAAACATTTCACAATCAATGCAAGAAAATTGGCAAGTTGAGGCTACTCGCAGAGAAGAAGCATCATCTCTAGTTAATTCAATAAGGGCAATAGCCCCTGAAAGAGCCGCGCTAGATAGTCACTTTGTCCAAAGTTCAGATGTTGTGCCCTTTTTGGATACAGTTGAAAGATTGGCAAGAGGAGTAGATACAAAAGTTGAAATTACTTCTGTCGAAGTTGCAAAAGATAATGCTTCCTTAATGGTTGAAGCAAAAGCCTCGGGAAGTTTTGAGAATGTCTATAAATTGATAATGCTTTTAGAAAATTCTCCTTATAATTTAGAATTTGTTTTAGTTGATATAAAAAATGTAAGCGCTCAAGATGCAACTATTAGTAAAAATGCACAGTGGACTGCAACTTTTCAAATAAAACTTTTAAGTTTTATTAATAAATAAAATTAATGAATATGGAAATAAAACTTTTTAAAAAAGAAAACAAATTTGAGAAAAAAGATTCAAAAATCAAGCCAGATTTTTACTGGAAATATATTCTCTATGCGACATTTGCCCTGGTGATACTCTTTTGTTTTTTTGGTTTTTATCTCTTTATAAAAATAAATAAAATATCAGTTTCTTCAGTTTCTAATGTAGATCAACAAGGCACAATAAAGAAGGATAGGATAAACAGAGCGCTAGAGTATTTCGGAGAACGAGAAAGAAAGTCTTTAGAGATTATAAATTCTCCTTCGCCTATTGCTGACCCATCGCTATAAAAATTGTGCCCTCGGTAGGAATCGAACCTACATCAAAGCCTTAGAAGAGCTCTGTTCTATCCATTGAACTACGAGGGCTTGGTGCGCGGTAAGGGACTCGAACCCCTGACCTTTCCGGTGTAAACGGATTGCTCTACCAACTGAGCTAACCGCGCATCTCTTCAAATCTTTAAACTATGGCTATTCTAGCTTATTTTGTATATTATTTCAATTATGAGAATAAAAGTTTTATATGAGGATAAAGACATTTTGGCTATAGACAAGCCTTCTGGTGTCGCCGTGCATAGTGACGGACGAAGCAAGGAGAAGACAATTGCTGATTGGTTTTTAGAAAAATACCCCAAGGCAAAAAATGTGGGAGAGTCTATCCTTGTAGGTGGAAAGGAAATAAAAAAACCGGGGATAGTGCATAGACTGGACAAAGAAACTTCTGGAGTTTTACTTTTAGCTAAAAATTCCAAAGCTTATGAATTTTTGAAAAATCAATTTAAAGGAAGAGAAATTAAAAAAACATACAACGCAATTATTTCTGGATCCATGAAAAATGATCGCGGAACTATTAGAAAATCAATCGGACGAAGTGGAAATGATTTTCGTAAAAGATTAGCAGGACGTGGAGCGAGAGGGGAACTCCGAGAAGCTATCACCGAGTTTACTGTCTTAAAAAGATTTGAAGATAAAAATAATAAATTTACTTATTTGGAAGTGCGTCCAAAAACTGGTAGGACCCATCAGATTCGCGTTCATATGAAATTTATAAATCATCCAGTGACGGGAGATACACTTTATAACCCAAACGGACCCCTACCCAGCCTCCCCCTTACTAAGAGGGAGGAGAAAGGAGGGGGTAGAATGTTCCTACATGCTAAATCTATCGTTTTTAAAGATTTGAAAGGGAAAATAGTAAAAATTGAATCACCCCTACCTTTAGAGTTTCAGAAGGTAATTAAACCTTGATTTGTAAGCCTTTTTTGGGAAAATGGTCAAAGCTCGGCTTTGACCATTTTTGTGGTATTTTTCTAAAAAACGTATAATATAAATATATAAATATGGAAACTAAAATATGTCAAAATTGTAAAAAGGATTTTGTGATAGAGCCGGAAGATTTTAATTTTTATGAAAAAATGAAAGTGCCAGCACCGACTTGGTGTCCGGAATGCAGATTGATTAGACGTATTTCATTTCAAAATACGTGGAATTTGAATTGGAGAATTTGTGAAAAATGCGGGAAGAAAACGTTGTCTATGTTTTCTTCCACAAATAAAACGAAAATCTACTGTCAACAATGTTGGTGGGCTGATGATTGGGATGGCACAGAGTACGGAATGGATTATGACCCCTCAAGATCTTTTCTAGAACAAGTAAAAGAGCTTTTTGATAAAACCCCATACACTGCTCTTACGAGTGAATATAATACTTTAAAAAATTCTGAGTATTCAAATGCTTTAGCTTGGTCTAAAGATTGCTATTTGGTTTTTTGGGCTGATTTTTGTGATAATGTTTTTTATTCTTCTATTTTAAATGGTTTAAAGCATAGCCTAGATTGTGTTCGTGGATGGGAATCAGAATTATGTTACGACTGTATTGGTTTTATAAAACACTACAGAACATTTTTTTCTGATGAATGTAATGCCTGTGTAGATGTGTGGTTTTCTCGCAATTGTGATGGTTGTACAAACTGTATAGGGTGTGTAAATTTAAGAAATGCCACAAACTATATTTTTAATGTTAAATATTCTACAGAGGAATATCAAAAAAAGTCTAAAGAGCTTCAACTAGATTCTTGGAAACATTTGTGCGAATTAGAAAAAAAAGCTCATGCCTTTTGGTTATCTAAACCTTATAGGGAATATCATGGGCACAGTATGAATCAAAATGTTAATGGTGAATTTACTTTTCAATCTAGAAATACAAAGGAGGGATATATAGTAAATTATGCGGATCATTGTAAATGGTGCCAGTTTATAACAGTGGCTTCTTCAAAAGATTGTTATGATTATTCTGGGTGGGGTAATAATGCTGAATTAATTTATGAATCAACTGTCGTAGGAGAAAACTCTAGCTCTGTATATTTTTCAGTAGAATGTTGGCCTGACAGTCTTAATTTACAGTACTGTTATTATAATATTACTGGGAAAAATAATTTTGGCTGTGTAAATTTAAAACGTAAACAATATTGTGTTTTAAATAAGCAATACACAAAAGAAGAATATGAAAAACTTAAAGTACAGATTATAGAAGATATGAAAAAGAATCCATACATAGATAAACTTGGACGTAGGTTTTTTTATGGAGAATTTTTTCCGCCAGAAATGAGCAAGTTTCCATACAATAAATCAAATGCGATGAGATTTTTTCCAAAAAATAAAGAAGAAGCATTAAAAGAAGGATATTCTTGGGAAGAGGAAGAGGTAAAAGAATATAAAACTTCAGTAGATTCTTCTTTTTTACCAGATACCATAAAAGAAACTGATGAGTCTATTTTAAATGAAACAATAAAGTGTTCTACATGTATACGTGGATATAAAATAGCCAAAGGAGAATTTGATTTACTTAGAAAGATGAATTTACCTATCCCTCACGAGTGTCCAAGATGCAGAGAGAATAAAAGATTTAATCGTATGAATAAGCCTGGAATGTATAATAGGACTTGTGCAAAATGTAGCACTGATATTTATACACCTTATGCACCAGACCGACCTGAGATAGTTTATTGTGTAAGATGTTATCAGCAGGAATTTTTATAAAACTTGTCAACCTGCCAGGTTGACAAGTTTGCGTTAAAAAAATTTTTATGTTAGATTAAGACGATTATGGCAGGAAATAAAATAGATAAAACAAAACTAACTTCAGTCAACGTGGAGGACAGAAAAAAGCTTGATTTTAACTCAGGAGATACTGTTCGTGTCTGGTCCAAGGTATTAGATGAAAAAGGTAAGACTCGTTTGCAGGCTTTTGAAGGTATTGTTCTTGCTCGTAAACATGGTACAGAAATCGGTGCGACTTTTACAGTTCGCAGAATAGCTTCAGGCGTAGGAGTAGAAAGAATTTTTCCACTCTATTCTCCAGCTATTGATAAAATTGAAATAACCAAAAAATCTCGAGCTCGCAAATCAAAACTATATTACGTACGCGTTAAAGCGGTAAAAGATGTTCGCCGAAAATTACGTTCTGTCGTCTCAGTTGCTGATGAGGAAGTAGAAGAAACTAAAAAAGAAGAATAAAAACTATAAAAAGAAAAATATAAAAATCTCCAGATTTTGGAGGTTTTTATTTTATCTAAATATGCTAATATCATCATATGCCCAGGTGGAGAAACTGGTAGACTTACTACCTTGAGGTGGTAGCGCCGAAAGGCATGGGGGTTCGAGTCCCCCCCTGGGCACCAGAATAGAACTAGACGGTTTTTTAGAAGCCAAAATGCGGGACGCGCGAAGCGCGTCCCAAGGATTCCCGCCGAATTCCCCCAACGAATTCAGAATTTTTTGTGCGCTTGCTCGCACTAATTTTTCGCCAAGAAGCAGGTTCGAAATCAGAAGCAATTTTGACATAGTATTTGCTTTGATACAAAAAGAATTTTTGTGTTGAAAATATTTTTGTTATACTGGAAATGTTGAAACCAATTATTATTAGCTAGTTAGCAGAAATGGCTATTCCAGCTATCTTAACTAGCGTTAAGGTTTCAACACTGGAGTAGCCATTTCTGCTTTACAAAAATATGTCACAAAAATTCTTTTTGTATGCTCGCAAGAGTACCGATGTCGAGGACAAGCAAGTTTTGAGCATTGATGCGCAAATTACGGAATTGCGCGCTTTCGCCAAAAATGAAAAGTTAGAAATCGTTGAGGAGTTTGTGGAAAAGCGTACTGCGAAAATTCCAGGTCGTCCCATTTTTGGCGAAATGATGAGGCGAATTGAGAAAGGTGAAG
>DAIEQH010000025.1 GCA_027347985.1 Candidatus Nomurabacteria bacterium | reverse complement strand
TCATCATTTCTCCCGCTTTTTCTATTGTGAGGTTTTTAATATCAATCATAATATCTTTTTTACTTTTACAAAATTATCTTGTGCATCCGGGAATTGTTTTATTACCAAATCAGGAGAAAAAACTGGATTTTTTATTTCATCTTCTCGCCAAACATTTTTGAGTAAATATTTTTCTTCAAGGTCAGCGACTTTCACTTCTTCTATCTGTTTAACATAGGCCAAAATACCATCTAAATCTTTTAGAAGCCCTTCTTTCTCTTTATCAGATAATTCTATTTTGGCTAATTCTGCTAAATTTTCTATATCTTTTATTTCCATCCCGTTAGAAGTCTTTTAAACTAATAATTTCTCAATAATCTCCCGCTAGTAGACTTCTAACGGGATCCATATTTTTATTCTATAACAATCGGAATTAAAACAGATTTGTCTAAGCTACGATTATCTGAAGGATTATCATTTTTAATTTCAAAATAGGCAGGGCCTTTAGGGAGTGGAGTAAAATCAATATTACCTTCAAAATTTACAGGCTCCGAAGTCATCCAATCTGTTTTAGCCACGGCATTGCTTGTTTTTAAAACTTTTTTATTTAGATTAAGAATATTTATCCCAATATTTCCTTCAAAAAAATAACCACCCTTAATAACTCCTCTATATGATAAAATCCCATGCACTTTAGTATAAGGTAAAATAGAAAACGAAATTAAATCATCTTTATTACCTGAAATTCCATCCTTATTTTGCATCGGCTCTTGTGTTTTATCTATTACATTTTCAACTAGCGTTTGTTTTTTGAAAACATTTAAATATGTCTCCTTGTTTTGAAGCATAATATATATAGCCCCACTAACTAAAATAATGAGAATAAGTAGTAAAATACTGTTTAATTTTGAACCGAAGAATTTATCTTGCATATTAAAATTATAGCAAAATAAAGCTAAAATATAAAGAATTTTTACCAGGAGCCGGAAGAACCGCCGCCACCGGAGAATCCGCCACCAAAACCTCCGAATCCACTTCCACTTTTTCCTCCACCGAAACCTCCACCACCAATCCACCATGGGAAATGGCCATTAGAATTTTTTATCTGTTGATATTTACGGGAAACAAAAAAATCAAGTCCTAAACCAGAAATGATAAGAGAAAAAAATAAAATGACAGAAAATAGAAAAGAAAGAGAGCCAAAAATCCAAATTCCTCCACCTATTAAAGCTCCAAGAACTCCTCCACCCCACCAAGATTTTGATCTGCCTAAAATAGCGATAATCCACTGCAAAGCGATAAAACAAAAAATCAAAAACTCAAAACTTATCCCTCCAGTTTTTTCTTGTACTGAATATCCTTCTGGCACAATATTGTTCCCGTTCAAACTTTCTATAATTTTATCAACCGTCTCATCAATGCCGACATAATAGTTCCCTTCACGAAAGAGAGGAGCCATAATTTCACTCTGCATATAAGAAGTAGCTAGATCTGTCAGATCTCCTTCCACTCCATAACCTGTATGAATGCGTGTCTTGTGTTCAGCCATAGCGACTAAAATCAAAACTCCATTATTTTTATCTTTTTTACCAATGCCCCACTTTGTAAAAATATTTTGAGCGATATTTTCAATTGTGTCTCCATCAAGCGACGGTATAATGACAACGGCTATTTCATTGGTGGTTTTTTTCTCAAAATCTGAAATTTTATTTTCTAAAGCATTTTTATCTCCCGCCGAAAGAGTATTCGTATAATCATTTACAAAACTTTGTGGCTTGGAAGGAATATCAAAAGCCAAGCTCGTATGAGCTAGAGTAAAAAACGATAAGGACAATAAAAACGGGGTTAGAAAAAGAAACTTTTTCATTTACTATAAATTATGGATTAAAAGTTTACAGTCGGATTTACTTTTGCTTCATCTGTGACTTGGAAATAAGCTCTTTCTCCTACACCAAAGATCCCTGCAAAAATAGAATTAGGAAATACTTTGATATAAGCATTCAAGTTTTTTACTAAATCATTATATTTTTGTCTTTCAACAGTAATTCTATTTGCTGTCCCTTCAAGCTCTACATTTAAATCATGAAAAGCCTGAGAAGATTTCAAGTCTGGGTAATTCTCCGCAATGACTAAAAGACGAGCAAGGGATGATTCCACTTGTCCTGCAGCAGCCGCTTTTTGATCTACCGTAGTAGAACCAGCATATCGTGTACGAGCTTCAGCTAATGCTCCAAAGACTTCTTTCTCTTGCTTGGTTTGGCCTTTGACTGTATTAACAACATTTGGTATCAACTCAAAACGTCTTTGCAATTGATTTTCTACTTGCGCCCATTGATTGTCTATACCTTCATTTTGGACTACAAAAGAATTGTATTTACCAACAATCCAAAATATTACGAGTAAAATAACTACCAAAACGATTACTAACACTTTGTTTTTTTGCCAAAAATTTTGCATATTTTTATATGAAAGATTTTTGATGAAAAATTTTAAGAGTCGTGTTGGTCCCCTGTCCTGTTGACTCCGAGGGCGAAGGCTCAGAAATTTTTTAACAAAAATCTGTAATTAATAATAATTATTTTTTCTTCTGCAATTCCTCGATGAGAACGAGTAAAGGAGAAGCCAAAAAGATGGAAGAATATGTTCCGAAGAACATTCCAGCTGTGAGCATCAATGCAAAATATTTAGTAGATTCAGGACCGAAGAAGAAAAGGGATAACAATACAATAATGACAGTAAGTGAGGTGAAGATGGATCGCATATAAGATTGGTCCAAACTTTTACCGACAGTATCACTGAAACTATCATTCATTTTATTTCTCAAATTTTCTCTGATTCTATCAAAGATGACAATGGTATCAGAAACAGACAATCCCAAGATAGTGAGTGCTGCCACTACGAAAAGAGTATCCGCTTCTGCCCCATAAAAATGCGACAAAAGAGTGAAAAGTCCGATTGGAATGATGACATCATGCAAAAGTGAAACGACAGCCATCAAGCCATATTTCCAAGAAGAAACCGGGCGAGAAACTTTTCTGAAAGCGAAAGCAATGAAAAGAATAATACCGAGAGAAACGAGCACGATAGCAATCAATGCTTTTCTAGTAAGCTCACGCCCGACAGATGGGCCGATAGAATTGAAATTTTTTTCTTCTAGCGGATTTTTGCCATCAAGAGAAAGTGCTTTTAAAAGTAAATTGTGTTGTGCTTCATTTAAATCAGCAGACTTGACGATATATCCCAAGTCTCCTGTAGGCTGAATCAAGAGATTGCCAAGATCAAGGTTTTTGAATTGAGCGTCTAAGAGAGCTTGTGGAGGTCTTTCGGTCTTATAAGCAACTTCTGTCAATGCACCACCTTTGAAATCAATACCAATACGAAGTGGAAAAACAAAGAGAGCAATGACAGAAAGTAAAACTAGAAAAGCTGAGATGCTGATGAATATTTTTTTGTGTTTTATTATAAACATATTATTTTGAAATTCCTGAATTAAATAAAAATCTAGCTACTTTGCCTTCGCCTGCAAGAATAAGTCCTGAAAGGAAAATTCTAGAAATCATAACAGCAGAAAACATTGAAACCAAAACTCCCATGCCGAGGGTCAAGGCAAATCCTTTAATGAGTGGAGTGCCAAACCAGAAAAGAATAATTGCAGAGATGATAGTAGAAATATTGGAATCACGAATAGAAGACCAAGCTCGATGGAAACCTGCAGCGACAGCATCAGAAACAGAGTGCCCAGCATGTAATTCTTCTTTTAATCGTTCAAAAATAAGGATATTCGCGTCCACGGCTATGCCAATGGAAATGATAAATCCTGCGATACCAGCTGCTGTCAAAGTGACAGGCAATAATTTAAATAAAGCAAGCATAACTGTTATATAAATACAGAGAGCAAGAACAGCAATAAGCCCTGGCAAGCGATACCAAAGAATTAAGAAAAGAGCAACAACTAAAAATCCAATGATAGCTGCTTTCACTCCTGCTGCTACAGCATCATTACCCAAACTTGCTCCGATTGTTTGTCTAGATAAGAGAGAGATAGGCACTGGAAGTGCGCCAGAATTTAATCTACCAACAAGCAACTTTGCTTCTGTCGGAGTGAAATTACCAGAAATGACAGCCTGCCCATTTGGAATTTCTTCACGGACAACAGGAGTGGAAATAGGTGCTCCATCAAGATAAATGGCAACCATTTTCCCAACATTGGCTTTTGTTATCTCTGCAAAAAGTTTCGTACCCGTGTCATCAAACTGCAAACTTACTTTTGGTTCACGAGTAGTTTGATCAAATTCAAGAGTGGCTTTTTGTAAATATCTGCCTGTTAGATCTGTATTGATAAATTGAGGACCTGCGTCTAAAGTCACATTTCCATTTTTATCAACATTAGCTTTTTGTGGAGTACCAGCGGGAGCTTCTGTCTTAAATTCCAAAAGTGGAGTTTGCCCGATCATAGCTGTCGCTTTTTCTACATCTGTGACTCCAGGCAAATCAACTATCAACTTTTCATCAGAACCAGAGACAAAACCACTATTTTGTACTTGTACCACTGGCTCGGAGACACCAAAAAGGTTTACTCTGCGTTCTATCACATCACGTAATGCATCCATAGATGTAGAAACATCTCCTGCTTTAACTCCACTCACATCAGCTTTATATATCAAATGACTTCCTCCTGAAAGATCCAATCCGAGACGAAATGGAGAATTCTTAAAGAAAGAGCTTTCATTCGCAAAATTAGGGTTTAATTTAGGCTCTGATTTAAAGACAAAAAAGGCTACAGCCCCGCCTAAAATTAATACTATTAATATAGAAACCAATTTCTTCCACATAAATTAATCTCTACATATTAAACCTTTTTTAGTAAAAATGCAATTAGAAAGCCTAAAATATAACCACCTAAAATATCTACAGGAAAATGAACTCCAGCGATGATACGAGCAACGCCGATCAAGAGTGCAAACAATATAAAATAATATCCCGCTTTTTTATGGCTAAAGAAAATTGCAAAAGCGAGAGCCATGAAGAAAGTGGCATGTCCGGATGGAAAGGCATAGCCTGTTTCAGAAAAAAGAGAATGAACTTGTGGAAAAATATCAAAAGGTCTCCCCGTATGTACTAAATATTTTAATATATAAGCTAAAGCCCAAGCGAGAACGCCAGAGAAAAAAGCTAAAAATATTTCTTTCCATTTTTGAACTAGGGCTTTAAATGGATTTTCTGCTCTAAAAACTTCATGATGGAAAAGCAAAAATATTCCTGCTAGGATGACTACAAGATACGGAAAAATATCTGCAACAAAAATTACCAACTTATCAAAAAAAGCTGATTGATTCGCTAGATTATAAAAAAAGAAAAAGATTTGATTGTTCATCCCGTACGAAATAGGACGCGTACACTTACGTGTCTTTGTCCATTTTTGTTATTTATAATATATTTTCTCGATTTCATAATTTTTTTTATTCTATGCGTCCGCGATTTCGTTCGGGATTCATTTATTCTTCGCTACGTGAAGCACATTGTTAAGAAGCATAGCGACAGTTACCGGACCGACGCCTCCAGGTACAGGAGAGATAAAACCCGCTTTATCTTTTACAGATTCAAAATCTATGTCCCCGACTACGCTACCTTCCGATTCAGAAGTTCCAGCATCTATCAAGACAGCTCCTTTTTTTATCATATCGCCGGTAATAAATTTTCCTTTACCTATGCCTGAGATTATAACGTCCGCCTCTTTTATTATTTCTTTTTTATTTTTACTTTTACTTGAAATCGCAACTGATTTTAAACCACGAAATTTTAGTAAAGCTGAAACGGGCTTACCCACCAATTTTCCCTGCCCTAAAACAACTATTTTCTTGTTTTTCAAAGATACTCCACTAAAATCCAACAATTTGATGCAAGCCAGAGCGGCTGGAGGACATACGGAGGTTAAACCTCCGTAAAACTTCTCACTTGCAACTTTCCCCAAACAATCAACATCTAAATTTGAATCAATAGTGTTGAGAATAGCTCTCGTATCAATACTCTCAGGCAACGGGAGCTGAACAATAATTCCACACATATGTTCCACCTTATTTAATTTTTTTATTTCTTTAATCAAATCTTCTGTCTTAATAGTTTCGGGGAAATTTGCGCTATGAAATTTAATCCCGACTTCTTCTGCTCTATTTTTTTTCATTTGTACATATTGAGCTGAAGCTTTGTCGTTGCCGACAAGCACATCGCAAAAGATTGGTTGGAAAGGCAAAGAAGCCACTTCTTTTTTTATGGAAATTAAAATTTTATTTCTTATTTTTTTACCGTCAATAATTTTCATAATTTTCAGAAACTGGGTTTTTAAAATTCCCCAAAACCCAGTTTCGGGGAAACTACACTCCCAAAAACTCATTTTTCATGTCATCTCGGTGAGCCGGACGAGCGTATTTGCGGAAGCTCATTAAAATTCCTAATCCAGCAAATTCAGTAACTAAATGCGATCCGCCATAGCTCATAAGGGGCAACGGAATACCAGTGATAGGTAATAACCCCAAATTCATCCCGACATTTATGAGTATATGACTCATAAAAAAAATAGCAATTCCGATACCAAAAAGCGTCTCAAAATTGGAAGCTCCGAGTGAAGCAGAATGAAGGATCCTCCAAATGACAAGCCCATAGAGCAAAAGCATAAAACAAGAACCGATAAAACCCCACTCTTCAGCAAAAGCCGCAAAAATAAAATCAGATTGAGGTACTGGCAAAAATTTCAATCGCGATTGCGTTCCAAAGCCAAGCCCTTTCCCCAAAACTTGTCCAGAGCCGACAGCAATGGTGGATTGAGATGCATTGTAACCAGTGTCGTGAATATTTGCTACTGGATCGATAAAACTAATTATTCTATCTTTTTGATAAGGAGCCAAAGCAAAAGCCCATAATGAAGCAAAAATAATAGCTCCTGATACAAAAACTAAAAACAGGTGCGTTTTAGATATCCCAGAGACGAGCACCATACCAAACCAAATAAGGAAGATGACCATAGCAGAACCAAAGTCTGGCTGAAGTAAAATCAAAATAAAAGGGACAAGCGCATAAAATCCGGAAATAAAAATATGTTTTATATTCCTTATTTCCACATGCCTACGCGAAAAATACTTCGATAAAATAAGGATAAGAATGAGTTTCATCATGTCCGCGGGTTGGAAGGAAAAAAGTCCAAAAGAAAACCAGCTCTGTGCACCTTTTGAGATATGCCCAAGAATAAATAAAATAACGAGCAAACCACTAAATATTAAAAACAGCGCCACCAAGACACGCGTCTCTCGTAAAAATCTAAAATCAATAAAAGAAAAAATAAAAAATACGGCGAAAGCGATTAAGGCCCAGATAATTTGTTTTTCAAAAAAATTAATAGCCCCTTCTTCCGGAGTGAAAGATTTCATCGTAAAGAGACCTCCTAAAATTATCGGGACGATAAAAAAAACCAAGAGCCAATCTATTCTTTTGATAGCCTTCTCTACCATTTTTATTTCAACTTAACTCCGAAAATATTATACATAGGGATTATTTCTTTGGCGATGATATTCCCTATTATCGGCTCTCTCCAAGTGAAATCAATATCTTTACTTTCCCCTCCCGCTAATTGATCAATGAAGGTACGACTAGCAGAAACGGCATTTCCTTTTTCATCATATAAAAGAGCCACAACTCCGACTTCCGGAATAATAAACAGCGAATCATTTTTTACTGTAGCAGACAAGTGCGGACTTGTATTTTGGTTTTCTAATTTTATATTTGAAGTTAATACTTTCACTTGGCTTAATATATCTTCGGGGACAGTCGTCCAGACTGGAACTTCTGTAAACTCAAAAGAAGTGTAAACAGGAACAGAATTACCGACACCGACACCCGGTTCAAAAATAGCAAATTTGCCAGATGGTGGAATAAAAGTTTCGCCTTCTCTCTTGCCTATATAAATATTATCCTTATCGGCAAAACGAAATCTATAACTTATTTTGGAAATAGCTACCCCTTTATTATGATTTTCAAGATAAGCGACCGCATTGTAGCGTCCAGGAATTACTTCAAAAGTACGTGCCCATAAAATTGAAATTTGGTCTACCTGAAAACTACAAACACGTTCACAAG
>DAIEQH010000024.1 GCA_027347985.1 Candidatus Nomurabacteria bacterium | reverse complement strand
GGGTTCTTTATGCATTACCTGACTTTATTCACCATGCCTTTGTTTCCAAAGGTTTAGGCTACTTACTTATTCATTTGTAATCTTATAGTATCGCAGAATAGAGTTTTTGTTAAGGAAAGTTACCAACAAGTTACCAACGATCAAGGCTTAGCAGATAGCTCTTTCTCTGACATCATTAATGTATGGAAACAATAACAACAGCTCAATTTGAGCGTCCAATTATTAGCCAAATACAAAAAATTAAATATGTTCTATACGCCAGAAAAAGTACCGAATCAGAAGAACGCCAAGTTCTTTCTATCGATTCACAAGTCAAAGAAATGCTACAACTTGCCGAACGTGAAAATTTAGAGGTAGTGGAAATTAGAAGAGAATCACATTCAGCCAAAGAATCTGGACAACGACCAGTGTATAAAGAAATACTGGAAGATATACGACGAGGTAGATTTAATGGAATTCTAACTTGGGCACCTGATAGACTTTCTCGTAATGCAGGTGATTTAGGAAGTGTCGTTGATTTAATGGATCAACAACTTCTTTTAGAAATTCGTACTTATGGGCAACATTTCAAAAATTCACCAAATGAAAAGTTTCTGTTAATGATTCTTTGTTCTCAAGCAAAATTAGAAAATGATAACAAAAGTGTAAATGTAAAACGAGGATTGAGGACTAGATGTGAAATGGGATTAAGACCAGGTGTAGCACCTACTGGTTACTTGAATGAAAAACGAACAGACAAGAAGTGTGAAGTATTAGTGGATCCTGAAAGAGCGTTAACTATTAAAAAGATGTTTGAAAAAGTTGCCTATGAACACTGGAGCGGTAGAAAGATATACAACTGGCTTAGGTTTGATTTAAACTTTAGGACAGCAGTAGGTAAGAAACATCTAAGTCTGGGAAATATTTTTAGAATCCTTGATAATCCTTTCTACTATGGAGTATTCGAGTATCCAAAGAAATCAGGTAATTGGTATACAGGAAAGCATGAACCATTAATTACTAAAGAATTGTTTGACCTAGTTCAAGAGCAAGTGAAAAGTAATGTATTGAGAGTTGAAAACAAAGAATTTGCTTTCACTAAAATGATGACTTGTGGACTTTGTGGATCAGGAATATCTGCTGATGAGAAATTTAAGAAATACAAAAATGGCACTGTCACAAGATATGTGTATTACGGTTGTACGAAAGCCAGAGGTGCTGATTGTAAATGTGGTTATACAGAAGAAAAAGATATTCTAAAACAGTTTGAAGAATTAATTGAAAAGATAGATATCAATGAAATTCAAATTAAAGAAAAGATTAAAGCTGATGTTGAGAAATTTACAAAGCTTCAAAAATTCCTTTTAGGAACTAAAGAAAAAGTTAATATACCAAACATTGATATTCGAGGTTATGCCAAGTATGTATTAAGGGAAGGGAGTGATATTGAGAAAAGAGAATTATTGGGGTGTTTAAAAAGCAGAATATTATTAAATAATAAGAAAATATCACTTAGTTCATAAAAATTAAAATACTTCTTTGCAGTCTATTTTTTATATGATAACATATCAATATAACTTGATGTGTTATTATGAATAATAAGAAACAAAAAACTACTTTCTTGGAACCGTTAAAAGCCCTGAGCGACAATACAAGGCTTGGCATTGTCCTGTTTCTCGCTTCAGGGGATAAATGTGTTTGTGAAATATTTGAAGAATTAAAACTTCCGCAAAATCTAGTGTCGCACCATTTGGGAATTTTACGGCAAAGCGGTTTGATCATAAACCGCAGAGAAGGCAAATGGATTTATTATTCGCTTAATAGAGAAAGAATAAAAGAATTAAAGGAATTATTGACAAAAATTATTGCAACAAAAGAAAAAACATTAAAATGCTAAACATTAATTTAAATAAACAATATGAATAAAAAAATTGTCATTTATGATCCGCCAATGTGTTGTTCAACTGGCGTATGCGGACCTAATCCAGACCAGACGCTCATTAGCTTACAAGACACATTAGCAGAAGTTAAAAAGTTGGGTATAGAGGTTGAACGTTATCTTATCACTCAAAGCCCCCAAAAATTCAAAGAAAACCCTGAGGTGATAAAACTGATCCAAGAACAGCAACTAAAAGTATTGCCAATTACAACTTACGAGGGCAAAATCGTTAAAACCAGCGCATATCCAACGCTCGAAGAATTTAAAAAATTTATCAATGCAAAATAAAAAATAACATGAATACAAAATTTTTTTTCTTTTCGGGCAAGGGCGGTGTAGGCAAAACAACAATGGCTGCTTCAAGCGCAGTATATTTTGCGGGCCTTGGAAAGAAAACTCTCATTGTTACGACCGACCCAGCTTCAAATTTAGCGGATGTTTTTGAGCAAGAAATTGGCCACAAAATTACGAAGATTAAAACAACTGAAAATCTCTTTGCAATGGAACTTGACCCAGATGTGGCTACAGCAGAATACAAAGAAAGAACCCTATCTCCGCTTCGTGGCTTAATTCCAGAAGAAAGTTTTGTGGTTTTAGAAGAACAATTGAATTCACCTTGCACCGCAGAAATGGCCGCCTTCGATCGTTTTACCGATTTCTTGCAAGAACCTGAATATAAAGTAGTGATTTTTGATACTGCCCCGACTGGGCACACCCTACGACTTCTGGAACTGCCAGTAGAATGGAGCGGTGTTATTGAAAAGGCCGCTAAAGAAGGTGGTGGAGAAACCTGTATTGGTCCAGCCGCTGCCCTAGCCGAGTCAAAGGCTAAATTTGACCAAGCCATCGCAGCCATGAGAGATACTTCCAGAACCACTTTCGTTTTTGTTCTGCGACCTGAAGTAACTCCGATTTATGAAGCAGAGCGTTCAATTGCTGAGCTTTTGAAGCTTAAAATAACTTCACAAGAACTCATTATCAATGGTATTTACCCTCAAGATGTTTGTAATAATCCGTTTATGTTGGCGCGTTTTGCCAAACAGCAGGAGTTTTTGGAAATCATAAAAAATAAATTTTCTATCCCTATTACTTTGATAGAGCTTGAACCAGGCGAGATTAAGGGCGAAAAATCGCTGATTAAAATGGGTAAAAAGCTTCATGAGCAAGCTCTTAAATTAAAAAATTATCAGCCAGTAAAAATAACTATAGATAAAAGTAAATTTGTATTGGATAGTATTCCCCAAGTTGACGAGAAAATAAAACAACTGCTCATTCCTCAAAATAATAAAAGACGAACAATCTTTTTTGCCGGCAAGGGAGGAGTAGGAAAAACTTCGGTAGCAGCCGCAACAGGTTTGTGGATTGCTGAACAGGGCTATAAAACACTGCTTTTAACAACCGATCCAGCTTCTCATTTGAGCCAGATTTTTGAGCAAGATGTGATTGATCAGCCAACTTTAATCAATGGCGAGAAAACTTTATGGGCTTGTCGGATTGATCCAGTTAAGGCGGTTGCCGAATACAAAGATAAAATTTTAGTTGAGGCCAGACAAAAATATGATAAACAAAGAGTAATTGCCATTGAAGAAGAATTGAATTCGCCCTGCACTGAAGAAATGGCAACATTTGAGAAATTTATTGATTTTGCTACGAGAAAAGATTTTGAGGTTGTCGTTTTTGATACTGCTCCAACTGGACACACATTAAGGCTTTTGGAATTGCCAGTTGATTGGAGTAAACAAATAGAAATTAAAACCTTTTCTTCAACTGGTGAAACGGAAATTGATAAAATTACCAAGTCACGTTTCAAAGAAGTCATAGATATGATACAGGACATTAATCAAACGACTTTCAGTTTTGTGATGTATCCTGAGTCCACTCCGATTGAAGAAGCGGCTCGTGCTATGGATGAACTTCTAACTATCGGTGTTCCTACCAGTCTTGTTGTAGCCAATTTTATATTACCCGAATCAATTATTACCAATGACTATTTAAAACAAAGGAAAGCAATGCAAGAAAAATATTTAGTGGAAATGGATAGGCGTTTTACCGCCCCAATTGTAGAATTGCCACTTTTGGTCGACGACTTAATAGGTAAAGATAAATTAAAAAATGCAGGTTATATGCTTTATGGTGAGAAATAATATTATAAATAATTTAAATTAAAAATATTATGAACAATTTGGATAAAGAAATTAAAAAGTTTTCTGGGGCCATTCAAAAAACAAAAGATTATCAAGATTATAAAAAGGCAACTGAAATATACAATAACGACAAAGAAGCGCAAAAACTACTAAAAGATTTTCAGGAAGCTCAACGAACCTCCGCTATTTTTCAACAAGGAGATTTTCCTGGGATGGCAGAGCAGAGGGCAAAAACCGAGGGATTGTTAAACGAAGTCAGAAAAAATAAAGTAATTAATGATTTGATAAACACTAAGAGAAAAGCCCAAGGTGTAATAAGTGAAATGGCAATTACCTTAAGCAATGATCTTGACCTTAATTTTGCTCCACCTCAAAGAGGCGGCTGTTGTGGATAATTATACAAACTGCTATAAAACAATTTTGTCATTTCTTATACTAAACCCTTTTCTTTTCATAATTTAAAGTATCGGAATGACCAATGGGTTTAGAGAAATATAATTTGAGCGTTTGATTAGTTAAATAAAAATTGAGATTTTATTGCATTAAAATCAGCCATTTCAGAATCTTGTATTGATTTTCCTCTAGGAAAGTCAGTGGTCTGCGGATTTATTGGGTTCCCGTCTTTTAACATCGCATATTGTAGATGAGGGCCGGTTGAAGTACCTGTCGATCCTACATAGCCGATAATATCCCCCTGCGCTACATCAGTGCCATTTTTAATACCATTAGCAATTTTTGATAAATGGGCATATTGAGTAAGATAGTTTCCATGCTTTATTTCTATGGTTATCCCTAACCCACCTTTTAAGCTGGCTGTGGTCACCTTCCCATCACTAGTAGTAATGACAGGTGTACCCTTAGGAGCAGCATAATCAATTGCTCGGTGAGGTTTGACTTGTTTGGTAATTGGATGTTTTCGGTTGTAAGTAAAGCCAGAACTTATTCGTGCATAACTTAAAGGAGACTTAAGAAACTGACGGACAAGGGGCTGCCCGTCTTCACTATAATATTTATCATTATAACGGAATGCAGTATAAATAATACCACTGTTTATAAATTTAGCCGCTAATATCTTTCCATCACTAACGTCTTTTCCGTTTAACATTCGTTTCTCATAGACCAGAGAAAAAGAATCGTTTTCTTGGATATCAGTAGTAAAATCTATATCACTTGAAAAAATATCAGCAAGCTTTAAAATAGTTTTATCTTCAAGTCCGACACTTTCGCCTGACACAAAAAGCGAGTCAGTGATTATTCCTTTAGCTGTTACTGTTTTCGCAACATAAGGAATGTCCTCCTTGGTAACCTTAAATCCGTCATTATCTTTTTTGACGTGAATAATTTCATCACTATTGAGCGGGTATTCCATAGCGGCAAAAACTTCATTAACAAATACCAGTTTTAATAGCTTACCAGTGTTTATTTTCGCAAAATCAAAAACTTCTTTTGAGTAGGTAAGTATTGAAGTAGCTTCTTCATACGGAACACCTTGTTCATTCAATGCTTTTACAAATGTATCGCCTGCCTTTACCTCATATTCCTTTATTTGCCCTTCCGGAAGATCACTAGAAGGTTTAACTACAAATCTCTTTATTGTTTCTGGTTCAGAACCTTTGATTTTTATACTTATAACAGGTATTACAAGCATTACAATTCCAACCAAAACAACCCATTTTATTTTCCACATAGGTTATATATTTTACCAAAAAATACCATGCTTTTCAACCTTAAGCCAGATCTTTATTTAAGAAGTTTTAAAGAGTTTCAAACCATTCAAAATAACAAGAATAGCCACCCCAGTATCAGCTGCTATAGCAATTCCCAAGTTTGAAATACCAAAGACTGCTAAAACCACAAATGCGACTTTTGCAATAAGTGCAGCAGTCACGTTTTGCTTGACTGTTCTTAAAGTTTTTTGACTTAAGCTGACTGTTTGTGGAATATTAAGAATGTTGTCGTTCATAAGAGCAATGTCAGCAGTTTCAATCGCCACATCTGATCCTTTTGTGCCCATAGCTATACCGACATTTGAAAGAGCAAGTGCGGGAGCATCATTCACTCCATCACCCACCATGGCGACCGAACTGCATCTATCTTTGAGTATCTGAATTCTTTTAACTTTCTCGTCAGGAAGAAGTGACCCAAAAGCTTCTGATATACCAAGTTTCCTTGCCACGTACGAAGCGACATGCTGATTATCGCCTGTAAGCATTACACTCTTTACTCCTAATTTATTAAGTTGCTCTATCGTTTCTTTTGCTTCATCTCTTATTTTGTCGGCGATAGCCAAGGCCCCCATTATCTGTTTTCCTTCACTTACTAAGACTACTGTTTTGCCTTCTTGTTCAAATTTTTCAGTTTTTTTAATAATTTCTTTAGTAGAAATACCGTGTGCGTCCATAAGTTTTAAATTACCTACACAGTGTTCTATATCATCACATACCATACATGTCGCCTTACCTCCTTTTCCAGCAATATTCTGATAGTTTTGCATGCCGTGTGGATTGATTCCTTTTTCTTTAGCAAAGGCAAGAATGCTTTTTGAGAGTGGATGCGAGGAAAACTGCTCAAGACCAGCCGCATCCTCTAGAATCTCCGCTTCAGTAAATCCGTTAAAAGCAACAACATCCGAAATGTACGGTTCTCCAAGTGATAATGTTCCTGTTTTATCAAACGCAATGACTTTAACTTTTTTCAGCTCCTCTAAATATTTTCCTCCCTTGATAAGGACACCCTTTCTTGAAGCTCCACCGATAGCCGAGGTTATAGCCACTGGAGTTGCGATAACTAAAGCGCACGGACAAGCAATCACAAGAAGAATAATTGCTCTCTCAAGCCAAATCGAAAAAGAATCTCCTGTTACAAGAGGGGCCAGCACTGCAATAAAAACCGCAATCACAACAACGGAAGGTGTATAGTATTTTGCAAAACGATCAATAAATTCCTGTGTTGGAGCTTTAGCCCTTTGTGCTTGTTCAACAAGCGCAATAATCTTTGAAAAGGTCGAGTTTTTACTTTCTTTAGTGACTTCAATTTCGAGGTACCCGTTTTCATTGAGTGTTCCAGCAAAGACAGTATCGCCTTCACGCTTATCTTTAGGAATGGATTCGCCTGTTATCGTCGCCTCATTGACAGCAGATAAACCCTTGACGATTTTCCCATCGAGCGGAATGAGCTCTCCCGGTCGCACAGACACTATCTGTCCAACCTGTACCTCACTTACGGCTATATTCTTACCATCAAGAAATGTTGCTGTTTGTGGAGATTTATGAAGAAGTGTTTGTAACGCGCGACGAGATCGATCGACCCCGTATTCTTCAAATGCTTCTGCTAGAGAGAAAAAGAAAATGACTGCGGCTGCTTCAGACAATTCCCCAAGATACATTGCACCGACTGATGCAATTACCACCAAAAAGTCAATATTGAAGAATTTTTGCTTTGAAAGTCCTCTCCACGCACCCTTTATAACATAAATACCCCCAGTGAGAATGGCAAGATAATAAATGCCGCTAACTAGTGCGGGCGAAACAAGTAAAAAGCTTAAGATGAAACCAAGAACCACAGAAACACCAGCTATCCCTGTGAGTAGTTTTTTCCAGTTTATTTTTACCGTAGTCACCGAAGATTTTACTTCTGGTTCACAGTAATCGCATGTGTTATTTTTTTCAGATTGCTGAAACATGTTTTATTTGCTCTGAGTAGCCAGATTGATAGTTAAAAATCAAATAATTCCCCCAGCATTCCTTTTCTTTTATGCTTCATTCCATATTCATATTTATCGTAATATTTCTGATTAGGATATAAATCATCATGCCCGTTCTGTGCACTTTGATTACTTTTCTCAATTATCTTATCTAGTTCTCCGCGATCAAGCCATACACCCCGACATTTTGGACAATAATCTATTTCGACCCCTTGTCGTTCCATCATTTGTAAATTTGTTTCATCTATTGGACATTTCATATTTTAATTATTTAAGTTAATTATTATTAATGTATTTTATCACGATTAATTCTTTATAACTACACTACTATTTAATTTCTATGATTTAGAAATCTCGGATTGTATTAACGTTTTGAAATCTTCATAACCTCGCGGATTTTCGATTTTTTTGCCATTTAGGAAAAAAGACGGTGTACCTTGAATATTAAGTCTTTGTCCTGATTTACGATCTCGCTCTATCCTGTCCCTCAACTCCCGTGATGCAATATCCTTGTTATACTGATTTATCTCAAGCCCGATTTGCTGGGCATATTTTTCAAAAATTTTAGGATCTGGTATTTGCTTTTCTCCCCAATCTCTTTGATTTTCAAATAAAATATTATGCATTTCCCAATATTTCCCTTGCTTACCAGCGGCCTCTACTGCAAGTGCAGATGTCATACTATTTTTGTGTCCAGGAAGAGGAAAGTATCTTACGACAAAT
>DAIEQH010000023.1 GCA_027347985.1 Candidatus Nomurabacteria bacterium | reverse complement strand
GGCTGCATGTGCCTTGTTGAAACCATAAGCCTGGAATGGTTCGAAAAGTTTCCAGAGTTTTTCGGCGAAAGCTGGAGTTTGTCCATTGCTAATTATCCCTTTGGTAAATTTTTCTCTTTGAGCCGCCATTTCTTTCGGTATTTTTTTACCGACAGCTTTACGGAATTTGTCTGCTTCTTCCCAGTTGTATCCAGCGAGTTCTATAGCACAGAAAAGCAGGTCGTCTTGATAAACGATAAGTCCATATGATTCACCTAAAAATTTCTTCATTCGTGGGTCTAAATATTTTACAAGAGCTCTGTTGTGTTTGCGTTTAATATATTCTGGAATTGATTCCATCGGACCTGGACGATAAAGAGCGACCATAGCATTGATGTCATGAATAGAAGTTGGTTTTAATTCTTTCAAAAATCTAGTCATTCCCGCACCGTTTAATTGGAAAAGTCCTTCTGTCTGCCCTGAAGCTAAAAGTTTAAAAGTTTTTTTATCGTCAAGAGGAATACGGTCTATATCTATATCTATGTTGTAAAATCTTTTTACTAAACTGATACTGTCTGCTAGGATGGCTAGGTTTCTAATTCCAAGAAAATCAAATTTCAAAAGTCCGGCATCTTCAATGCTGTACATATCGTATTGGGTAATTATTTTGCCTCCCTTCGGGTCTAGTTGTGTCGGCGCATATTCATAAAGAGGTTTTGGGGCGATGACGACTCCGGCCGCATGCACAGAAATATGACGTACGCATCCTTCTAATTTTTTTGCCAAATCTATTATTATTTTTGTATCTTTTTCTTCTTTGTAAGCTCTCTTTAATTCCGGAACTATTTCCATAGCATGATCTATGGTCATTGGCATTCCTTGAGAACCCATAGGAATCATTTTAGAAATTCTATCTCCTATAGTATATGGGTAGCCAAGAGCACGAGCGACATCTCGCACCGCACCGCGTGCCATCATTGTACCGAAAGTTCCTATTTGAGCCACTTTATCTTCGCCGTATTTTCTTTTGGCATATTCAATCATTTCATCACGTCTATTGTCGGCGTAATCCATGTCTATATCAGGAGGACTAGGACGAAATGGATTTAGAAATCTTTCAAAGGGGAGTTTGTATTCTATTGGGTTTACATTTGTAATACCGAGTAGGTAAGTGACCATAGATCCTGCAACAGAGCCTCTGATTGTTGTTAAAATGCCATTAGCTTTTGCATAATCTAATAAATCATCCACCACTAGAAAATATGGAGAATAACCCTTCTTAAAAATAATTTTAAGTTCGTATTCCACTCTTTCTATAATTTCTGGTGTTTGTTTTATCCCAATATTTTCGAATCCAGCATAAGTGAGCTCGCGTAATTTTTCATCATATGTTTTTCCTTCTTCAATTTTAAAATTTGGGAAAACCCAACTTCCCAAACTCAATTCCAAATTGCACATATCCGCTATCTTTTGTGTATTAGTGACAGCTTCAGGTATCTCTTTGAAAATTTTCAATGCTTCTTCTGTACTAATTAAAGAAAAATCATCTTCTGAAAATTCAAATTTAGAAGCTTCTTTATTATCACCCTGTGTATTTATTTGGAGCAATGTATGATGAGCGTCATGATCTTCGGTGCATGGATAATGAGAATCCTGTGTCGCCACTACTGGTATATCGTATTTTTTAGCGAGAGATATGAGTGTATCACGAACGCGTTTATCATTTTCAACATGGGGATGAGATTGAATTTCTATAAAATAATTTTCTTTACCAAAAATTTCTTGATGTTCCAAAATAAGTTCATTTGCTTTTTTTATATCATCACGAACAATACTTTGAGAAAGTTCGCCACCGAGACATCCAGATAAAGCGATGACACCTTCGCTATACTTTCGTAAAATTTCTTTATCCATTCTTGGTTTGTAGTAATATCCTTCTAAGTTAGAAATGGTGACGAGTCGGATTAGATTTTTATATCCTTGCAAATTTTTTGCTAGAAGAGTGAGATGGTAATAACGTTTACCGCCATTTTGTTCCACTGCTCGGTCGGTGCGAGAGCCGGCTGTGACATAAGCTTCTACACCGATAATGGGTTTGATTCCTTCCTTTTTAGCTAATTTGTAAAATTCAATAGCGCCATACATATTGCCGTGGTCGGTGATAGCGAGGGCAGACATTTTGTTCTTTTTGGCAATAGAGACCAAATCTTTAAGCTTAGAAAGCCCGTCCAAAAGGGAATAATGGCTGTGCGTATGGAGATGTATAAAACTCGTTTCCATTTTTTCTATAATAGCATTTTTTTTATATAATTTGCTATAATAAACAAGTTATTAATTTATAATAAAAAATATGAAAATAGCCATAAATGGTTTTGGAAGAATAGGTAGGGCGTTTTTAAAAATAGCTTGGGATAGACCAGAGATTGAAATAGTGGCAATAAATGACCTTGGCTCTTTGGAGAGTTTAGCTTATTTGTTACGCCATGATACTGTTTACCGAAATTGGGGACATCCCGTGCGAATTGAAAACAATTCTAACGGGACAGGAGACCAATATCTAATTGTTGGTGAGAAAAAGATTAAATTTTTGTCTGAAAAAGATACCACTAAACTTCCTTGGAAGGATTTAGGTGTTGATGTGGTTGTAGAATCAACTGGATTATTTACTTCTTACGATAAAGCTAAATTTCATCTTGATCAAGGTGCAAAAAAAGTTGTTATAAGTGCTCCGTCTAAAGGAGGTGATGGTAGTGTGGAAGGAGAAACAATATTATTGGGAATCAATGAAGACAAATTCGGCACTTGCGATATCACTTCCAATGCATCTTGTACGACCAACGCTGCGTCTCCTCTTATTTCAATTTTACATGAAGCCCTTGGTATTGAAAAAGCAATTTTAAATACTGTTCATGGATATACAGCTTCTCAAGCACTTGTCGATGGTCCAAGTAAAAAAGATTTGCGTGAAGGTCGCGCAGCTGCGCAAAATATAGTACCCAGTTCTACTGGGGCAGCTATTGCTGTGACAGAAGCCTTTCCAGAGCTCAAAGGTTTATTTGATGGCATTTCTATCCGTGTACCTGTCGTCGCTGGCTCAATCGTAGATATTACATTCATTTCTAAGAAAAACACTACTAAAGAAGAAGTAAATGCAATTTTAGAAAAAGCTTCTAAAGATAAAAAATGGGAGAAAATATTTGCTGTCACCCATGAACCGCTAGTTTCCTCAGATATTTTAGGAGAATCTCATGCTTCTATTGCAGATCTAGAGATGACTCGCGTCGTCGGTGGTAATTTGGTAAAAGTAATGGGTTGGTACGACAACGAAATGGGGTATACCTATACTCTCGTAGAGCATGTTATAAAAACAGGGGAGACGATAAAATAGCCATGGAAGATATTAATCAACCAGAAAAATATCTAGGTAAATATGAAATTGACAGTAAAGGCTTTGTAAAACTAGGTGATATTGCTCATGGTTTACTGGGAAGACAAGCTCAATACGTTAGTAGACTAATTGATGGACTTGATCCAGATTATCCAAATATTGGTCAATCTTTAAGATTTAAAGATGTTTTTGGTGAAGATGGCAAAGGAACAGGTGATTATCATGATTATAAAATTCACAAAGACAGTGTTGAGGAATTTGTGAAGAGAGCAAAAGAATATTACGGAGAAAAATAAATATAAAAATATAAAGTTAATTGGAAACTATTTTTTCTTAACCTATCATATATGATATACTAAGAATATAAATAATATGCCACATGTTTCTTCTAAAAAATTAAAGAAGGAAACCTTAAATAAGCTCTATAATGAATTTGGTAAAGCGTTTGAAAAATCTGCTCGAAAATCGGAAGCGAGGTTCTTTTTAGGTGATCTTTTGACCAAAACTGAAAAAATAATGCTAGCTAAAAGATTTGCAGTTATCTATTTATTATCTCAGGAAGTGCCGATTTCTTATATTGCAGAATCATTAGGAATGAGCTATTCGACTGTTTTTAGAATGTCTCTTAAATATGATATTGGTAAATATTCTTCACTTTTAAAAACACTAGGAGAAAAAGATAAAACTGATATCTGGGGAATTTTAGAGAAAATTCTAAGGGCAGGTTTACCACCACGTTATGGCAGGGGACGTTGGAAGTTTTTATATGAAAAAAGATAAAAAACTTAGATTCTTAACCTAATATATATGTTAGGTTAGTAGTATAAGAAAATTTGATTTTTATATAATTTTTTGGTTTATTTCTTCTTTTAATATAAGTTTTGTGAAGCCGTTGAGAATTATATATATTTTACTTTTCTTTTACAAAAATGGTATAATATTACTATGAAAGTATTTATTGGTACAGATCACGCAGGGTATGTATTAAAAGAAAAATTAGTTTCCTATTTAAAACTTCAAGGTTATGAAGTTGTTGATGAGGGTGCGTATGAATACAACGAAGAAGATGATTATCCAGATTTTGTTATCCCTGTGGCACGAGAAGTTTCAAAAGACCCGGAAGGATCAAGAGGTATTATATTGGGAGGTACAGGAGAAGGTGAAGCTATGACCGCGAATAGATTTCCTCATGTTAGAGCGATTGTTTATTATGGCAGAGTGAAACCAATAGTGGAAAATGAATCTGGTATCCTTCATAGATCAAGAGCTCATAATAATGCGAATGTTCTTTCTTTAGGAGCTAGATATTTTACAGAAGAAGACTTAATGGAAATAGTTGATTTCTGGCTTAAAGCTCCGTATGGCGGGGAAGAAAGACATGTTCGTCGTTTAGCGAAAATAGATGCGATAAAAATAGAATAATTACTTGTCCTGTTAGAAAATCGTGGAGCACAAATAAATTACCAAATTATAAGTATTAAATTTTTTAATAGGATGATTGAAATAATTCCAGCAATATTACCGAAAAATTATGAAGATTTAAAAAATAAAATAGCGCTTGTACGTGGGATAGTTCCTATAGCACAGATAGATATTTGTGATGGTGTTTTTGTAAAAAATATTACTTGGCCTTTTGATACTGACAGAGATTCACATTTCCATGCGATTCTAAATGAACAAGAAGGAATGCCTTTTTGGGAAGATATTGATTTTGAATTAGATTTGATGGTCGCTGATGCAGTAAGTAATTTTGATATTTATACAAAACTTGGAGCGAAGAGAATTATTTTTCATGTTGAAGCAGCTCCTGACCTGAAAGAATTTAAAGATTTTATAGAAGGTATTGATATATATATAAGAGAAAATACAGAAATAGGCATTGCTCTTAATATAGATACTCCTTTAGAAAAAATATTCCCTTTAGTTAATAATGTTGATTTTGTCCAATGTATGGGAATAGATAAGGTTGGTTTCCAGGGACAAGATTTTGATGAAAAAGTTATAAAAAACATAAAAGAGCTAAAAGAAAAATTTCCTGATCTTACCATCTCTGTTGATGGTGGAGTAAATTTCAAGACAGCACCACTACTTATAAAAGAAGGAGTTGGTCGTTTGACTATAGGATCAGTGCTTTTAAATTCAGAAGATATTATTGGAACAATAGAAGAATTTAGAAATTTAGGTTAAAAATATGATAAAGCTTATTATTTTTGATTTTGATGGGGTCATAGACAACAACTATGATTTAAGTTTTGAGTTGAATGGAAAAAAATTTACAGATTTGACTAGAGAAGAACATAAGAAAATATATGAGGGAAATATTCATATTGAGCGAGAAAAATTAAAACATCGCGACACAGGTTTTGATTTTTTAGGACATTTGAGCAATACGAGGAAAACGAGAAAAATAAAAAAAGAAACAAAAAATGCTCTTCAAAAATTAGCTCAGAATTATGATCTAGGTATAGTCTCTTCTTGTTATGAATATGGGATAAAAGACTATCTTGAAGTTAATGAAATTAATGATTTATTTTCTTTTTTATATGGCCTTGAAACGCATAAATTAAAGACTCACAAATTTAAAAAAGTTCTAAATGAACTTAACTTAAAGGGAAATGAATGCATTTTTATCACAGATACGCTAGGAGATATTTTAGAAGCGAACGAAGTAGGTATTTCTACTATTGCTGTTGACTTTGGTTATCATGAAAGAGAAAGGCTAGAGAAGGGGAATCCACTAGATATAGTTTCATCTTTTGAAGAATTGATTGAAACTATAAAAAATCTGGTATAATTATTTTAATGTCTTCTTTATCGGATACAAAAATTAAAGAACTAAAAATAAAAGCGAATGATATTCGTCAAAGTATTATTGAAATGCTTGTGGAAGCGAAAAGTGGACACACAGCGGGATCTCTTGGTATGGCAGACATTTTTACGCTTTTTTATTTTCATATTTTAAAACACAATCCAAAAGATCCATTTTGGGAAGAACGAGACAGGCTGATTCTTTCTAATGGACATATTTGTCCAGTACTTTATTCCACGATGGCGCACTCTGGATATTTTCCCGTAGAAGAATTGAAAACTTTACGTAAATTAGGATCTCGTTTACAAGGACATCCGCATAGAGAATATTTAAAATTTGTTGAGAATTCCTCTGGGCCTCTTGGTGAAGGGCTTTCACAAGCAGTAGGTATGGCGCTAGCTGATAGGATGGACCAGAAAGTTGGGCACAGATATATTTATTGTTTTATGTCTGATGGAGAACATGATGAAGGAAATACTTGGGAAGCAATAATGCTAGCAGGAAAAAATAAATTGAATAATTTAATTGCTATTGTAGATAGAAATAATATTCAGATAGATGGAAATACTGAAAAAGTAATGCCTCTTGAGCCACTCCAAGATAAATGGCGAGCTTATAATTGGGAAGTAATAGAGACAGGCGGGCATGATTTTCAAGATTTAAATGAGGCAGTAGAAAAAGCACAAAAGGTGGTAGATAAACCCATCGTAATCATCGCACACACCGTGCCTGGAAAGGGGGTGAGTTTCATGGAATATGATTATAAATGGCATGGCATGCCACCAAATAAAGAGCAAGGAGAAAAAGCTCTCAAAGAGTTGAAAGATAGAAGACCAATATAAATTTTTATGTTAAATCCTAAACTAAAACTTAATCCTAAAATCTTTAATGAAGATTGCGAGCAAGTGCCTATCAGAAAGGGTTTTGGACTTGGGCTACTCAAAGCTGGAGAGGAAAATAAAAATGTTGTTGCTTTGTGTGCAGATTTGACAGAGTCCACACAGATGAATTTATTTGCTGAAAAATTTCCAAAAAGATTTATAGAAATGGGAGTGGCAGAACAAAACTTGGTGACAGTCTCTTCAGGTATGGCAGCAATGGGAAAAATTCCTTTTTGTTCTTCTTATGCCATGTTTTCTCCAGGACGCAATTGGGAGCAGATAAGGACGACGATTGCCTATAACGACAGGAAAGTTGTAATAGTCGGAAGTCATGCAGGAATCTCTGTCGGTCCTGACGGAGGCACCCATCAAGCACTAGAAGATATTGCTTTGATGAGAGTTATGCCCAATATGGATGTCATTTCTCCTTGTGATGCGATTGAAGCAAAAAAGGCCACAGAGGCTTTAGTAAAAAGTGGCAAGCCTGCATATTTACGTTTAGCTCGTGAAAAGACGCCAATTATAACCACAGATGAAACTCCTTATGAAATAGGTAAGGGTGAAATTTATTGGATACCAGATGTAGGAATAGCACAAGTCGGCATCATAGTCACTGGTAGTCTCACTCACCGTGCAATACTCGCGGCTAAGAAACTAGAAGGAGAAGGTATAAAAACTAAAGTGATGAATTTGTCTTCAATATCTCCGATAGACAGGGAAGCCATTATTACTCTCGCAAAAGAAACTAGAGCTATCGTGACAGTGGAAGAGCATCAAATAAATGGAGGAATGGGTTCTGCTGTCACAGAAGTGCTCGCACAAAATTATCCTGTACCGATAGAATTTATAGGAGTGAAAAATCTTTTTGGACAATCAGGAAGTCCAGACGAACTTATAGAGCATTATGAAATGGGAGTGGAACACATTAAAAAAGCAGTAGAACAAGTTTTTAAAAGAAAAAACCCTTCAAATTTATGAAGGGATATTTTCGACCATGTCTTTTAATTCTTTTATGAGTTCTTTTTTATCACCTTGACCTGATTTTAATCTCTCTAATAAATTTTCTATTTCTTTTTTTATTTGTTCGTCTCTTTGACTCCATCTTTCCTCATGTGGGTGTTCTAATGTGTTGTCTGGACTGCCGATATTTTGATTATATTTTTCTTGCATAATATTATTAATTCATTTTATTAACCTTATAATCACTTGGTGCGACCTTTAAATATTCTTCTAATTTTTCGTGATTAAGTAACCCTTCTTGCGCTCCTATTTTTTGGACTACAGACATTGCATTTATTGGCCCCCAAGAGAAAGCCTCAAGAGGAGTTTTACCTAAAGCGAGTGCAGCTGTGAATGTTGAAGAAAAAGCATCTCCAGCGCCTGTACGTTCTACTGGTGGGGCAATATCTGGATAAATAGGGTTGTGCCATAACTCTCCATTCATATAAAGATAAGCACCTTTTGGCCCATCACTTATCACAACCATTTTTGGTCCTAAATTTGCGATGCCTTTTGACAATACTAAAACGTCTTCATTTTTATCTTCCATTTTTAATATCTTTTGAGCTTCCTGTAAGTTGCAAAAGAAAACCTCTGTTCGTGCGTAAATTTCTTTTAAATTTTCCACACCAAATTTTATTTGAAAAGTCCCTGGTTGAAAAGCGAGTTTGACATCTTCATGTCTTTTTAGATAGTCAGATATTTCAGTATGAAAAGGTAGAGAATCTTCACCCAAAGAACTTAGATAAATCCAAGCTGGTTTGGAAACTTCACTTGCTTCTTTTGTGTCTATCCAATGACGTTCATAATTTTGATGTTTTATCAAAATAGTACGATCAATGTCATACCAAAGTACATAATGATAATTTGTAATTTTATCAGAGTCTATCTTTACAAAAGTTGTGTCTATTTTTTCTTTCTCTAATACAGCAAGACAATCCTTTCCATTTTGATCACTCCCGATGTTTGTCATAAGAGCAGTAGAAAGTCCGAGACGAGAAGCAGCCACAGCAGCATTTGGGCTGTTGCCAACAGCTGGAATGACATGGAGCGATTCATAAGGCACTTTATCTCCAAAACTTAAACAAAGCTCACAGGCTTCTGTGTTTACCTTACAGTGCACATGGGCATCTTTTATCTTTATAAAGGCATCTATTACTATGTCTCCAATTGCTAGGAAATCAATTTTCTTCATATTATAATAATAGCATAAATATTTAAAAACATAAAAACAACTGTTATGCCTAAAAAAATAACTTTATTTTTGTTTGGGTTTATTTTTTTGTTTTCTGAATTTGGTATTGTAAAAGCAACAGAAGCTCCGGTTATTTTGTATACCTTTAATGGAACTTCTGCCAATATTGTGGTTAATCCTATTGTAAATCCTGTAGAGATTAGATTCGATAGTAGTGAAAATATACCAAATTGGGTTTCTATTAAAATAGAGAAAGCGGATGATTCAAGTATTTATAAAACATTTTCTCCCAATTCTTGTGATGGTGCTAAATATTGTAATCAGGTTTGGGACGGAGCAATATCTC
>DAIEQH010000022.1 GCA_027347985.1 Candidatus Nomurabacteria bacterium | reverse complement strand
CGAGTTTTCGGGGTATTTTCTACCAATTTATTCAACCTAATACTACTTCCTGTATTAATTCTCCTCCTTTTTCAAAATCTTTTCTTTTTTGGGGATTAATACAACTAATAGGGGGATCTTTCGATAATTTTTTCTCGGTTTTTGTGCAAGGAATGTCACAAGAATTGCAGGTGAACAAATGAGAAAGATTATCTCCACTCCCTACTATCATTGACGACCAAGCTGCTTTTGTAGCCATTTTACTGGTCCTCTAAATTTAATTTTTAAATTAGTTATTTAAAAATCAGTTTGGTTTTTTCGTTATGCCTCCTCCTACATAACATTTTTATAAAAGAATTCTTTTTTTTATTTACTTTAATTATACTACAAAAAACGCTAATCAAATAGTTTTTATATTTTCTATCTTTCTATAACTACCACCCACCCTTTAAAGCACCATCAATTACTTTTTAGAAACCTTTATCATTTCTAAAGATTTGTTCAACCGTATTCCAATTCATGGTTCCTTTCCAAAAAAACAATTATTGTTTTTTTGTTGTTGTAATTATTGTTTTTACTGCAGCTTTTGCTTTTACTATTTTAGCCTTTTTAAGCACCCTAGCTTTTGTCACTTTTTTGATAGTTGATTTTGCTCGGATTTTATTTATTTTTAGATATGCTTTTGTTTTACCCTGTTTCGCTTTGATAGAGAGAAGTTTTGTCTTAAGTTGTTTCTCTGTGAGAGTTGGAGAGGAAGTAGATGTTGTAGTGATGGTCTGAGCATATGTGCCTAATGGAAGAGCAATGAATGTGAATAAAAATAATGCTGTTATAATTTTTTTCATATTTTTTAAAATTAATTTTATTAATCTGTTTCTCCTTTTAATACTTGCAAGTTTAGACTATCAAATTCTGATAATCCGCTAATAATATCCCTATAATTATTTAATTCACTAATAAGGATATCTTTTATGCCATACAAAGAAGAAATCGACTGTGTTCCAAGAGGTGTGAGTAGATCTTCCAATTGTTTAAGTTGAGCATTCACTTCATTAATACGATTAGTCAGTTTACTAAATTGATTATAGTGTTTATTTACCAATCCATCCAATAATGCTTTTTCTGCAACCGAAAGAGTAGAACCTGCGGTATCAATTCCCGTGTTGGTGTTTATTTGTAAAACTGCATTTTCATAATTTTTTATTACGGTGACAACGTCAGCATAAGTCAAAATTGTTTTCTCATCAATTTGAGGAAGATTAATAGTTGGGATCTTTTGGCTATCTTCCACAATGAAAGAGTTGACATCATGTTCTCCGTTTGTCTGACCATCTTCATTATCATCCTCATTCTCATTTTCTTGATCAGTACCTTCTTGTTCTTGATCATGATTATCGGTACTTTTTATTTCTTGATTATTGCCATCTCCTTTATCATCAGCATAAACAAAAGAGGCTTTTAAAGGAAAACCAATAAGAACACCAATCATCAGCAATGCAAATAAATTTATTGTTTTTTTCATAGTTTTTAAATTAATTAATTAATAATAAGAACATTAATATTCAATTATTATAACACAAAAAAACTAAAAACATTCCTATTAATATATTTAAGGTACTTCAATCGTTTCAAAAACTCTGCTCGCTGTGCAAGACGACTTTCGAACGATTGATTGGGTAGAAGAATATCCTTTTCCAAGTATAGCACTAGAAGAAATAAAGTCATTACTAGCCCTCTGTTAGCCACTAAATTGCCCTGTGTGCAAAGAAATTATCTTCATCGCAATGTCCTCTCACTTCCCATAAATTCATCAAAAAAATTGGGCATGAGGTGAGACATGGCAAAAAAAGGAACGAAAGAAAAGAAAAAATCAATAGAATCAAGGGTTCTATAGAAAAAATCCATAAAAAAGAATGTCCTAAAATGTCGCTTTTTTAGCGAATATTGCGAACTGATTTGGTTAAAAAAGTGAACGCTGATTTGTTCCAAAACGGACATAATCGGAATAAAAAATCGGAATGTAAGCGGACAATAGTTAAATAAAGAAAAAACCATAAAAAATAACGCATTTAACGCAAAAGCAATGTCCAAAGAATTCCGCTTTTAGAGGGTTTTGAGAACTAATTTCTTGGAAAAATTGATAGAAAATGCCTAGCACACGAAGTGTTAAATAAGCTGATTAAAAACCAAACAATCTAGCCCAAAAACCTTTTTTCTTAACAGGTTCAGGAGTTACGACTTGTGCTTGTGTTTTATTAGTAGTAGAAATTGATTTTTGTGTTTTATATTCTGGTGCCGGTTTTGTGTATCCTGTCCCATTTTCTCCATAAGTGCTTTTTATTGGCTCTTTGGGTTGTGGTAATGCTTTAACATTATGGCAGTGATATTCTCCATAAGAAAGTCCCCAGTTGGAACAATTTGTTTTGCATGTATGACAACCAGAAGAGTCTGTTCTACCCGGATGAGCAAAACTTATAGTTGGAATTGCTAACACTAAAACAATTATTGTGAATAAAACTTTTTTCATAATTAACTAATTATATCTAAAAAATGTTTTAAAATAAAGGTTTATGATTGGGACTTTGATATAATATATACATGGAAGAAAACAGACCACAACAACTTGAGATATCTCTATTTGAGACAATTAAAGTAAGAGATAATATCGGACTCAAAACATTCTCTGGATCAATAAAGAAATTCATAAGTCATTTTATGGATGGCTGGTTTTCTAGTGACAGACGGGATCTGTCACCTGATGGAGTATATAAAGAGCGTTTGATTGACAGACAAAATAACCATTATAAAGAATTTGTTAAAGATGCAAAAACCGGTCGTATAATTCATGACATTAACCAAAAATTAACTGAGCATAAGTGATATAATAATTAAATGAATTTTTTAACTTCTTTACTTTGCAACCAAGACATCCCTGTTCTCGCTCACAATATAGGGCTAGCATGTTTAACTATTTTAATTCCAGTGGCGATAGCCATTTTCACTTCGGAAAAAGATTTTAAGGAACTTGATAACCATGTCATTTTAGACCATGTCATAAGAGCAAAGGGTTTATTGGTTTATTCAGCACTGATATTTGTGCCTTTCTTTTTCTGGAACGAATCATCTACGGGTTGGAGGTTGTTTGAGTTATTAATTTGGGGACTAGGCGTATATCTTCTATGTAAAACTTTATTTTCCTCATATCTCTGGCTAAAAGGAAATAAGTTTGCATTGCGGCTCCAATATTTAAAAGAACTTGCTAATCCAACCGACATGGAAGAATCATGGCTCTCTGTTTGGGAAAGTAATCAACTTAATCCGGCAAATGAGAACGATTTTTTTGTAAAGTTTGCTGATAATATAGATAAGCTTTTAGAAGAATATGAATAAAAACTTAAACACAGCGTTAAAACTTTTAGGCGATTACAGAAAGAATGTTAACAAGCGTTCAACATTTTTTCTAACTTATACCTCTTTTCCTAAAATACTAGAGTGGCATTTTTCTATGTGGCGTAAAGATCTCGAGCTTCTGGGTAGAGGTCACGAAACACTTGAATTGTGGTCACAATGTTCTCAATTAGAAATAGAACTTAACCAAATTTTTAAAGAAATAATTTCTCGGTCACTCAAAGATGGGTTAAATGTTTTTTCCTTTTTTAAGGCATTCTCAGAACATTTAGATAAGCACGAAAACGATAAAGTACAAGTTAAAGATCACGATGAGCGATACTATATAGAAAATTTACTTATAAACTTCTCAAAGGTGTTTTTAGAGGAGATAGGTTCCTCGCCTGACCGATTTGATATTTGGGAACATTACTTTCCTGAAAAATTAAAGATAAAAAGTGGAACACTGCTAAATAGTTTGGCTCAAAAAATAATGTTGGGAGAATTTTTCCAGTGGACAATAAATAGAATTAACGGAACCAAAGAAAAACACTATGATAGTGCACTTGATGATGTGTCTAATAAGCTATTCCCTGAAGTAGATCCCATAAAATGGGCCGTTATTCTTACTTTTGTTTTATCTTCCTATAATCCAGACAACCGGATTAAATATTTTATAGAAAAACCTTTGATTTTTGGCGGTTTTGGTAGAATAAGAAGTTTTGACGGCACAATTGAAGACAATGATAATTTTGACACAAAAGCTAGTAATTACTTTAATGAAATAAGTAAAGCCGAGAATGAAAACACCATTGGAATGATACTTACTCTTTCAAAAATAGTACCTGCATTCTATCATACATTTAATAAAAAAAATCTTTTGAAATTAATCACCGAAGCAGAAGAACTGAAATTTCCCGATGATTCCAACAAAGAACACAAAAGAACTATGTTATTAGATATATTCAATAGTGTGTTAAACAAAACTACCTAATTTTTACTTCTTTTTTGAAACAGGTAGAAGTTTCTGCATGCTGGCAACGGTCTTCTTTAAAGAAGAAATTGCGTTATCTTGTAGGGTTATTCTTTTTTCTAGTGCGGTAATTTTGAGTTCAAGTTGTGTAATACGAGTAGCTAGTGTTTGGTCTGGTGTTGTAATATAAACTGGAGCTGGTGCTGTTACTGGAGTTTGCGTAATTGCTGATTGATTATTTTGCATTTTTATTACTGCTAATTCTAGTTCATAGAATCGTAGATTCACAGCATCCCACATGTTGCAATAACCACCCATAGTAAGCTCTTTTGGCATTCCTTCACGCCACAATATACAACCTTTATGATTAACTGTTCCATCTCCCGGTACAGTAAGCGCAAATGTAGTTATTGGTATTAAAATTCCTATACTTAAAATTAACAAAAGATATTTTTTCATATAATTATTTTTAGTTATATAATTATGCGTGATGACTTAATCGGTCCAGCATCTTTTTTGCTTCATAAGGTGATTCAATATTTCGTAGGGTTACATCATGATCAAACCCTCCTGTCTTTACCACAAGATTTCCACTACTGGTGAGAGTTCTACTAAAAAATGGTTCATCAACTGATACTTCGATGATTTTGTTATAGTTGATACTTGTGCTTTTTGTAGAAAATAGACCAGTGTGTACTAATAATCGTTTGTCTGTAAAAGCATAGGCAGTTACACGAAGATATTCATAATGAATATACCCACAAATAAATATCAAGATAGCTACTGTGATATTAGAAAGAAGCATTATTACCGCAACGAACGACCACAGAATTAAAACAAATATTCTATATTTTTTTGCTATTGAAAACTCATGCTCGACTTTCTCATTATCATTTAATGTTTTCCTCCAAATATGATCATAACGCATATAATTAGTTCTTTTGCGTTTTAGTAATAAGTCCTGAGGCGAGACGCAAAGAGCCCACCACGGGTAGTGACCGAAGCCACTCATACCAGTTTCCCGATATGGCAGAACATGCGACCCCATGATGGGTTCTTTATGCATGTTCTGGCTTCTTTCACCATGCCTTAATTACTCAAGGTTTAGGTTACTTTTTCATATTAAGTTATGAGGTCATTTTAGCATTAAAAGAAGACCCTTATCAACTCTTGTTAATACTTGTAAAAGTGAATACAATTAATAAATGGGGTATCAAAAAACAACAGATATACAAGAAATAGAGAAAATTCAAAATTTATTACAAAAACATTTTGATTCTTCAAACGAAGAATCTGTTCTCCTCACCTTTCAAGAACTAACCGATGAAACTCTTTTGAAAAATAAAGTGAATGTAAAAAGAATCTTTGATATTATAAAAAATTTTTCGGGTGAAAATATTTCCTTTGAAATAGAAACAGAAAGACATCATCTTCCTGATCTTGCTGGTCAAGCTGATGTATATCCAAAATTATCCAATCCTTATCCAATAGGAATTAAAGTGTATATTTCAGACTCAACTAAATTAAAAGATTACTTTGAATTAGTATTTTCTAAACTAAATAAAACAGAAGATAAACCCGTTTTTAGTTTTTCCATTATAGCCGGAATTTTAACTATTGAAGATCAGGATAACAAAAAATATGAAATTATGATTCAAGGGCAAGTTCAAAAAGAAGTACTGTCTGTTATGTTTAAAAATCCTAAGAAGATATATGAAGAATGGAGTTTATACGATATTAGTGAAATTCTTGGGAATCAAGATGTGGATGAAATTGCTGTTAAAAATGCCATCTACCAACTTGATAGAAAAATTAAACTTGCTATACCAAATATTAAAAAAATATTTGACCTTAACAAGCACTCAGCTCGTCTAAGTCCTACATTTAAAAAATAAACTTAAGCAAACTTAAGCAGGTAGATATATACCCTGAAGATATCCTTCGGGATTTTTTATGCTGCAAAAAGATAAAACTCAAGTAGAAATTTTAGAAAACGATTTTATCACAGATCTCGCATCCTTTTTTGATCTACTTGCTGATTTTGATTACCAAGATAAACAAAAAAAACTGGGAATTAAAAACAATAAAGAAAAATGAAAAACATAATTTCTAGAAAAGTCCATACGAATTACAATTCTCTGATAATTGAATTATTGGGTGAAAAACCCATAGCTTTTAATCCTAAATTGGCTCAAATAGCAAAAAGTGCTCTCGCTGGACTATTCCTTTCACAATTACTTTATTGGTGGAAAAAGGGGTCAGATCCGAACTGGGTTTACAAAACAATCAAAGAAGTACAGCAAGAAACTTTTATGACAAGAAGTGAACAAGATCGTGCTATTAAAATTTGGAAAAATCTTGGTGTTATTGAGGTAGAGCTACGCAGTATCCCTAGAAAAAGATATTTCCATATCAATAAAGAAAAATTTATGTTTCTTTTAGAAAATGTATCTGGCAAACAATTGTTTCAAACAGCAAATCAGTATGCTGAATCCTGCAAGCAAGAAAGTAAACTACAACAAACTAACTATACAGAGAATACTCAAGAAAAAAGAAAAGTGGAAGAAATTAACTCTCAAACTAGAGAATTAGCAAAAAAATTCAAATTAAAACCAGATTTTAATAATAGCCCATAAAATAAGAATGTTTATTGAAGAGTTATCAACTAGGAAACCCTTATAAAATAAGGTAAAATTAGTAAAAATATGAAAAACAATAAATGCGTAACTTATTGCAGAGTATCATCAAAAGAACAAGAAGAAACTGGATATTCTCTCCCTTCCCAAGAGAAGCTACTTGTCGAATATGCAAACAGAAAAGGTTTTGATGTAGCAAAAGTTTTCTCAGTTGCAGAATCTGCTAGTGGATCAAAACAAAGAAAAATATTTGCTGAGATGATGGATTATGTAGAAAAACATGACATTCAAATTCTTTTGTGTGAAAAAGTAGACCGTCTTACTAGAAATCTAAAAGAAGCTGTTATTGCGAATGATTGGATTGAGGTAAACGAAGAAAGACAAATTCATTTCGTAAAGCAAAATCTTGTAATACATAGAAATGCTAAATCAGATGAGAAGTTTAGATGGGATATCGAAATTGTGCTTGCTAAAAAATATATCTCAAATCTTTCTGAAGAAGTTAAAAAGGGTCAAAAAGAAAAACTTGCACAGGGATGGCTACCAACTAAACCACCCATAGGATATAAAACCATCGGTGAAAAAGGTCACAAGATTCATGTCATAGATAAAGATAAAAGTTTTTTTATAAAAAAGGCATTTGAATACTACTCTACTGGAAACTATTCTTTAATTTCTTTAAGAGAAAAACTCTATAGTGATGGATTGAGGACTAGAAATGGAAGTAAACTTTCGAAAAGTAGGTTGGAAGATATTTTGAGAGATCCTTTTTATAAGGGCTCAATGAGATGGAATGATGTTGTGTATGATGGCAAAGGTGCCCATGAACCCTTAGTGTCAAAAGAGTTGTTCAATAAAGTTCAATTTATGCTTACTCGTAAACTATCCCCTCATTACAAGCGACACATTTTCCAATTCGGTAAAATGATAACATGTGGCGAATGTGGAGGAAAAATCAGTGCTGAAATACAGAAAAGTAAAATTTATTATTCATGCAAACACAATCGTCCTTGTTCTCAAAAAGGTATGACTAAAGAAAAAGATATCGAGGATGCACTTATAAATACCTTTAGAATATTTGAATCAATAACCGAAGAAGAAGCTGAAGCTGTTCGAGAAAAAATTAGGGCAAATCATCAACTTGAAATCGAATACAAGGAAAACACCCTGATGTCCCTTAACACTCGTTATAATGCGCTACAAAGACAATTAGACATACTCTACGATGATCGTCTGGCTGAGAAAATTACCCCAGAAAGATGGGAAGAAAAACAGAAAATAATAAACAACGAACAAGCACAGATTCGAGAACAAATAAGCAGATTAAAAGAAGAAGAAACTAGGTACTTTGAGATTTACATAAACATCTTGGACCTCGCACGCAGGGCTAGAGAAATATACGAAAAAAGAAGCCCGGAAGAACGCAGACTGCTTTTAGCACATATTTTTTCGAACTTATTCCTAAAAGACAAACAAGCCAGTAGTTTGTTGAAGAAATCACCAGCTAAGCTCGCAAAAAGAGCTCAAGAGAAAATTGATGCTCAAAATATTTTCGAACCGAAAAAAATCAATGGTGTTAAGGCAGAAAGTGCTTCTGACCCTAAAACCAACTTCGTGCTCCGGGGGTAGGGATCGAACCTACGACCAATCGCTTACACTTTGTCTTCTATTACTAGAAGTGTGGACTATATCATCTCCATGCCCATTGTGGGTTTAGGAGCAAGGCACTTCGCGCTCTAAATAAATTAGAGAGCTACTCCAAAAATGGATAGTCTCTACACCTTCCTCGATTTTTATGTCGAGGCTTGGCTCGGGATTACCCTGTTAAGGGCTTCCCCGAATTCACCTTGTTTTTCAACCTAAGTTTTCTTAGGAAGCTGCGTAATATTTTTGTAACACAGGCGACCGCTCTACCGCTGAGCTACCCCGGAATGTATTTAATTAATTAAAGAACTTCTATCATATTAACAGAAAATCACTAAAAAACAAGAGGCATTTTCCTACCTTAGTAGAAGTTTAAACCTGTGATATAATTTTTATGTGAAAAAAGACATTACTCTCCACGCCAAATGGCTTATCAAGGCTCCCCTAACGGAAGTGTTTAATATTATGACTGACTTTGAAAAATTTCCTCTGCATTTCCCGAAGGTTGCAGAATCTATACAAATCGTAAAACGCGAAGGAAATTATTTGAAAATGAATGCGACAGTCAAATCATTCGGCCAAAAATTCCCCGTAAAAATGAAAACAGAAATCATTCCTCTAAAAGGATTCATTTCGGATAATGAAAGCCCAAAATTTGGAACTTCTGGTCATGAAGAATTACTACTCTCTTTAAGTAAAGAAGGAACTATGATTAATTACACTTATCAAGTTGCTATTCATAAACGCTGGCTCCGTATAGTTGCAGGACCACTTATTGGTTGGTTTTCTATGAAATACTGGCAGAAGGCTGTTATAGATGAACTAAGAAAAAGACTCGAGAAATAAAACTTGGCCCAAATACAGAGATCGCTGGAAATTTTAAATATTCTTCTCCTAAAGAAACCACACTTGAAACTGATACAAAAATATCTGGAGTCACTACTTTCCATCAAGTTGAAATGCCGGAGAAAGGTAAACTATGAACTCAATTGGTGGGTAGTGATTCTCTCTACTTTGGTGCTTGCTATTATTTATATACTACCTATCATTGAATTTATTTTCACCTTTATTCTCTTCCTTTCTGCT
>DAIEQH010000021.1 GCA_027347985.1 Candidatus Nomurabacteria bacterium | reverse complement strand
GTTGCCTGTCGGTTCATCTGCCAAAATAAGTGTCGGATTGTTTACTAAAGCTCGTGCGATAGCTACACGTTGAATTTGTCCTCCAGAAAGTTGATTGGAAAGGTGTTCAAAATGACTTTCTTCTAAGCCTGCATCAAGAAGAGCCGTTCTTGCACGTTTATCTCTTTCCCCATCGTGAATTCCCTCGTAAACGAGAGGAAGTGAGACATTACGTAAAACTGTCGCACGAGGCAAAAGATTGAAAGCTTGAAAAACAAAACCAATTTTATCTCTTCTAATATCTGCGAGTTCATCGTCAGAGAGTTTTGAGACATCTTTACCGTCAAGAAAATATGTTCCAGAAGTAGGACTATCCAATGCTCCCAATATATGCATGAGAGTTGATTTACCAGAACCAGATGGTCCCATAATTGCGACATATTCTCCATCATTTATGGTGAAGCTTACTCCTTTCAAGGCCTTAAAGTCTTCTACTGCACTTTTATATATTTTTGTAATATCTTTTACTTCAATCATCCTATTTTAAAATTATCTTCCAAAGCCGCCACCTATACCACGAGTATTTCCTCCTAAGAGGGAAGTTGCTGTCGGAGCTTTTGTGGTTGTAGTGGTACTTGTGATAGTACGCGATACAATCTGATCTCCTTCTTTTAATCCTCCAACAATTTCTGTATTTGTATCATCAGTTAGCCCAGTTTCTACAGTAACTTGATTTGGAGCTATTACCGAAGGAGTTCCTTGTGATCCCACAGATGGTGCGGGTAAAGGAGAACCAAACATTTGTACATATTTTATATTTCCTTGAGTCTTTATCGCGCTCGAAGGAACGATGAGGACATTTGTTTTAGAATCAGTAATAATTGAAGCAGAAACACTCATTCCTGGTTTTACAGAATCTTCATTTGTATCAAAAGCGATTTTAACACTATATGACACGACGCCTTGAGAGACAGTACCGACAGTATCAATTTCAGCAACTGTTCCCGTCATAGATAAATCAGGTATTGCGTCAAATGTGATAGTTGCTTTTTGTCCAAGTTTTATTTTTGCCACATCTACTTCGTTCATAGAAAGCAGGGCAATTTTCTGGTTTGTAATCAAAGAACCCAGCGTGGAAGACGCGATGTCTCCAACTTCTCCTGTGACGCTTGCTATTGTCCCATCAAATGGAGCAAGGACATAATAATTAGAGAGATTATCTTTTGCATCTTGTAATGCATTTTCTTTTTGTTTAACTGAAAGTTCGGAAGACTGTATATCTAAACTAGAATTTGGGAAAGCGTCTTTATAACTTTTTATGCTTGCTTTAATTGAAAGTAGGTCTAGTAAATGAGTATTTGTTTCTGAAGTATAGGTGTTCAAACTTGCTTTATGCGTAGCTATTATTGTTGGTATGGCTGAGTTGTTTTTTTGCATTGAATCCTTAACAAAATCAATATAGTTATTTCCATTTTTTATAACATCAGAAACTAGCTTGGTTGTGTCGTAAGTTTGTGAAATCATTGTTTCGATAGTTGCGTTGTCAGAAGTTCTTGAAACTGATTTATAATTATCCAAGTTTTTATTGTAAGCTTCTAGTGCCAAGTTGTAAGAATCTGTCAGGTTTTGTTTGTAAGTCTTTATTTTGTCTGCATCTTCGTTTGCGACTTTTGATTCATACCAATCTATGTTCCACTGCCCTGAACCTGGACTGATGGTATCTTTAAAAAACATACTATCAAGACCAGTCATTATGTCTGGTAGGTCCAAAAATACGTTTGAAACAGTGTTGAAACCATCGTCATATGCTTTTGCTAAATCAGCATTCATATTCGCATCCGATTGCTGTATCTTTAATTTATCTAAAGAAATTTTTGCAGATTCTAAACTTATTTCTGCGTCCCTTACAGCTTTTTGTGCGTCTTTATTGTCAATTGAGAAAAGTAATTTACCTCTTTTGACTTTATCTCCAGGTTTTACTCCGACATAAACTATTGCCCCAGAGACACTTGCCTTTAGGTCTATTTGATTAGAACTTTCAACTTGTCCCGAAGCAGTAACAGAAGAAACTATTGTTCCTTTTTGTACAGTAGTGGTTATGTATTGAGTTTCACCCGTTGTACTTGTCATTTTTCCATAAATCCAATAACCAATAAACAAAACCACTATAAAAATGATTGAGCTCATTATCTTATGGGAAATTATAAAAGTTCTAGTTTTATTTAGATAGTTTTTCATAGAGTATTTTATTTTATTGGTGCTGTTTGTTGTGGTTGTGGGGAGACAGGTATACCGAGTGGCATTACTCTAATAAATTTTGCTTCTATTTGTCCTTCGCTGTTTGGTGACCCAATTATAGTTACGAAATCATCGACAGTAAGATCACTTGCTTTGATATTAAACATCATTTTTTGTATTCTTGTGTCATCTTTTATGAGAATCACTTTTTCTGTATTGTCTCTGTCTTGTACTATTATGGTTGGCAATTCTGTTTTTATAATTTTTCCTACAGCACCATGAGAGTTTGGAAAGTTGTCTCTACCGAACATCATATTGCCGGGTCTCATTCCAAAATTACGTTCATAATTTTCTCCCCAATCTCTGCCGAAGCCTGCCTTACGGAAACCAACAAAAATTCCTGCTGAAAAAATCAGCATAGCAATAATAATGACACCGATTATTACTAAAATCCTGGTTGTGATTTTTGATTCAAAAACTTTTTTTATGTCCTCGTATATTTTTTTCATCCCGTTTAGAAATCATACTATTCGTACATATATTATTTATATATAAAGATAGCTGATTTGTGTTATTTTTATAATCTTCTCCCGTTTTGTAAATTTCTAACGGGATTCATATACTTTTAAATAGTTAATATTAATTGACCTCTAATAATTTGTTTTGTTGCAAATCTAAGTGACAAAAAGAATATAAAAATTAAGGAAAGCGAAAGGGCAATACTTATTGTTGGTAAGGATTCAGCGATAGAAAGGACAAATTCTTTCCAATAAGCAAAGAAAGAACTTCCGTTAGAAAAAGCAAGAGATAAATATTCATAAATTCCAGATTGAGCTAGGTCATTTGATAGTAAATGCCATGCCGGGATGAACCCTATCAATGAAGCAAGACTGACAGAGGAAAAAGCCCATAATTTAAAACGGGCTACGCGTTTGTTTCGCGCGATGATACTATCCCAAATATTTTGGGCTAGACTTGAATCTGCCTCAATTTTAGTATTAAGAAAAGCTTTTCTCAGTTCTTTTTTCATCTTCATACATCTATATATACGTTAAGCTACTAATTTTGGTGCAGTTATTGGAGTTTCTAACCCATTATAAAAAAGTGACCTATCTTTTTTAAACAAGAATTCTGCTATGTGAAAAATAGAATAAGTAATAAAAAATGCCCCGAAAACATCTATAGAATAATGTACATGTCCTAGGAGAACTACTGTGCCAAAGAAAAGAGAACAAGCTATAAAATAATAACGAAGATTTTTATATTGCCAAAATACTAAGGACATTAAAAAAGGCAATCCAGTATGTCCTGAAAAGAAAAGATCTCCAGTAAAATTCATTATGCTATTAAAACCGCTAGTTACGTCCACATGAGTAGGAAATATAGCAATATGAGTCAAAGAAATGAAAACTGATCTGATTAAAATAAATATAGCAATACTTTTTAAAACAAAAGGTATGCGTCTTGGGTGCTTTAGGCATAAAAAGATTACGGGTATCCAAACCATGAACATTCCATAAGTGAAGAGAAAATCTACATCATATACGCGAGTATTACTGAGTATTATATCTGTCACAGGATTACTGGCTACATTGGAAGCATAAGTACCAGCCAGAAAATTGACGCCAAAACTGACAGCAAAGAGTAGAAAAGCAATTATGACCGAAAAGGTAAAATCCTTATCCTTAAAATGAGCCTTTATTTGTATGGACCAATCACGCATAAAAAATTAAATTACTTGTATTTCAATATATACGCACCCAAAATACCTTTTGGTGCAGGATTTTAAGAAAGACAACTCTTTATAAAAATGATATAGTTAGATATTATGATTTCGTTTGTTATCCCAACGCTTAATGAAGAAAAAGTAATAGAAGAAACATTGCGTAATCTTTCGGGCTATCATGGGTTGCATGAAATTATTTTATCGGATGGCAAAAGTACTGACCGCACGCTTGAAATTGCGAAGAAATATAATTGTAAAATTGTTCAACATACAGGAGAGCATAGACAAACAATTGCAGAAGCACGAAATGGTGGAGCTTTTTTAGCCGCTGGAGATTTTATTGTTGAGATGGATGCTGATACTCTTTTCCCTGATATTAATAAATTTTTTGAGAAAATAATTAGTGTTCTTGATAAGAATAAAAATATTGTTGGAGCTACTACATGGTTTCGTATTTATCCTGGAGAAGAAACATTTTTTGATCGTCTAATTTTTGGGATTACTGGTGCGTTCAGTATGATATTAGATAATTACTTTGGTTTAGGTAGTACTAGTGGCGGAGAGTTCCAAATGATGAGGGCTGATGCTTTTCGTAAGATTGGAGGGTATAATAAAAACATTGTTGCTATGGAAGATGTAGAAATGTTTTCACGTCTCCAAAAACTTGGAAGAATTTATTTTGCAAAAGACCTTTTTATATATCATTCAGGTCGTCGGGCACACATCCTTGGATGGCCGCATATGATCTCCTTGTTTTTTATAAATAGGTTTTATATGTTATTCCTTGGGAAGATTAAAAGTAAAACGTGGGAAGAAGTAAGATAATTTTTTATTCAATTCCAGTCTTTTTAGAAATAAGAGCAGTTATTTTTTGATAAACAAGGTAAATAATTAAAATAAATAAAATTAATCCTCCGGCAAAATAAGAGCCGTTAGTAATAGTATTAGTTAAATATACATATGTCCTTCCGGAGTAGAAACCCAAAAGTGCAAAGAAAATTGCTTTTGGTGCTGTAATCAAAAGAGATATGCCTACAAATTTTCGTAGTGGCACACGAGAAGCCCCGATTGCGATGAGTCCAGGGATTGGAATAAGAGGAGAAAGTTTTACCACCAACATGGTTTTTCTGAAGTGATTATGCACCATTCCGCCTACTTTTTCTAAGCGTTCTTTTGTGATTCCAAGATGGTGACCATATTTTTCTAATAGCAAACTCCTAGTATGATATCCAATAAAATAATAAACAGTATCAGCAACTAAGTCTCCAGCAATAGCTATTAATATAATTATAAAAATATTGTAATAACCAAACCCTGCAGCCACACCAGCTGCAGTAGTGACCAATGTTCCTTCAACAACAGTGGCAATAAAAAAAATAAAATAGCCATTGGTTATGACCCAGGGGACGAGAGCGGCTAAAGTTAATTCTGGCATCTACTTATTTTAACATATTTTTAAGCAAATCCTGGGAAGAAGTCTTTTTTGATGTGACTTTTATTGATGCCCATTTCTTGTAGAGTATTATCAAAAGTCGAAACCATGCCGTGTGTGCCGGAAAGGTAAAAATATCTTTCTTTGTAGTCAGGTATTTCTTGTGTAATCATTTTGTTGTCTATGTATCCTGTCTTTCCTTGCCAAATGCCAGGTGGAATTTTGTCTGTGACAGTATAGATGACTTTTATTCCAAGCTCTTTTATTGCTTGATCAAGTAGATTTTTATAAGTAACATCAGCTGGAGTCCTGTTGGAATACAAGAGAACTATATCTCTTTTTTCTTTTTTATCCATGAGGTATTTAATCATACTTCGAAATGGGGTAATGCCTATGCCACCGGCGATGAAAACAAGTTTTTTATTTTTTTTGTTCGGTAAAGTAAAATCTCCAGCAATCTGAGAAGCGACGATAATATCATTTTCGTTCATAGACAAAAGTTGTTTTTTGAAAGTGCTTCCATTTGGGTAGAATTTTATTCCTAGCCGCAATTCTTTTTCTGTCGGTGAAGAAGCAACAGTGAAATACCTTCTATTTCCTCTAGAATCTATTTTTTGGTGATCTAGGGTCCACTCCATATATTTACCGGGTCTAAAATTAAAAGGATTAGGATTTTCAAATACAAAATCGTAAGTATCTTGTGCTACCTCTTTCTTTTCTTTTAATTTTAGAATGAGTTTTTGTTTAGGACTCACTATATAAGAAAAGATATTGGCTCCTAAAAGAGAAAGTTCTGGTGTAAAAAAGAGGGAACCAATATGTACGAGAGGAGAAAACAGGAAACCAGTAAATGCTCCATAAAGCATACGTAAAGATTTTTGAGGAGGAGTGGTTAAAGGTTCAGTAAACATTATAAATGCAAAGAAAAGTATGGGTGTATAAAAGAGTGTTTGATAAATAATATTTAGACCGCTAGAAAAATCAAAAGCTCTAGTGCCGACAATAAAAGCGAGAGCAACTAAAATAAAACTTATTACCATATCAGACCTTCTGATTTTTCGGACAACTAAAAGTCCTCCTACAATAACAAAAGGGGCCATGATAAGCGTACCGATCCACCAACTAGCGTATTGATTTATGGTGAGTGCTGTTATAGCGACAGCGAAAGCTGCTGGGTTGAAAATATGTTTTTTGCCGATAGCAAAAATATATTTAGAAGCGACACTTAAAACAGCTGCCCAGAATAAAAACATCCAATAAGAAATGTTTCCAATATCTTTTATAGGTGTAATGATAAGAACTAAAATAAGTGCAGTAATATAGACTGATTCAACATTGGTGGGAGCCTTAAAAATAAAAGAAAATAATTCATTAAAAATCAGAGAAATTGAGATAATAAAAGTGACTCCCGCTAGAAAAAGAATTGGTTCATAAGGCAGTATTCCTAAAAGAGAAAACAAAAAACCCACTAGTACCATCAAAACAAGTACATATAGTACCAATCTATACATCGTTACTTTATTTAGAAAATTGTCTATATGTTCTAGCATTTTGATAATGGAATTTAATTAATAATCTTTTATTGTATGTCTTTCAAATCCGGTAGTCATTTTTGCAATCCCGTTCTTGTCTATCATATATCCTTCAAAATCTGGAAGTTGCTCTATAAAATATATCCCTTTTTCTCCCATTGCGAAAGCCGCAGTAGCAAAGCGATCAGCTTCATAAATATTTGGACCTATCACTGTCAAACTGACTATGTCGTCTATTGTCTCGTTTGGTTTTTTAGGATTATAGATATGCTGACCTCTCACATAAGTCCCAGAAGTTGCCACCCCCTTATCTTTCAAGATGATTTTTTTGATTATTTCTTCTGGACGAAAAGGGTTGCGAATGCCTATGCTCCAAGGTTCATTTTTCTCATTTTTCCCAAAAGCTTGAATATCTCCACCCGCATCAACATAAAAGTTACTGAAGCCGTTTGTTTTTAAGATATTAGCTGCCTCCCAAATTGCCCATCCTTTTACTAATCCCGAGGTGTCGTATTTTCCATTTGGTTTTTTTATGTCAAAATATCCATTTGTTTCCTTTTTCGTTTTTTCTGAAAGTTCAAAAACTTCTTTCATCTCTTTGCTCCAGTTTTCTTCTTTTAATTCTCCGCGATTTATTTTTGAAATTTCACTATCCTCTTTATAGGTACTAAATCTTCTATCTATTTCATCAAAATAGGCAAAAATTTTGTTAAAAACTTTTTCATTTACGTTCTTATCTGCGATTTCTATCTTGATTGTCATTCCCATTAAGATTTTTGACTGTTTCATAATTAAATTAAATTTTTGCCTGAACCAAAGCACTTGCCAGAGATTGTCTAAATGCCCCACTAGAATCTGTTGCTCCAGAGACAGTATTTACATTTGAATTTTGAGATGCAATTGCTTCTGTTTTCAGAATAGGCATAGCATAATTATTTATTCTAATTGAATTTCCTCTATCTTGTGGATAATCTAAGAAAATTACATCAGAAAGTTTACCATTTGCAATAACAGCTTTTACTTGTATATATCCATAATATGCATCTACGCTGTCCCCAACATACTCACCATCTCTAAAAGTGCCAGCATTCATCATTCCTCTACCTGTGGTCGTAGCAGTATTTTGTTTAGGCATCATTTTGTTTTGCACAGAGGCTAGGTTGCCACCCATTCTGTTGTTTTTTGCATTAGTAGCAATTGCCGAGCCTTTATTTTTTATTGGGCTCGAAGTGGCAGAATTAGGTATATACATCAAAGTACCGCCTGACCCATAATAGATGGCATATAGTGCAAATCCTCCTATAACAAAAAAAGATAAGATAAATTTTTTCATAGATTTAATATTTCTCGTAATTTAATAAGCGCCCTGCGATGATCGCTTTTTACTGTGTTTAATGGTTTCTCTAAAATTTTTCCTATGTCATCGAAAGTCATTTCTTCTTGGTAATGAAGTATTAGAACTGTTTTATAATTTGTTGGAAGCTTTTCTAGTGTTTTATTAAGCAATAAAGAATCTTGTAGTTTTTGTAAAATTTCATCGGGAAGTAAATTTTCGTCTGGTATATTTTCTTCAAAAAAATTATTATCCTCGTCTTTTTCCCCACCTGCATTGCCGTGCAAAGCATTGCGGGCAGGAAGATCAGAAAAAAGTAAACTCTTTCTTTTTCTCAGAAAATCAGTGGCAGTATTTTTTGCTATGGTAAAAATCCAAGTTTTGAAGCTAGCTTTTGATGAATCAAATTTATGTAGATTTTTCCAAACTTTTATGAAAGTTTCCTGAACTATGTCAGACGCGCTATCTTTGGTGGTTAAACGCGCGACAAAGTTATAAAGAGGGGAAGTATATCGGTCTATTAGTCCTTTAAATGCCCCCTCTTCTCCATTTTGATATAAGGCGATTATTTCCTCATCACTTTTATCAATAAATTTCATGTTATAAGTTTAACATGAAATTATCATGAGGATTATAAAAATGTGCCCTCGGTAGGAATCGAACCTACATCATAACTTCCGCAAAGTTACGTCCTATCCATTGAACGACGAGGGCAAGACAATAGAACATTAACAGTTTTTACTAAAAAATTCAATCTAGAAACCCAAAGATTCCATTATTTTTTCGGAGACATGTTCCTTCATTTCTTCTTCTGGAACATTATTTGAGAGCATTATAGTTTTTATTTCTTCTGTCTGATTTTGATTTATCGGCATTGAAATTATTGGCATGAACAATCTTTCTGATTTTATAAAGAGGGTTGGTTTTTCTCCTTCCTTTTTTACCCAAAAAGATTTTATGTTCCCGTAGGGGAAGAGACGATTTCGGATTTTTAAACCACGCTCATTTAATTCATAAAAAACTAAGTCAGGTTTTTTAATTGCAAAGATTGTGAGCAATATTCCGCCAACAATTAAAAATAAACCGAAAAAAAAGTTACCGTAAATAAAAGAAGCAACTGATGAAGCAACTATAATGACGCCGAGAGCCCAAAACCAATCGTTGCCACGTTCTTTTTCTTCGTACTCTAACGCTGTCCACTCTAGTTTTTTGTTAGGTTCCATGTAAGGTAATTATAACAAAACCTAGACCACAATGTCTATTTATTTTAAATGCGGTGTTTGTTGGACAAAGTTCGAAACTATTTCGAACAAAATCCAAATGATTAAAAATACTAATGCGGACGAGGCAGGGCGAAACAATTTGTCTGGGGTTTTGGATTCGCCCTGCCTCGGCTGATTTCCCGCCCGCAGGAGGGGTCTGGGGAGGAATGCGGGCGGGTTTCGGATTCGCCAAATTATTTTTTCGCCA
>DAIEQH010000020.1 GCA_027347985.1 Candidatus Nomurabacteria bacterium | reverse complement strand
ATGTGTTTTTCTAAGGCTAAATATCCTTTTCTTCTCAATGAATTCCTTTTGACGGCTAATTTGGCTATGTTTTTAGGGGCAATGAAAGAAATACGGGGTTTAAGAGAGCTATTATCTAATACAAATTTAAATGTAAAAAAGGGAGAGCTGATAAATTTTCCTTCTTTAAAAATAAGGTTTATTCCGCTTTTATCCACTCTATTTTTTTTAGGAAGCATCCCAGTACTAAAATTTTAAATTGTTAATAATTGTGGTTATTTTTCTTATACAAAAATTTAGTACGGGACAGGTCTTTTTAGACTGAAAGCTTGGCACGTCCTTTTCTTCTTCTCCTTAAAAGCACGTTCTTGCCTGTTTTAGTCTTAGATCTAACTAGAAATCCGTGGGATTTAGCTCTTTTTCTTTTATTTGGCTGATATGTTTGTGACATAAAGAGAGTATACCCCAACACTTATTTTAAGTCAAAAAACAAAGGTTCGTGGGTTATAATTTTATCAACAGTTTATCAACATAGTTAATAAGTTTTTGAAAGTTGTGTTAAAAAATATTGTAGTATAATCTTAACCAATGGATACAAAACAGCTTTGGAAAAATTGTCTAATTGAAATAGAAGCCAGTGTCTCTAAGGCAAATTTTAGTACATGGTTTAAAAATACATCTATTCTAAGAGAAGAGACAGGTATTGTATATGTCGGAGTTCCAAATGAGTTTGTTCGTGATTGGTTAAAAAACAAATACCATAAATTAATTACTAAAACTATCGCTGATGTATATGAAAACATGAGAGCGGTAGAGTATATAATAACAAAAATAGAAAACAGTAAACAAGAAACACCTAAAATAGGTGGTGAATCCTATATAAACAAAGAATTACCCCTAAAAGACCTATATATCAACCCAGACGACAACCTAAACCCACGCTATCGTTTTGATTCTTTTATAGTCGGAACCTTTAATGAGCTCGCTTATGCCGCTTCCCAAGCTATAATAGAGAATCCTGGCACTAAATATAACCCATTCTTTGTTTATGGTGGTACAGGGCTCGGTAAAACACACCTACTCCAAGCAGTAGGGAATTCAATAAAAGAAAAATATCAAAATAAAAAGGTCCACTACTTAACTTTAGAAAAATTTGCGACTGATTTTATAAATTCACTACAAAACAACAAAGCAAACTCTTTTAAAGAAAAATATCGCAAATATGATCTTTTAATTATAGATGATATTCAATTCATAGGTAAAATGGAAAAAATTCAAGAAGAACTTTTTCATACATTTAATACCTTCTATGAAAACAACAAGCAAATTATCTTTTCTTCTGACAAACACCCAAACTATATTCCTGAATTGGCAGACCGTTTGAAGTCTCGTTTTGCTGCAGGCATGATTGTAGATGTAACCGAACCAGAATATGAGTCCCGTCTTGCTATTTTAAAAGTTAAATTAAGAGAACTTAGTGTTGAACTAGAAGATGATGTGGTGGAGTATGTCGCAAGTGCTATTCAGGGTAATATTCGTGAACTTGAAGGAAGTTTAAACACTATTGTTTGTCAATATCGCTTGAAAAATAAGCCTCTTTCTGTGTCTGAGGTTAAAAACCTACTAAAAAATAATATAAAACCAAAAAAGAATGTTTCTATAAAAGACGTCGTAAAAACTGTTAGTGATTATTATTCTCTAGAAGAATCTTCTGTTTATGAAAAAACCAGAAGAAAAGAAATAGTAAAAGCAAGACAAATAGTAATGTATTTGCTTCGAGAAGACTTTAATGTCTCTTATCCTTTAATAGGTCAGAAACTAGGAGGAAAAGATCACACCACAGTCATACACTCATATTTAAAAATAAAATCGGATTTGAAAAATGACCCACAATTATTACAAGAACTGGAACAAATAAGAATTATGTTTAAATAGCTGTTAATAATGATGTATAAAGTGTTCTAAGATAAAAGAAAAACTTGTTAATAAAAAAATATAAAAAGAAAAAATATTTTTATAAAAAAACAATAGAAGGAAAAATTAAAAATTATTATATATAAAAAAGAAAACAAATCGTCAATATAATCATAAAAAACAACTTATATATAACTTATCCACTTATCAACAGTGCTAATAGTATTAATAGATTAAATATATAATATATAAACATATGAAACTAGAATGCGGAATTGAAAAACTAAAAAATGGAATTCTACAAGTAGAAAAGATTACTGGTAAGAATTTAACATTACCAATTTTAAGTTCTATTTTATTTATTGCCTCTGGTAGATCATTAAAACTTCGTGCCACCAATCTAAGTTTGGGTGTTGAAATTGAGATACCAGCAAAAATTGAAAAAGAAGGTATTGTTGCTATTTCTGGAGGGACACTAGCTGGTATTTTTTCTAATGTTTTTCAAAACGAAAATGTTTTTTTAGAGAGTGATGATGGAAATTTATTAATTAAAACAAAAAAAAGTAGAATAAAATTAAAAGGTCAGATTCACGATGATTTTCCAACTATTCCTATTGTTGAAGGAAAAACTTTTGAAATAGAATCAAAGAAGTTGGTTGATGGTATAAAAGGGGTTTATTATAGTTCGTCTCCATCTGATATAAAACCTGAAATATCAAGTGTTTATATTTATTCCAATAATGATAATCTGGTATTTGTTTCAACAGATTCTTTTAGGTTGGCAGAGAAAAAAGTGAAAATAAAAGGAAATGAGGAAATTCCTGGTATTCTTATTCCTTTTAAAAACATTCCAGAAATTTTAAGAATATTTGGAGAAATACAAGATGTGGTAAGGGTTTGTTTTAATAAAAATCAAATTTCTTTTTCTTCAGAAAATATATATTTAACTTCTAGAATTATAGATGGGGTTTTTCCAGATTATAGACAAATTATTCCAAAGGAATTTAAAGTTGAAGCAGTTGTTTTAAAACAAGATTTATTAAATGCACTCAAACTTTCAAATATTTTTTCAGATAAGTTTAATCAAATAAATCTTTTAATTAAACCAAAAGAAAAAATATTTGAACTTTCTTCTTCCAATAATGATATTGGAGAGAACAAGACATTTTTGGATGCCGCTTTGAAAGGGGATGAAGTGAGTTTGGGATTTAATTACAAGTATTTCCTTGATTGTTTCCAATCTATAAACACAGATAGTATCTCTATTAGACTAAATCAGTCTTCAAAACCAATGGTTATTTCTGGTGCCTCAGATAATTCATTTACTTACCTTATTATGCCAATGAATAGGTAAAATGATAGAGATTAAAGACTTATTATTAAAGTTTAGTAACCTGCTTCTTTCTGAAGAAATAAAAAAGAACACTGTTTTGAATGTTTTAAAAGAAGTTATAGGGGTGGATGTTAAACCTGAAGATATAAAAATAAAAAACAACACCATTTATTTAAATATAAAACCGATTTACAAAAATGAAATCTTATTAAAAAAAGATTTGATTAATTTAAAACTCAAAGAAGCTTTAGGTAAAAAAGCTCCCCAAAAAATAGTCTAATTATTGTTTACTTTAAATATTATACTAGTCTCTCCACGATTATAAGCTGTATCATAAGAAATTATTTTTAATTCATTTTCTGATTTAAGATTGTCTAATTCTTCTGGGATGAAAGAAAAATTGAAAGGCGCTTTGACAGTGTCTAGAAATACATCATTCACAAAAATGTCTATTTTTTGGAGAGGATATGAGCCAGCATTTTCAATCTTTAGTTGTATTCTTTGGTATTTAGAATAGACAGTTTCTGTGTCTGGTTCTGTTATCGAAACCACAGGTGTATATGTGCCAGTATGTACATCATCAAGAGCTGTCGGTTTATCAGCCCAAGTTGTCACTCCATATTTTCCACTATTTTTTGCCCACCAATTTTGTATTGGAATTTCCCAATGATTAAATTGTGGATCGTCACTTGGGTTTGTCGGTGCTGGTCCCAATATATTATCTTTGTTTATCCAATAAAGTATTGAATGTACGTTGGTTATAACTTTTTCTTGTAAAGTTTCTTTTGGTGTAAATGGAGTTGCTAGTTTCCCTGATATTTTATCTATAAAAAAGTTTTCGTTTCCTTGCCAGTATCCACGAAGTACTGGTTTTACTGTTGTTATATCAACATCTAAATTTGGTTTTTCGAATTTTTCATTTGGTAGTGTTTTTAGCGCTTCAATCATAAATTTATTCCAAATTGGTCCAGCCATTGCTGAACCTCCTTTTTTCATTGGTTTATTATCGTTGTTTCCAGCCCAAACGCCGACAGTTATAGAGGGTGTGTAGCCAATAGTCCAAGCATCTTTATTGTTATTAGTTGTACCTGTTTTTACTGCTATATCTTTACCCTCTATATTAAGAACAGAGTTTGCTCCAAATGTAGGGGTGCGAGCTTTGTTATCAGACAGAATATCAGAAATAGTCAAGGCAGTATTTTTTGGTAAAACTTCTTTTGGGTTCGAAGTATATTCTTCCAAAACTTTTCCATTTGTATCTTCTACTTTTAAGATTCCAGTATATTGATTTCTAACGCCGTCGTTTGCAAAAACACTATAAGCAGAAGTCATATCAAGAAGAGAAACCTCACCACCTCCGATGACGAGAGTGAGCCCATAACGGCTTATATCGGTCAAGGAACTAATTCCCATATCTTCAGCTGTTTTTAATGAGTCTTTGAGCCCAGCTAAATAGAAAAGTTTTACTGCTGGGATGTTTATAGATTGAGCGAGAGCGTCACGTAAAGACATTGGTCCACGATATTTTCCATCATAATCACTAGGCATATAACAATCGTTTTGGTTATGTGGAGGAAGAGCTTTGCCATAAGCGTCACAGGTTGTTTGAAATTCTGTAGGTAGGTCAAATAACACAGTATCCGGGGTAAATCCCTTATTGAAGGCCGTAGCGTAAATAAAAGGCTTAAAAGAAGACCCTGGTTGTCTATTAGCTGTTGCGATATTAAAATTGCCATCAATTGTTTTATCAAAATAATCTCTAGACCCTATCATTGTTAAAATCTGTCCAGTTTTAGGATCTATTGCCACAAGTCCGGCATTTTTCCCATTCCAGTCTTTTTCATTTTTCAGAGCGCCGTCTTTTACTATCTGTTCTCCTTTTTCTTGTAAACCATAATCTAGGGTAGTGATTACATTGAGTCCACCACTTTCTACTAATTCGCTCCCATATTTTTGTTCAAGATAATCTTTAATAAAGAAAACAAAATGAGGGGCCTTAATACCAGAAGTTGCTTGTGGTGCAAAAGTGACTATTGTATTTTTAGCTGTATTATATTCTGCCTCTGTGATGAATTTGAGTTCTAGCATTCTAGAAAGAACTAAATTTTTTCTGGCATCCAATTTATCTCTATTTTTCCCATAAGGAGAGAGAGAGGTTGGAGATTGTGGAATTGATGCCAAATAAGCAGCTTCTGCGAGTGTTAAATCTTGTGCGTCTTTATTGAAATAAGTTTTAGAAGCTTCTTCTATCCCATAAACATTACCACCATAAGGATTTTCGTTTAAATAAGCTTCAAGAATTTTTTCTTTAGGCATAGAGTTGTCTATTTTTATTGCCAAGATCCATTCTTTTATTTTTCTGATATAGCTAACTTTTTGGGTCAGAAGAGTATTTTTTACTAATTGTTGAGTAATAGTAGAACCACCACCACCTATTCCAATCTGAAATAAATTTGAGAGAGCAGCTCTGATAATAGAAGTTATTCTTATACCACCGTGATTATAAAACTCAGAGTCTTCAATAGCGACAGTTGCGTTCTTGATATTTGCTCCCATTTGTTCAAAAGGTATATCTGTTCTTTTTACATCTTGGTGTATATCATAAAGCAAAATTTTTCCTGTGCGGTCGTATATTTTTGTAGAGTTTGCCACCTTTCTGTCTTCAAAGGAACGGAAGTCCGGTATTTTTAAAGAAGAAATCCAAATTATTACTATTGCCACTAATAAAATAAAAATACCTGAGAGGAGTAATAGGAAATTTTTTGGAATTTTTATCTTTTTAAACTCTTTATTCATTATTCTGATTATAGCAGATTATGTGTTATAATGCTTTATTATGAAGGTGAATTTAGATAAAAATAAAATAAATGAATTGCTCTCTCGAGGGGTTGGTGAATTTATTGACCCTGGTGAAATTTTTCGTAAAAAGTTAGAAAATAATCCAGAAAAAATAGTCATCAAACTTGGAGTTGATCCAAATAGGCCAGATATTCATTTAGGTCATGCTGTTATCCTTCATAAATTAAGACAATTTCAAGAATTAGGATGCAAGGTTGTTTTTTTAATTGGAGATATTACGGCAATGATTGGTGATCCGACAGGTAAAAGTAAAATTCGTCCAGAAATTGAATATGCGGAAATTCAGGTAAACATGAAAACCTTTTTAGACCAAGTAAATAAAATTTTACTAAAAGATGAAAAAGTTTTTTCTTGGACGATGAATTCTGACTGGCTTGTATCAATAAATGATATTATTGCTCCAGAAAACGAAACTATAACCATCCAGGTAGGAGATAAATCTATAACCACTCCTCCACTACCTGGTAATAATTTGATGGCTAAAGCACACCACTGGGAAGCAACGAGGATGCAGAAAAATAATATAAATAGCTATACACTTGTCAGCCTTCTTTCTATTTTGAGAAAGATTACTTTTAATAGATTGATTGAGAGAGATATGTTCCAGGACAGAATAAAAGAAGGATTACCAATCTACATGCACGAAATGATGTATCCAGTAATTCAAGGGATAGATTCAAATGCAATTTCAAACATTTATGGTTCTTGTGATCTTGAAGTTGGAGGAACCGATCAACTTTTTAATATGTTGGTTGGGCGTGATGTTATGGAAATGAATCAAAAATCTCCGCAAGCGGTGCTTTCTTTTAGACTTCTTGAAGGGACTGATGGAAAAGAAAAAATGTCTAAAAGTTTAGACAATTACATTGGTATTACCGACCTACCAAATGATATGTATGGCAAAGTGATGTCTATTCCAGATTCTTCAATTGGAAATTATTTTGAACTTTGCACCTTCACACCGATGGAAGAAGTAGAAAAGATAAAAAAGGGTCTTTTAGATGGAGCTTTACATCCAAAAGAAGTGAAAATGAATTTAGCTAAACAAATCGTGGCTATTTATTATGGTGAAGACAAAGCCAAAAAAGCAGAAGAAAACTTCGTGAATACTTTTCAGAAAGGAGAGATTCCAGAAGAGATGACAGAACTTACTTCAAATGGAAAAACATTGATGGATCTTTTAGTGGAAGCAAAAATATTATCTTCCAAAGGAGACTTCAGGAGATTAATAGAAGAAGGAGCAGTGACAGATCTTGATAGTGATAAAAAAATAACGGATGCCAATATTTTTCCAGAGTCTGGAATGAAGTTTAAGATAGGAAAAAGAAAATTTATAAAAATTATATAAAATAAAAAATACTCAGCCTAAGGCTGAGTATTTTTTATTAGTGATCTTTATCAGGATCTTCTTCTTCATAATCAGAATCAAGATCATCGGGCTCTTCTTCTAGTGGATCTAGTAGTTCATCTCCGTCTTCTCCATCCACCATCAAATCTTCTTCTTCATCGTAACTCATATTAAAGATATTTTACGTTTATTAAACGACCTCTTATTAATTTATTACTTTGTATCAAAATATAAAACGCTTGGCAATAGAATATGTGGATAACCCCGAACTAGAACAAGTTCAGTTTAAGTTGTTTGTTTGGTAGTCAATACTGATTATCCCTTAATTATATAAGTTATTTTTAGAAATTGTTATTATAACACAAAATTCATATTTGTGGAGTATTCACGGGATTTGCTATTTGCTATACTATAGCTATGTATCGGGTTGATAGAAATAATTTTTATAAAAATGAAAAAAAAGCTACTGTTTTTACTCCCGACCATGTAAGTGAATTTCTTTACGAAATACTTCATACTCACATTAAAAAAAATAGTGGAATAATTATTGATCCTTGTGTTGGACACGGCTCTCTTTTGAAGCCGTGGAAAGAAAACGGCTATGAAGTAAAAGGAATTGATATTGAAAAACAAGGTTTTCCAAATACAATAGTCAAGAATTATCTTGAAGTCCAAAAGGGTGAAATAAAAGAAAAGGTTTCATTGGTGATAATGAATCCACCATTCAACATAGATAGTAAAACAAAGAAGTATATACAAGAGCATTATGGTGGTCGCCCCTTGCTTCCTGAAGTATGGTTCGCAAAAGCAATAGAATTATGGGGTAGTGAAATTCCTATTGTCATGTTTACTCCATACGGTTTTCGTCTTAATCAAACAGAAAATAGTAAACGCTGGATGAAATTTGTGAATGAAGAATACCCAGAAATTACTGGTATTGTATCTCTTCCGAAAGATGTTTTTCCAAATGTGTTGTTTCATAGTGAAGTTTTAATCTTTAATATTAAAGGAATGAATGGTCATTATTTCGTAAAAAATAGTCATGAACAAAAGCGACTCTTTGCGCAAAAGAAAAGCACAACATTTGCCTAAAAATACTCTTTCTAAAAATGACGACAAAACAGTAGCTGTCGTTATGGAAACTGTGATTGAACACTTAAATGTTCGTTTTAAGCTTGCGGAGCTCGGATATTATCTTGAGTATGTTAAACAAATTAAATTGTCTGAGTTGATAGGTATTATAAAAAGTTATGACAAGAGAACAGAATTTGCCACACTTACTAATGAAGATGCATATATCCAGCCAGATGGCGGTGTGTTGGTTTTGAGAAAGAAAGATGATGAAAACTATAAAAGAATTGCCCTTGCTGTTGAAATGAAACATCAAGGCACGAATGATAAACGGGTAGCGGAAGGTAAAAAGAAACAGGCACAAGGAAATGCTATTGAACGGCTAGGCAAAAACCTTATAGGAATACGAGCTACTTTACAATATGAAAAAGTAACACCTTTTGTCTGTTTTGGTTGGGGAATAGATTTTGCAGAAGGTTCTGGAATAAGAAACAGGGTAATAACCATGAACGAGTTTTATCCATTAAATAGAGTTTTTGTTCATAAAAGAGAAAATTATGCCCCTGTTTCAATGTATTTTAGAGAAAAAGAGTGGCAGGAAAATGAACTTTTTGACGTTATGAAAGAAATAGCGGAAGCAAGTATTACAACTTATATTTATTAATTAAAAGAAAAATAGGTTTGAACAATCTTAAGTTCTTATATGAGCAAAGGCTGTTAGGGCGACAGCAATAGCGTCTAATTCATCATCAGATTTTTTATTGTTATCAATATTTACTAATATTTTCACCATTTTCATCACTTGTTCTTTGTTTGCTTTCCCATAACCAGTCGTGGCTATCTTTATTTGTGGAGGAGAAGCTTCAAAAATTTTTAAATTTAAAAGTGAAGCTTCGTAAATCACAACTCCGCGTACTTCTGCCACATGCATCACTGTTTTTTGATTGGTATTTAAAAACAAAGTTTCAATAGATAAAATTTCTGGTTTAAATTTTTTTATTATTTTTTTTATTTCTTTTCCTATCAAATTTAATCGTTCAGAAAATTCTATTTTAGAAGAAGTATGAAAACATTCCGAAAATAATACTTTCTCTTTTTTATCACCTTTATTTTTTTCTAGTATCGCGACCCCGAGTCTTTCAAATCCAGGATCTATGCCTAAAATTATCATATTTTATTCTGCATTGGTAAAAATATCTTGCACGTCATCTAGTTCTTCTAGTTCATCTACGAGAGTATCTAGTAATTCTAAATCTTGGTCAGAAACAGGGATAAACACATTAGGTTTCCAGATTATTCCTTCTGGCGTTTTTTCTTTATTAAAAGACCAGACGACAGAACCAATACTAGCAAGCTCAAAACCATTTTTTACCAGTATGTGTTTTATATCCTGTACTGTTCTGTTTTTGCTATCAGTTAAAGTTTCAATAATTATACCCACTCCTCCTGTTCCATAAGCCTCATACATTATATTGTCCATATGAGCT
>DAIEQH010000001.1 GCA_027347985.1 Candidatus Nomurabacteria bacterium | reverse complement strand
TGAATTAGGTGCACATGACGAACAGGCAAATTTTGAAACTGTCTATGCTATTGGACGTGAAGGGGTAGCCTTTAAAACATTACCCCTACCCAACCTCCCCCTTGCTAAGGGGGAGGAAAAAGGAGGGGGTCTTTCTCCACTTTTGGATGTAATATTAGAACATGTACAACCTGCTTCTTTAAATGCAGATAAAAAAATGTCTGCTCAAGTTTTCAACTTGGGTTATGACAACTTTTTAGGACGTATGGCTGTCGCACGAATTTATTCTGGCAAAATGGTTGGAGGAAGTCAGGTTTTTATAAAAGGAGAACAGGGAAGTACTAGAATAGGGAAGATAACCAAGCTCTTTGGCTTTGAAGGAATAAATAGAAAAGAAGTAGCGGAAGCGACTTCTGGTGACATTGTGCTTTTATCTGGAATTCCAGACATTTATATTGGAGAGACTATTTGTGAAGATGAAAGCGTAGAGCAACTCCCACATATTGCGATTGATGAGCCGACTCTGTCTCTTAATTTTTTAGTAAACGATTCTCCATTTGCCGGACGCGAGGGCAAATTTGTCACTTCTCGACAGATTAAAGAAAGATTAGAAAAAGAACTTGAAATAAATGTTGGACTTAAAGTTGATTTTTCTCCGGACCAGGGCGACAAGATGGGTCCATCATTTTTCAAAATTTATGGAAGAGGAGAATTACACATTGCGATACTTTTGGAAAACATGCGCCGTGAAGGATTTGAAATGCAAGTCTCTCAACCAGAAGTCATCATCAAAGAACATGATGGAGTAAAGACAGAACCGTATGAAGAGTTAGTGATAGATGTGCCGATGGAATCTTCTGGTACGGTTATAGAAAAAATAAACAAACGCAGAGGGTTGATGAAAGACATGGTAGAGAAACATGGTATTGCTAGAATTATTTTTGATATACCAACTCGTGGACTTTTGGGTTATCGTGGAGAATTTATAATAGATACGAAAGGGGAAGGAATAATGTCTTCAAGGGTTATCGGTTTTAAAGAGTACGCAGGTGAAATAAAAAAGCGTGAATATGGATCTATGATTTCCATGGTTTCTGGTAAGGCTGTGGCTTTCTCCCTTGCAAATTTACAAGAACGTGGTATTATGTATATTGGGCATGGGACAGAAATATATGAAGGAATGGTTATTGGTAACGTCTTAAAAGGCGATGATATGTCTGTAAATCCCACAAAAGGTAAACAGCTTACCAATATGAGAGCTTCAGGTACAGACGAGGCCATATACCTAAATCCACCATTTATATTGAGTATTGAGCGGGGTCTTGAGGTTATGAATGGAGATGAATACTTGGAAATAACCCCAAAATCAGTTCGAATTCGTAAGAAATATTTAACTGAAATTGATCGTGCGAGAGCGTTAAGAAAAAAATAGACACTGGGTCTCTAAAATTTTTGATACAGAGTGTCGAAACAGTTGACATTAAGTTAACATAGGTGTATTATATAGGCATGCAATTTAATTAATAAAAAATTATTTATAAAAATTATGGCAACAATAACTTTCAAACCAAAACAAGTCACTAAAAAAATAACTTCACACCTTCAGGATCGTACTCGCGATGTCATCATGAATCGTTTTGGCTTGACAGCTGATGCAGAAAGAAAGACTCTTGAAGAAATAGGTAAAAAATACAATATCACGAGAGAGCGTGTCCGTCAGATTGAAGACGCAGCACTCGCTTTGATCAAGAAATCTCCTGCTTACAAAGAAGAGCAAGCTATTTTTGAAGAACTTAAAGAGTTGATACATTCTTTAGGGTCTATTGTTGCAGAGCATGATCTTTTAGCACATATTTCAAAAGATAAAAATACTCAAAATCACATACATTTTTATTTGGAACTAGGAGATTTTTTCAAAAAACATAGAGAGGATGATCATTTTAAAACTCGTTGGAGTGTAGATGATGCAATGGCAGAAAAAGTTCATGACTCTCTAAAGAAGCTTTATGCAAGTTTAAATGATCAAGATCTTATATTGGAAGCAGAAATGATTAAAAAGTTTTTTGATCAAATGAAAGATGTTTCAGATCAGTACAGAAATGAAGAAATTGCTAAAAGATGGCTTTCTATCTCTAAAACTATTTCTAAAAATCCATTAGGCGAATGGGGTAGATCTGGCTCTCCAAACGTTCGCACTCGTGGAGTGAAAGATTATGCTTTTCTTGTTATGAGGCGTCATGGCTCTCCTATGCATTTTAAAGAAGTTGCTGATGCTATCTCTAAAACTTTCGGTAGAAAAACTCACTATGCTACTTGTCACAACGAACTCATCAAAGATACTCGCTTTGTTTTAGTTGGCCGAGGTCTTTATGCTCTTGCTGAATGGGGATATAAAACGGGTATCGCACGAGAAGTCATTCGAGATATCTTGAAAAGGGAAGGTCCGCTTTCTAAAGACGATGTGGTAGAAAAAGTAATGAAAGAAAGATATTTCAAGAAAAATACTATTTTAGTTAATCTTGTCAATCCTAAATTCTTCAAGAAAAACAAAAACGGCCTTTATACTCTAGCGTAAAAGTTCCCGTAAACCAGGTTTCCGGAAATTGAATCCCCCTTGTAGGGGGATTTTTCTTTCTTTATTTTCTTTTTTATACTAAAATATAAGGAATGATAGATTTAATCATCTTTTGGATTTATAGAATATTTCTAAGTATTTTGCCTATTGCAGGATTTATTATTCTTGCTATTACTGCTTACAAATTTTGGCTTCACTATGTACAGGCAAATTTTATTTCGGGTATTGAATGGGTTTTGTTGGAAATAGTCCCTCCGCGAGATGTTTTGAGATCTCCAAAAGCAATGGAGCTTTTTATCACTAATGCCCTATATCACTGGAGTGAAAAAAGCGGATTAGAAACATATTGGCAAGGTGCCGTGTGGTTTTGGTTTTCGTTAGAAATAGCTTCTATTGATGGGCAAGTGCATTTTTATGTACGTGCACCTTCTCGTGTAAAAGGTTTACTTGAAACTCAGATGTATGCACAATTTCCACAAGCTCAAGTAAAAGAAGTGGAAGATTATACATTAGCTGTTGATAAAATCACAGGAGATAGTGAATACAATTTATGGGGTTGTGAATTTAGATTAAAAAGAGCCGATGTATATCCAATAAAAACTTATATTGATTTTGGTTTAGACAAAGATCCGAAAGAAGAACAAAAAGTTGATCCTATCTCTCCGGTAATAGAACTTTTTGGTTCAATAGGAAAAGGAGAGCAGATGTGGATGCAGATCGTTGTCACTCCTTGCCAAAGAAAGTATCACACTAAAGGAACTTGGTTTGGACATCATGATTGGATAGAAGAAGGTAGAAAAGTAATTTTAAAAGCTCTAGAAGAGTTTACAGGTTTTCGTGAAAGACCAGACGGGACATTTTCAAAAGAAGTTCGTTCTCCTGATTTCTTAAGGCCTATGATGGAAGGTGCTGGAAGAAAAATGTTGAAAGTTGGTTTTGAGACTGGTATCAGAGTTTGTTATGTTGCAAAAAGAGAATTATTTAATATGAGTAATAGAAGAAACATTCGTCTAATTTTTCGACAATATGCTATGCCTTTTGTGAATGAACTTTGGCGTATAAATTCAACTCAGGCAGATGCTTTTAGTCCAAATTTTATAGCTTCCTTTTTTCCACTCTCAAGTAAAAAAATTACTCGCTTAGCAAACAGAATGCTCGAAGAATATAGGGAGCGAGAATTTTTTCATCCACCGATGAGACATAAAATACATTTGCCTTGGCCACTTTCTCCTCTTATTTTTCCAAACTTTTTTCATCATCATATAAGTATTTTAAACTCTGAAGAGTTGGCTACTCTTTGGCATTTCCCTGGTCAAATATTAAAGGTTCCTACCTTGGAACGTATTGAATCCAAAGAAGCTTCTCCTCCTACCAATTTGCCGGTATAACTTACTATGGAAAACTTACCTTCATCAAACAATGAACTTGGACAAGTCGGATTTCCACATCCGATGTCTAAATTGCCTTCAAAAAATATTTTTTATGTTGTCAGCATAATTATATTTTTTTTGTTTGTTTATTTTTTTGTTTTTAGTGCACCTTCCAGTTTTCCAGCAGGGGTGATAGTTAATATAAAAGAGGGAGCAAGTCTGAGGTCTATCTCTAAAGATTTAGAGACAGAAAATATTATTCGTTCTAGAGCTGTTTTTGAAACCTCTGTGATTATTTTTGGAGGTGAAAAACATATAACAGCAGGAGATTATTTTTTTGAAAACAAAATGTCTGTTTTTGAAATTGCTAGGCGTATTTCTAAAGGCGAGAAAAATTTAGCTCCAGTCAAAATAACCATTCCTGAAGGATTTGATATCTCTGACATTTCAAAAACTGTTGCTTCTAAACTGCCAAATTTCAATCAAGATAAGTTTTTGTCAGAAGTGAAAAATATGGAAGGATATCTTTTCCCCGATACCTATTTTTTTCTAACGACAGACAACGAAGAAAATGTCATCAAATCCATGAGTGATAATTTTGAGAAAAAAATAACGCCTTTGAAATCTCAAATTCTCTCTTCGGGCAAGACGGAAAAAGAAATAATAATTATGGCTTCTTTAATTGAAGGTGAATCAAAGGGTGATATAGATCGCGCTTTTATTTCGGGTATTTTATGGAAGAGGATTAAAATAGGTATGCCTTTACAGGTGGATACAGATCTTGATACTTATAAGACGAAAGGGTTGCCCAAAGAGCCTATTTGTAATCCAGGGTTGAAAGCCATAGAAGCAGCAATACATCCGAGATTTTCAGAATATCTTTATTATCTACACGACAAAGATGGTAATATTCACTATGCTACAACTTTCGCAGAGCATAAATTAAATAAAGCGAAATACTTAAAATGAGAAAACATAATTTAGCTTTTATCGATATAGAAACGACAGGACTCAATGTATTAAAGCATGAGATTATTCAGATTGGGGCTGTTATCACGACACCGAAATTGAAAGTAATTGAAAAATTTGAATTAAAAATAAAACCAAAAAAGATAAAAAATGCCGAGCCTATTTCCCTCAAAATCACTCATTACAATAAAGAAGATTGGAAAGAAGCTTCTTCTCTAGAAGAAGCAATGAAAATTCTTTCTGAGAAAGTAAAAGATTGCATCATGGTGGGGCAAAATGTTTCTTTCGATTCTCTCTTTTTGGAATACAACTTTGCGAAATTAAAAATCAAAAACGCTATGCATTATCACAAGTTAGATACCATCTCCATAGCTTGGGCGAAATTTAATAAGACAAGGAGTTTTGAACATTTTTCTTTGCGCGAAATGTGTAAGCTTTTTGATATAAAAAATGAACATCCTCATAGTGCGCTGTCAGACGCCTACGCAACCTACGAGCTTTACAAAAAGCTGATGAAACTATAAAATCAGAATTACCTTCTAAAGCACCCGAATATTTTTCTGGTGAAAAATTTCTGAAGACTCGCGCCGTCGCGCTCCGTACGTGCTTTATAAGCTAATTCTAATTTTATGATTAAAAAGGAAACAGTTTTTGTTGGAATATCAGGGGGAGTAGATAGCGCTGTCAGTGCAGCATTGCTCAAAAAGACTGGCTACGAAGTCGTTGGGGTTTTTATACGTACTTGGCATCCGGATTTCTTAGAATGCAATGAAGAAGAAGAGCGACTAGACGCTATGCGTGTTGCAGCTCATTTAGACATTCCATTCCTCACTTTTGACTTAGCGGATGTTTATAAAAAAGAAGTGGCAGATTATATGATTGCTGAATACAAAATAGGGAGAACTCCAAATCCTGATGTTATGTGCAATAAAGAAGTGAAATTTGGTGCTTTTCTTAAAAAAGCAATTGCCATGGGTGCAGACTATGTGGCGACAGGACATTATGCACAGAATAAAAATTTTCAAAAACTGGGCTTAGGTGAATCTAAAAAACTGGGCTTTGGGGAATTTTTAAAGCCCGGTTTTGGGGATTCATCAGTTTTTAAAAATTTTTGTTTACTCAAAAGCATTGACCCTTCAAAAGACCAAAGTTATTTTCTTTGGACTTTGAAGCAAGAGCAATTAAGTAAAATTTTGTTTCCAATAGGTCATTTGAAAAAAACGGAAGTTCGCAAACTTGCTAAAAAATTCAAATTACCTGTCGCAGAAAAAAAGGATAGCCAAGGAATTTGTTTCTTAGGTGCTGTAGATTTAAAAGATTTTTTGAAGCATTATATTAAAGAAAAAAAAGGAAAAGTTTTGAATGAAAAAGGAGAGGAAATAGGTTTTCATGACGGAGCTGTTTTTCATACGTTAGGGGAGAGACATGGTTTTACAATTACCAAAAAAAGTCCTAATGACGGAGCGTATTATATAGTTGCAAAAGATGTAAAGAAAAATATTTTATATGTATCTCAAGACAAAAATCTTCAAAAGCTGGGTTTTAAAGAATTCAAAAATTTTTGCCTTTCATTAGAGAATACAAATTGGATTTCCGAGATTCCAAAAGCTGGTAAAAACTACACAGCCCAAATTCGTTATCATGGTGAATTTTTACCTTGTAGAATAAAAGTAATTAATAAAACAAAAGCCGAAATAATCTTCCAAAAGCCTATTTTAGTTGCTTCTGGCCAGTCCTGTGTTGTTTATGATAAAGATATTTGTTTAGGCGGAGGTGTTGTTTCGTAGTTCCGTAGTGAGTTTTGCTAAAAACTCTACTTCGGGATATAATTATTGTATGGAACAATTTTTTACACAAAATGGTGAGGTGATTTTAAAATTAGTAGTAGCAGTTTTATTGGGTATGTTTATTGGAGCAGAGCGCCTTCTAGTGCACAAAGAAGCAGGTATGAAGACCCATGCTCTTGTTGCTATGGGAGCAACTCTTTTCATAATAATTTCTGAATTTTTGTCGATAAAATATGCAGGAGTAAATGGTTTTAATCCGGGAATAATTGCTTCAAATATAGTCGTCGGTATCGGTTTTCTTGGCGCTGGAATGATAATGTTCCGAGATTCTCGGCTTATGGGTCTTACCACAGCCGGTGGACTTTGGGTCACCGCAGGTATAGGCATGGCAGTCGGTTTTGGACTTTTTAGTTTAGCAATTATAGCTACAGTTTTAGTTCTTATGATTTTTATTGTAATGAGTATAGTAGAAAAACCGATAAGAAAAATTTCTGATGGTAATTTAGAGAAGGAAGAAATAAAATAATTATGGAGTCCCGTTAGAAATAACGTAAATATTGAAAATGGGATATGATAGTTAAATATTAATAATTAAGCATAAATTTCTAACGGGATGGAGTCAAATGAAATTAGATCAAGATTTTTAAAGTTTTTTGAAGCTCGCGGACACAAAATAATCCCTTCTTCTTCATTGGTTCCTGAAAATGACCCTTCGGTGCTTTTTAATATTGCTGGTATGCAACCTCTTATGCCATATCTTTTGGGAGAGAAACATCCGAGTGGTAAAAGACTTGTGAATGTTCAGAAATGTATTCGTACGATTGACCTAGACGATGTTGGAGACAATACGCATTTAACTTTTTTTGAAATGATGGGTAATTGGTCTCTAGGAGATTATTTTAAAGAAGATGCAATAAAATGGAGTTATGCATTTTTAACTGACAAAAAAGAAGGTCTTGGCCTTGATATAAATCGTCTTTATATAACTGTTTTCGGTGGAAGTGACAATATCCCACGTGATACAGAATCAGTAGAAATTTGGAAATCTTTAGGTATACCAGAACATCGTATTTATTTTAAAAGTTCTAAGTCTAATTGGTGGAGTGCTGGATTAAATTCTCCCGCTGGACCTTCAACAGAGATGTTTTATGATTTGACTGGAACGCTTGGTGATATAAATCAGGAACAGTTTGAAAAAGCAGAAGAAGAACAGAAAGTTGTAGAAATTTGGAATGATGTTTTTATGGTTTTTAGACAAGAAGATGGAAAAGTTGTTGGAGAACTTCCAGAAAAAAATGTTGATACTGGTGCAGGGCTAGAAAGAATAACGACAGTTGTCCAAGGTAAGCAAAGTATTTATGATACTGATATATTTTTACCGGTAATGGAAATGATTAAGAATAGTTCAAAAAATTATGACGAAAGACACGCAAGAATTATCGCAGATCATATCAGAAGTGCAGTTTTTTTAATTTCTGATGGCGTTTTGCCTTCCAATAAAGACCAAGGGTATGTTTTAAGAAGGTTAATTCGTCGTGCAGTAATGAAAGGAAAAAAATTACAATTGCCAAAAGATATGCTTTCGGAAAAGATAGCAGCATACTATTCTGATTTTTATAAAAAAGAATATCCCGAAGTTTCATTTCTTAAAATACAGGAAACTATTCGTTGGGAAGAACACAAATTCAGTCAAACACTCACTGATGGTCTGAAAGAATTTGAAAAAGGGATTAATCCATTTATTTTAGCTACCACTTATGGCTTTCCAGTTGAACTTACCCTCGAACTCGCAAAAGAGAAAGGAAAAAATATAGATTTAGAAGATTTCAATAAGAAAATGGCAGAGCATCAGAAGCTTTCACAGACTGCTTCGGCTGGGATGTTTAAGGGAGGGCTCGCAAATCATAATGAAAAAACGATTAGGCTTCATACAGCTCATCATTTACTTTTGGCTGGACTACAAAATATTGTTGATAAAAAGATAAAACAGAAGGGAAGTAACATTACAGAAGAGCGTTTACGCATGGATTTTATTTGTGATCATAAATTGACAGACGAAGAAAAAAGGAAAGTAGAAGATTTTGTGAATGAAAAAATAAAAGAGAAGCTAGGTGTCGTTCGTCGGGAAATGCCTCTTGCAGAGGCAGAAAAAATAGGTGCAGAAATGGAATTCGGAGCAAAATATCCTGAGATAGTCTCTGTCTATTTTATAGAAGACAAAAATGGCAACCCGATTTCAAAAGAATTCTGTGGAGGGCCACATGTGAAAAATACTGGAGAACTAGGGCACTTTAAAATACTGAAAGAAGAAGCTGTTTCAGCAGGCATTAGACGCATAAAAGCTATACTGGAATAGTTTATTTATGATATACTTAGTCATATATGGGAATCTTTTCTAGACAAAAAGGTAGTGGAGAGTTGGCGTTAGTTTTTGATATTGGATCTTCTTCTGTAGGAGGAGCTCTTTTTGAAATCAAAAAAGGAGGAATTCCTAGAATAATTGGGGTTTTTCGTGAGCCTATAATTTTTGAAGAAAAATTAGATACGGAAAAGTTTTTGTCTCTAACTTTAAAAGCATTAGATGCTGTAGCAAGTAAAATATATTCAGCAAATATTGGCAAACCAGCGAAAGTTTTTTGCGTACTTTCTTCTCCTTTTTATGCCTCAGCAACTAGAATAATAAAACTTGAAAAAAATGCGCCTTTTATTTTTACCACTAAACTCGCAGATGATTTGATAGAGAAAGAGATAGTTCTTTTTGAAGAAGAACATGGTGTTAAATCTTTGGATGTTAATAGTAAAGTAAGGTCAATCGAGCTTAGGAATATGAAAACCTCCTTGAATGGTTATATGGTAGCTGACCCTATCAATAAAAAAGCCAAAATGCTCGAAATGGTTGTCTTTATCTCAATGAGTGGAGATCAAATTTTGAAGAAGATAGAAGAAACAGTATTCAGACATTTTCATTTAAAAGAAATAAAGTTTTCTTCTTTTGCAATGGCATCTTTTGCTGTAGCTCGAGACATGTTTGTAAAGCAGGATAATTTTCTTTTAGTTGATATCGCTGGGGAAGTGACGGATATATCCATGATAAGAAAAGACATATTGAGTAGCTCCATTTCTTTTCCCTTAGGGCGCAATTTTATGATACGCAAAGTAGCAGAAACTTTAGGCTGCTCTTTAAGTGAAGCGAAATCATTTATTTCTCTTTACAAAGATGGACATGCAGAAAAGTCTGTTGAAGAAAAACTGGAACCTATTATAAGTAAATTAAAAGCGGAATGGCTCAAGGGATTCCAAGAATCTTTGGTTAAGCTTTCTGATAATATTTCTGTCCCTTCAACTATTTTTATAACAGTAGATCAGGAATTAGCAGATTTCTTTGGAGAAATTATCAGAACTGAACAATTTAGCCAATATACTTTCACTGAATCGGAATTTAAAATTATCTTTTTGAATAAAGAAAACCTTCATGGCACTGCAGCTTTTCAAGATGAAGTTGCTCGTGATCCATTTTTAATAATTGAATCCATTTATATTAATCGTTTTATCTGGTAGAATATAACTATGGCAAGAAATCTATTACAAGACATGGTAAAAAAGGTTCCTACAAGAGAAAAAATTGTAGAGAAAAAAGTTGAAAGCATAAGACCTGCCCGCAATACAGCCAATGCAGATGTGGGGAAATATGTTCGCAATACTGAAAGCTATGCCAACATAGGAGGAGGAAGAATTTCTAAATCAACCAACAGAAAACCAAAATACAGGATTTATCTAGTTGCTCTAATTTCAATTATTTTTCTTCTTTTTGCCCTCTCATATTTATTTTCTGGGGCTAAAATTACATTAACTCCGAAAGTAAAAGATATCCCCTTAAACGACAATTTGTCTGCTTCAAAAGACGGTACGTCTGGTCTTTCTTTTGACTTAGTAGTTATTTCTGGAGAAGAAAATAAAACGATACAAGGTGGAGAGATGAAGGATATCACTTTGAAAGCGACTGGTACAGTTTTGATTTACAATTCTTTTAGCACTTCTCCTCAAGTATTTGCTTCTGACACAAAACTTGAAGGCTCCAATGGAAAAATTTATAAAACTAGCAAAAAAGTGACTGTTCCAGGAATGACGAAAGCTGGTAAACCAGGAAATGTTGAAGTCGGTATCTATGCGGCAGAAGCCGGAGCAGAATACAATAGTGCACCTTTAGATTTTAAAATTGTAAGCTTGAAAAACACTTCAAAATATTCCAAAATCTTTGCTCGTTCAAAAGGGGAAATCACTGGAGGGTTAAAAGGGAAAATGCCGGTTGTTTCTTCTCTTGATAAAGCAGGCACGGTAAGTGAACTAAAAGCTACTTTACAAGCTAAACTCTTAAAAAAGGTGACAGATCAAATTCCAGATGGATTTATTTTATATAAAGATGCAATTTTCTTAAATATTGACGATAAGGATGTCAGTTTTGTTCCGAGCGATAACAATATGGTGACAGTTGATATTAAGGGCACCCTTTATGGTTTTCTTCTCAACGAACAAAAATTAACAAAAAAGATTGCGCAAGATATCATTGATAAATATGATGATAGTGATGTCTATATTCCAAATATTCGTGATTTGACCTTTTCTTTGGCGGATAAAGAAAATGTTTCTTTTGCTGATGTAAAAGATATTAATTTCAACCTCACAGGTACTCCAAAAATTATTTGGAAAATAGATGAAGAGAAATTTGTTGCTGATTTGCTAGGGAAGAAAAAAAGTGATTTCAATCAGATTTTGACGGGGTATCCTAGCATAGACACTGCTGTTTTAGTTATCCGTCCTTTTTGGAAAACGACTTTCCCGGATGTAAGTAAAACTATAGATGTTATTGTAAATTATCCAAAATAAAATTTTGGCGGGAAAAAGCCAATACACAGGAGTTTCCTATGTATTCTCTAAGTTGTTAAAACTAAGCCATTCTAATAATTTATTTTTATGATCACTGGGGTTCTCAAAATAATTAGGGAATTTTGATGGATTTATAATTTTATATTTTTTATCTTTATACTCTCTTAAACTAGAATACAGATAAGAAAAAACATAATTAAACAGTTTATTAACATTTTTTTTCTTCTTTTCTTTCCAATTTTTATCTATTAGTTTTGCAGGATTTAAATGTATATATGAGTAAATATATTTTAAGTAATTATCTTTATCTATGTGAATTGACTTGAATACACCCTCATATAATTTACCAGATCTCTTGTATTTTTTATTGAAGTACATTGAATAAGCAGTTAATAATTTACGCATATATGTTGAAATACCATTTTCTATTTTTTCACGCACGAGAATATGAAAGTGATTTGGCATTAAACAGTATGCTCCTATTTCAATGATAGCTTCTCCTCGATCAAAAAGTTCATCAATTTCTCTTAAAACAATACTTTTTTGTGTATTACAAATATACATTAAAAACAGAAAATGTTTATAATCTTGTTCATCTAAAAAAATTATTCTTTTTTCTGTGCCACGATTGTATAAATGATAATACTCATCTATTTCAAAATCTTGTTTTCTTAGAGCCATATACTTTAGTATAACACAAATACATAGGAAATTCCTATGTATTTGTGTACAAACACATAAAGCTTGACATGTAAAGAGAGAGAGTATTCTAAGTAAAAATTTGCACAACCAACAATTTAATTAATTAAATTAAATAAGAGAGAGAGGTGTCTATGTACAATGTAGTATTTGTTTATACCGCAAAAGCGGGTGGTTATGAGGGTGTTGTTACTAGGATATCCTGGCCGACTAAGGAGGATTTTCAAAAAGATTTTGCTGAATGGTCTCAAGAAATTAAGGAAAAACAGCGAGTGCTAGAGGAAGGTGTTTCTCAAGAACGTGCTATTGAATTAGTTGAACAAACACCAAAAGCATGTCGCACTGCTGCCACGTTTCAAGAATTAGGAAAATTTATAGAAGCATTAAATTGACCATAAAATAGTAAAAGACTTCGTAAAATAATCACGAAGTCTTTTAATTTTACACATAAGGATATTAACATATTATATTGACCTATTGTTATTAATTTAGTATTATTACTTATCTTAATGAGTGATTCAAAAAACGAAAAAATTTTAACGGCAAGGGGAGTTATTACTGAATCATTACCCTCCACCTTGTTTAGAGTTGAAATAGAAGACAAAGGGGAAGGCAGTATAGATGGAAGAAAAGAAATTTTAGCGTATCTTGGAGGTAAAATGCGTATGCATAGAATTAAAGTTTTAATTGGGGATTCGGTAGAGGTCGTTTTGGATCCCTATGGAGGAAAAGGAAGAATAATCAAAAGGCTATAATTAGACTTGTAATTTTTTTAAGAATGGTGTATCATAGTAAATATAGTTTATGAAAAGTTTTAGACATTAAAAAATAAGGGTTTTCCCCTTGTTTTTGTCTTGTTTTAAAAAGTTTACTTTATTTTATGCGAATTAGATCAACAGTCAAAAAAATATGCGACAATTGTAAAATGGTCAAGCGCCAAAGGCATTTGCGCGTGATTTGTTCTAATCCTAAGCATAAGCAAAAACAATAATTATGAGAATACTAGGAATAACAGTACCAGACGAAAAAAGACTCGAAATTGGATTGACCTGCCTTTATGGTATTGGTGTTTCAACTGCTAGAAAGATTTTGAAACAAGTCAGTATTGATGTCGGTAAAAAAGCAAAAGATTTAACAGAAGCAGAAGAGAATAAAATTCGTGCCATTATTGAAGGAATGAAAATTGAAGGAAATTTGAAAAGAGAAATTTCTGCAAACATCAAAAGATTGAAAGATATCAAGACATATAGAGGTGTCAGACACATGAAGAGATTGCCAGTTAGAGGTCAACGTACAAAGACAAATTCTAGGACAGTCAGAGGTAATGTCAGACGTACAATGGCATCAGGTAAGAGAAAAGAAAGTAAAACATAATTAATTTATAAATATTTAAACACATGGGAAAAACAAAGCTTACAACTAAACCAGTGGAAGAATCCAACGCAGAAACTACTCCAAAAGAAGGAGAAGTAAAAGTAACGACAAAAACACCAAAGAAAAAAATTACTTCTGGTATTTTATTTATTGATGCGACCTTTAATAATACCAAAGTTCTTTTTGGAGATAAGTTAGGTAATACACTATTTTGGTCAAGCGCAGGAAGTTTAGGTTTTAGAGGAGCAAAAAAGGGAACTCCATTCGCTGCTTCTAAAGTAGGAGATTTGATTGGAGACAAAGCAGCTGCTCTTGGAGTAAAGGAATCTGATGTAGTAGTACGAGGTGTCGGATCAGGGCGTGAGCCAGTCATTAGAGCTTTCATGGCTCATGGTATAGAAATTACTGCCATAAAAGATGCCACTCCAGTGCCACACAATGGGCCAAAAGCTAAAAAACCAAGAAGAGTATAATTTAATTTTTTAATAATATATATGATAAGTAAACCAAAATTTAAAATAGGAAGAAGGTTAGGAGCTGGAGTATATGACAAATGTCAAACCCCAAAATTTAGTGCTTCTTCTGGTAAATTTGCAGGCCCAGGAGCACGTCGTCCAAAAGCACTTTCAGAGTATGGGGCACAACTTATTGAAAAACAGAAAGTTCGTTTTTCTTATGGTATTACAGAACGTCAGCTTTCAAATTATGTAGAGAAAGCTTCTCATATCAAAGGTGCTGGTACGGCAGAAAAATTTTATGAAGAATTAGAATCTCGTTTAGATAACGTAGTTTACCGAATGGGGCTTGCTCCTTCCAGAAGAGCTGCAAGACAAATGGTTTCTCACGGACATTTTATTGTAAATAATCACAAAGTGACTGTTCCTTCTTATGAAGTGAAAGTTGGAGATATTGTTAAAATCCGTGAAGGATCTAAAATAAAGAAAATTTTTGATAATTTAATTGAAAGACTTAAAGAATATAATGCACCTGCTTGGCTCTCTTTTGATGCTGCCAAGATGGAAGGAAAGATTTTAGCAAAACCAAAGAATATTGAGACTTTTCTTGATTTGAATGCTGTTCTCGAATTTTATAGTCGATAGTTTGTTTATTATTTATTCTCTGCTTAGGCGGAGCAAGTATTATCAAATAACTTTTTAAAAATTATGCCTGAATATAAAATAATTATGCCTTCTAAACCTCGTATTGTTTTAGAAGAAGAAAATAAAGGAGTATTTGAAATAGATGGCTTGTATCCTGGATACGGTCACACTCTAGGCAACAGTTTGAGAAGAATCATTCTTTCTTCTTTGCCAGGTGCTAGTATCACGTCTATCAAAATAGATGGCATTTCTCATGAATTTCAGACGATGGATGGTATCAAAGAAGATGTAATTGTTTTGATTTTAAATTTGAAAAAGATTCGTTTCAAAATGATTTCTGATGAACCACAAACTGTGACACTTTCAGTAAAAGGTCCAAAAGAAGTGATAGCGAGAGATGTAAAGACTGGTGGGCAAGTAGAAATTTTAAATCCTGAATTACATCTTGTTGAAGTCACAGGTAAAATAAATTTAAATATTGAAATGAAAGTTGAGAAAGGATTAGGTTTTATTCCGAAAGAAGTTTTGCAGAAAGACAAAGTAGATATCGGCATGATTGCAGTTGATGGTATTTTCACTCCTATCCGTCGTGTAGCTTATGAAGTTGAAAATATGCGTGTTGGCGACAATACCAACTATAATCGTTTGAGAATCTCAATTGAAACAGATGGCACTTTGACTCCTCGCGAAGCTTTTCTTAAATCTATTGAAATAATGATATATCAATTAAAGTCCATCATTGACTTTAAAGAACCAGAAGAAGAAATTAAAGAAGAGAAAAAATCAGCTCACAATGCAAAAGCAATTTCTTCATCAGAAAACGAAGAAGAAAATAAGAAAGCTGAAGACTTCACTGACGTTTTGAAGACTCGTACTGATAGTCTTGATCTTTCGACTAGAACTCTAAATGCTCTTACCGCTGCCAATATCAGGACATTAGGAGGACTTGCTAGAAAGAAGAGAGAAGATTTGCTTGATGTTGAAGGTATTGGAGAAAAAGGAATTACTGAAATCAAAAAAGTACTTAGTAAATTTGGTCTTAATTTAAAAGAATAACTACGAGCTTAACGCCACTAAAATTGTATGCGACACCATAACACAAAAAGAAAATTCGGAAGAGATAAAAATCAAAGAAAGGAATTGTTAAGTTCTTTAGCTTTAAATTTGATTGTACGTGGAAAGATAAAGACCACAGAACCAAAAGCCAAAGAATTGCGTCCTTTTATAGAAAAGCTTGTGACTAAAGCAAAGAAAGGTGATATGGCCACACGTAGAGTCGTCATCGCAAAGCTTTCAAACCGCAGTCGAGAAGTTAAGAAACTTTTTGAAGTTATCGCTCCGAAATATGCCGATAAGAAAGGTGGCTACACTAGAGTTTTGAAATTAGGAGTTAGAAAGGCAGATGGTGCGCCGATGGCTTTAATAGAATTTGTATAAAAATAATATGAAAAATACTGAACAAAAAATAATAGATGCAAGCGGTAGAACTCTAGGTAGGGTCGCAAGCGAAGTGGCTGTTTCTTTAATGGGTAAAAATAGTCCTTCATTTGAAAGGAATGTTTATTCTGGTTTTAAAGTAAGAGTGACGAATGCTTCGAAAATTAAAATCACTACTAAAAAATTAGATGAGATTTTTCATACTAGATATTCTGGATACAGAGGCGGCCTTCGTATTTTGAAGGGCACAGAGACAGCCGAGAAAAAAGGAATGAAAGAATTAGTTAAACTCGCTGTTTATCACATGCTTCCAGGAAATAAATTAAGAAGAGAAATGATGAAGAACTTAGTAGTTGTAGATTAATTTTAATAATTATGGATAAAGAAAAGAAAACAACAAAAGAGAAGTCAAAAGAGGAATACATTGAAGCAATAGGTAGAAGAAAAACTTCCACAGCCAGAGTTCGTATTTGGCAAGCAGCTAAAACGAGTTTTGTTGTAAACGGAAAAGAAGCGAAAGAATATTTCCAAACTGAAGAAGAACGTCGTTTAGTTTCTGACCCAATAATAAAGGGCCTTGGTAGTGGAGAAAAGACAGACTATAAATGGAAAATAGAAGCGAAAGTTTCTGGTGGTGGAGTTCATTCTCAAGCTGAGGCTGTTCGCCATGGACTTGCTCGAGCTTTAGTTTCTTTTGATCTTGAACTACGACATAAGATGAAGACATTAGGGTACCTTAAACGCGATCCTAGAGCTAAAGAACGCAGAAAATTTGGTCTAAAGAAAGCCCGCAAAGCTCCACAATGGTCTAAACGTTAGAAAAATAAAAACCAAGAAAAAGTTTTTAAGGGGTTTGGCGAGCGACGGCGAGCCAATTTCAGGATTTTTTAAGCTTCAAAAAATCCGTACCGACAAAAATTTTGTTCTTGGTTTTTATTTGTTTTATGTTAATATAAAACTATGCAAGATGATGAAGTAAAAAAAGAATCTGAGCCTGAGTCAGAAGTTTTAGAATTTGAATTTAATGAGGATGGTGAAGAAGACTTTAAAAAGACTCTCAAAAAATTAAGAGCCGATTTGAAGGCATGCAAAATGGAAAAGGAAGAATATTTGACGGGTTGGCAAAAAGAGCGAGCAGATTTCGCTAATTATAAAAAACAAGAGGATGATAGAAGGACTAATTTTTCAGAAGTTATGCGTGAGCGTATTCTCACTAGATTTTTAACTGTACTTGATAGTTTCAATATGGCTTTTGCCAATAAAGAATCTTGGGAAAAGGTAGATGAAAATTGGCGCAAGGGTGTAGAGTATATCTATGCTCAACTCAATACGATTTTTGAAGAATATGGAGTAAAGGAAATAGGGGAGGTGGGGGAAGTTTTTGATCCGAACATTCATCAATCCATAGACATGACGCAAACTGACAAAAAAGAAGATAATCATAAAGTATCTGAAGTTATTCAAAAAGGCTATAAGTTGGGCGATAGAGTCATCCGTGCCGCCCGAGTGAATGTTTTTGAGTACAATGAAACAGCAAAGTAAAACTTGTGAGCACTGTAATAATTCCTTTGAAATAACAGAGGGGGAACTTTCTTTGTATGAAAAAGTCGGTATAGAATTACCTGTAATATGTTTCTTTTGTCGTGTAAAAATACATTTATCTTTCTGGATGTTTGGAAAATTTCGAAAAGGTAAATCAGACCTTTCGGGAGAAAGTTTAATCACAGTTTTGCCAGAGAAAAATCGCTATCCGATTTATACTTCCACGGAATGGTATAGCGATAAATGGGATGCGATGGATTATGGTCAAGATTATGATGAAAATAAGTCGTTTTTTGAACAACTTCAAGAGCTTCAAGAAAAAGTCCCCCATCCGCACCAGAATGGTATAAAGAATACAAATTGCGAATGGTGTGATGATGTCTGGAATTCTAAAAATTGTTATTTAGCACGCTCAATGGAAGAATGTGAAGACCTATATTATTGTTATAGAGATTTGAAAGTTAAAAATTCTATCGAAGCAGTTATCAGCTTTACTTCAGAAAAATGTTATGAAATTGGCGACTGTCATCATTCTTACAAACTATTTTACTCCAAACACTCTCGAGATTGCGTAGATTCATATTTTCTTTATGATTGTCGTAACTGCCAGAATTGTTTTATGTGTTGGAATTTAAGGGGTAAATCCTATTGTATAGAGAATGTTCAGTATGAAAGGGAAGAGTATTTAGAAAAATTAAAATCGTTTAAGCTTGGTTCTTATGAATCTATACAAAATCACAAGAAGCACTTTGAAGAGATTGTAAAAAAAGAAGTAATACATAGACCAAACTTTAATTTTAGAATATATGATTCGACTGGAGATTATTTGTTAGACTGTAAGAATTGTCATAGTTGTTATACTATAAATGAAAGTGAGGATTGTTTTAATTGTATTAGAGGAATAAAAGAAAAATCTAACATTGATACGAATGGTTGTTGGTATATGGAATTATCTGGCAATTGTGCTGCCTGTGTAAATGCTTTTTCTCTTAAGTATTCGGTTTGGTCTTCTTCAAGATATTCTGAATATATAGATTTATGTATTGAGTGTGAATATTGTTTCGGTTGTGTTGGTTTAAAAAAGAAAAAATATTGTATTTTAAATAAGCAATACACCAAAGAATCTTTCGACAAGCTCAAGACAAAGATTATTGAAGACATGAGAAAAAGAGGAGAATATGGTAAGTTTTTGCCTTATTCTATGAGTGCTGGGCCTTTTAATTTTTCTACCAGCTTTACTTATTTCCCAAGGACAAGAAAAGAAGATATCTTAAAACTCGGTGGTTATTGGGAAGATATTGTTGAAGAAAATTTAGAAGGTATGCAAACGAGTGAATTGCCAGATGATATCAAAGACGTATCGGATACAATAATCACTCAAGCGCTTATTTGCCCAGAAACTGGCTGGCGTTTTAACATTGCAAAAAATGAACTTATTTTTTATAAAGAAAATAATATTCCACTCCCAAGGTTGCATTTTGATGTCAGAATAAAAAATAGTTTGAAAGATTTAACAGTATTGCAAGCATATGCATATAAATGTATTTATTGTAAAAAGGAGATAGAAGCGTATTATTTACCAGAGTGGGGATATCAAAAAATAGCTTGTGAAGAGTGTTATAAGCAAAATATCAACTAAAAATGTCAAAGCTCGGCTTTGACAAAAATAAGCATTAGAACATGAAAAACGAAACACGACAATGCCAAAACTGTAAACAAGACTTCACGATTGAGCCCGAAGACTTTAATTTCTATGAGAAAATTAAGGTTCCTCCGCCGACCTGGTGTCCGGAATGCAGACTTATTCGTCGACTTACTTTTATTGGAGATAGATTTTTATATAAAGATAGTTGTGATAAGTGTGGTAAAGAAATTGTAAGTTTATATCGTCCTGATACTTCTTATATTGTCTATTGTAACAGTTGCTGGTGGGGAGACAGTTGGAATCAATTGGATTATGGACGAGACTATGATTTTTCAAAACCATTTTTTGAACAATTTTTGAATTTACAAAACGAAGTACCTTACCAAGCTACGGATAATAGAAATTGTACTGATTGCGATTATTGTGATACCACTATACGTAGTAAAAATTGTAGGCTTACTTTCGGATCTTTTCAAAGCATAAATTGTTATTATTGTGGTAATCCAATATTTTCTAGAGATTTATTAGATTCCGATGTAATTGTAAATGCTGATCATACTTACGAAACTATATATTCAAATGGAGTTTTTAATACGAAATTTACCTATTTTTCAAATGAATGTCTCGATTCTTCTTTCCTTTTTAATTGTATAGGATGCACAAATTGTTTTGGTTGTGTTAATTTGAGAAATCAAAAATATTGTATTTTTAATAAACAATACACAAAAGAAGAGTATGAGAAAGAAATGATGAAATGGGATTTAGGAAGTTATAAGACTATTCAGGAGGCACAAAAAAAATTCTTAGAACTCTATGACAAAACTCCAAGACGCTTTGCCATTATTATAAACTCTAAAAATGTTACTGGGGATGATATAAAACAAACGAAAAATTGTCAGACTTGTTTTTCTACGCTTCTTGGTATAGAAAATTGTAAATATGTTTTTCTTAGTGGCCTTTTGTTGAAAGATAGTTATGATGTTATTTTGGGTGGCGGTAGTTCCGAACTCTATTATGAGAATTCTGGAGGCCTCCACTCTCAAAGATGTTTTTTTGGTAGAGCTCCTTATGATTCTAGAGATTTAACATATACAGAAAAAATGTACAATTGTTCTTATTGTTTTGGTTGTACAAAGTTAAAAAATAAAAAATATTGTATTTTAAATAAACAATACGGGAAAGTTGAATACGAAGAACTAATACCAAAAATTATTAAACATATGAATGAAATGCCCTATATAGATAGTAAAGGAAGAATATACAAATATGGTGAATATTTTCCAAGTGAATTTTCTCTATGGGCCTATAATGAAACTTGGGCACATAAATATTTTCCATTAAGTAAAGAGGAAGCATTGGAAAAAGGATTTAAATGGTATGATAAGAAAGAAAAAAATTATCAAATAACAATAAAAGCAGAAAATTTACCAAATCATATAAAAGAAGTAGACGATTCTATATTAAATGAAGTTATTTCTTGTGAACATAAAGACGAAGATTGCAAACAAGAATGTACTGAAGTGTTTCGCATTTTACCTGATGAATTACAGTTTCTTCGTTCGGCGAATATAGCTTTACCTCACTTATGTCCAAATTGTCGTTATGGTGAACGAATTAAAAAGAAAAATCCACCAAAACTTTGGCATAGAAAATGTATGTGTAGTGGTGTAGAATCAAAAGATGGTGTATATAAAAATACCATAAAACATATACACGGAAATAGTCCTTGTCAAAATGAATTTGAAACAGCCATAAGTCCTGAAAGAAAAGAGATAGTATATTGTGAGAAATGTTATCAAGCAGAATTTATATAATAAAATGGAAAGAATAAAAACAAAAATAAAATATATCAGATATGTCATGCCTATGGCTTGGCAGACAATTAAATTTAGAGTTAAAATTTTTTGGTTGAGGAATTTTAAATAAAATGAAATCAGAAATCAAACAATGCCAGAACTGCAAAAAAGACTTTACCATAGAGTTGGAAGATTTTAATTTTTATGAAAAGATAAAAGTTCCTCCACCTACTTGGTGTCCAGAGTGTCGGCTAACTCGTCGTCTCGTTTGGCGAAATGAACATTCGTTGTTTCGTAGACAAGACGCAGAAGAGAGAAAAAAAGATTTAATTATCTCAGTTTTTCATCCTGATGCTAGAGTAAAAACTTATGATAAAGAAATGTGGTGGAGTGATAAATGGGATTCATCTTCTTATGGAAGAGAATATGATTTTTCTAAACCATTTTTAAAACAATTTGCTGAACTTATGGAAGAAGTGCCACATCTTGCCTTATCTGATTCAAAGTCGGTAAATTCTAGATTTTGTAATGTAACAGTTGAAATGAAAAACTGCTATTTAGTTACTGCAGCTTGGAATTGTGAAGATTCCGTATATTGCAATAGAGCATCTAGATGTAAATTTATTCAGGATTCTTATATTTGTTATGATTTGGAGTTCGGATATGAAAATGTATATTGCCGAGACTCCAGTAGATTATTTTTTTCACTAGAAAGTGAATCTTGCCTAGATTCTTATTTTTTATATGATTGCCGAAATTGTTCTAACTGTATTTTATGTACTAATCTTAGAAATAAAACTTACTGCATTGAAAATATTCAATATACAAAAGAGGAATATTTAAAGAAGAAAAATGAGTTTGCTTTTAACACGCGTGATGGTATAGAAGAGGCTAGAAACAAATTTAAAAAACTTTGGGAAGAAGCATTTCATAGAGATGTGAAACTCGTAAATACTGTAAATGTTGTCGGCGACCATGTATATAACTCACGCAATTGTTATAATGTTTTTGATTTAGACGGTGAATTTCAAAATGTAAAATATGCAAATTGGGGTAGTCAGGGGTGTAGTGACGCTTATGATGTCGGTCCTGGTTCTGGGGGTAATTCAGAATTAACATATGAAGGTATAAGTATTGGGGTTGAAAATAGTAAATGTTTTTTGGGTGCAATTATTTGGTATTCTCAAGATATTTATTATAGTTTTATGATGAATAATTGTCAGAATTGTTTTGGTTGTACAGAAATGAATGGGAAAAAATACTGTATTCTAAATAAACAATATACGAAAGAAAAATATGAAGAACTGGTTCCTAAAATAAAACAGCATATGCTAGATATGCCATATGTAGACAAAAAAGGTAGAGTATATAAATATGGTGAATTTTTTCCTTCCGAGCTTTCTCCTTTTGCTTACAATGAAACTGTTGCTCAAGATTATTTTCCTTTAGATAAAAAAACAGCAGAAGAGAAGGGATACCTATGGCGTGAATATATTCCTGGCTCTTATAAAGTTACAATAAAAGGTAAAGATTTACCGAAGACAATCTCTGAAGTAAATGATTCTATTTTAAATGAAGTTATCGAATGTGAAATTACCGGTAAACCTTTTAAAATTATAGAACAAGAATTAAATTTTTATAGAAGATTTGATTTACCGTTACCCTCGATTCATCCGGAAGAACGACACAATAGAAGATTAAAGCTTCGTAATCCTATGATTTTAAACAAAAGAGAATGTTTTCTATGTAAGAAAGAGATTAACACCACTTATTTGCGAGAGGAAAAAGGTGGTCCTAAAAAAGTGCTTTGTAGTGAGTGTTATAAGAAAGAAATCTATTAATTAGTAATTTTAGAAAAATATGGTATTGTAAAAACAAGGCAGAAATGTCTTATTTTTTGGTTTTATATGGACAAAGAAAAAGATTATTCAAATTTGCACCGTATGTTGGTGCTTAAATATTTTTGGCAAGTTATTAAACATTTTAAAGTGTCGTTTTTTACTGTTGTTATTACCACGGTAGTGGCTTCGATTCTTGATGTTTATATTCCGTTTCAATATTTGAAACTTTGGAATGCTTTAAGCGCAAACAATTTTACAGTTGTGGGAGTAGCAAAATCAATAATTATTTTTATTTTAGTATTAAATCTTTTTCGTTGGGCTATTCGTAGAATTGCAGGATTTTCTCTCGCATATTTTGAATCGAGCGTTATGACAGGTCTTAGACAACAAGCATTTTCATATATGGTAGGCCATTCCTTTTCTTTTTTTGTAAATAATTTTGGTGGATCATTAGTGAGAAAAATAAATAAATATGCAATAGCCTTTAAAAAACTAGCTGATAGAATGATTTTTGATGGCTTACCACTTCTTGTTCGTGGTGTTGGTACAGTTATTGCCATTTATACTTTACTTCCAAAATACTCTTATATTTTAGGAATATTTTGTGTTGTATTTATATTAACAGCTTTTATTTATATAAGATATAAACTTAAATATGATATTCTTTCAGCGGAAAGTGATAGTGAAACCACCGGAGTTTTATCTGATTCTATAGGTAATCATTCTTCAATTCAGTTATTTACTGGTCAAAAGGAAGAAGATGAACGTGTTAGATATACAACAGAAAAACAAAACAAGATAGCGACCTTTAATTGGTATCTATGGGAAGGTTTAAATGCCATTGAATCTTTTTATTCTCTTTCCATTGAATTTATTGTTTTTTGGATTGCTCTCGCTGATTGGAAGTTAGGACTTATTTCTTTACCTGTTATTGTATTGTTGCAAAGTTATTTAATTCGTCTTATTGAAAATCTTTGGAGTTTTGGTTCAATTACTCGTGCATTTTATGAGAGTTTTGCTGATGCTCAAGAGATGGCTCTTATTTTAGATATGCCATATGAAATTATTGATAAACCGACAGAAATTGCCAAAAATATAAAAGGGGAAGTCGCTTTTAATAATGTGACTTATATTTATAAAAACAATAACAATAGAATATTAGATAATTTTTCTTTAATTATACCTGCAGGACAGAAAATAGCTATCGTTGGTCCTTCTGGTTCTGGCAAAACGACCTTTGTACGCTTGCTTATGAGGTTATTTAATCTTACTGATGGCAAAATCATGATTGACGGAATAGATATCAGCAAAATTTCTCAAGAAAATCTTCGAGAACAAATTGCTTTCGTTCCACAAGATCCTGTACTTTTTCATCGTACTTTAATGGAGAATATTCGTTATGGTAGAAGAGATGCTACAGACGAAGAAGTATTAGTAGCATCCCACTTAGCTCACTGTGATGACTTTATAGACCAATTGCCAGAAAAATATGAGACATATGTAGGGGAGCGAGGAGTAAAACTTTCAGGTGGTGAACGACAGCGTGTGGCTATCGCTAGGGCGATTCTTAAAAATGCCCCAATACTTATTTTAGATGAAGCGACATCTTCTCTTGATTCTCACTCTGAAGCATTGATTCAGGATGCTCTCGTCAAACTTATAAAAGGGAAGACGACAATAGTCATTGCACACAGACTTTCTACTATAAGGCAAATGGATAGAATCATCGTTATAAAAAATGGGAAAATTATGGAAGATGGAAACCATGAGGAGCTCGCAAATAAAAAAGATGGAGTTTACAAAAAACTCTGGGATTTACAAGCTGGAGGATTTAAAAACATTATTTAAAAAATATTTTTTTGTTTCTTCGTCAATTTTGTCTGTGACGATAATCATGAGCTCGGTACCGAGACCTAAATCTTTTTTAATATTTGTAAAAAGATGTTCGTAAGGAAAAGGGGATATCCAAACAGTATTTTTGATACAAACGAAATCAGCTTTCTTTAAAAGATAACGCAAACTTTCTCGTTCGTTTTTTCTGTTTTCTGGAATATCTAAAATAATTATTCTCCACAAACCGTCCCAAGTATTAGACACGAGTGCTTGATCTCCCTCGAGTTTGATGGAGTTTAATTTATTTTTTCCTTTTTTGGTTAACTTCAAATAGCTCTTATTGTCAGATTGAATCATTTCAATACATCCAGACTCAATCAAATTTTTTATTGAGCGAGTTAAGGCATATGCCCCCTCCTTGTGGAAGAGGGGGTCTGGGGTGGTAATTTTTTTCTTTATTTCATCTACAGGAATAGCTGGTTTTTCTGCCAAAATCTTGAGTATTTTATTGGAATATTCTATTTTGCTTGACATTCATATAGCTTATCATATATACTACTTTTATACAAGTTTTTAGTGGTCGCGAAATATTAGTAAAATTATTAAACATTATAAAATAACCTTATAAAATATATGTCAAAAATAATAGGTATAGATTTAGGTACAACAAATTCGGCAGTTGCTTTCATTGAAGGAGGCGTGCCAAAAATTATTGAAAATGTGGAGGGTAATCGCACCACTCCTTCTGTCGTTGCGACAGCAAAGAATGGTGACCGTATCGTCGGACTTCTTGCAAAGAGACAAGCTGTCACAAATCCTGAGAATACAATTTCTGAAATAAAAAGATATATGGGTCACAGATTTGATGATCCAGAAGTACAGAAAGATAAAGCAACAGCTCCATTTAAAATTGAACAAGGAGACAATGGCGGAGTAAAAGTAAAAATGTCAGATAAATTTTATCGTCCAGAAGAAATTTCTGCAATGATTTTACAGAAAATAAAAACGGATGTGGAGGCAAAGCTTGGAGAAAAAATTACCGAAGCTGTCATCACCGTGCCTGCATATTTTAATGATGCTCAAAGAAAGGCAACAAAGGATGCAGGACAGATAGCAGGGCTTGATGTAAAAAGAATCATAAATGAACCGACAGCTGCGGCCCTTGCATATGGTTTTAATAAAAAGAAAAATGAAAAGATAGTTGTTTATGATTTCGGTGGAGGAACTTTTGATGTTTCTGTACTTGAAATTGGAGATGATGTGATAGAAGTTAAGTCCACAGATGGTGACTCTCACATGGGTGGAGGAGATATTGATAGAAAAATAATTTCTTGGATTGCTGAAGAATATAAAAAAGAATCAGGTGTAGATGTGAGGAAGGACCCATTAGCACATCAAAGATTAAAAGAAGCAGCTGAAAAAGCTAAGCATGAACTTTCTACAACACTAGAAGCAGAAATAAATATTCCATTTATTACATCTGACGCCAGTGGTCCAAAACATTTGCTTATGAAAATGTCTCGAGCCACTCTTGAGTCTATTGCGAAAGAATATATAGATAGATCAATTGAAATAACGAAAAGAGCTCTTGATGCTTCACCATTTAAGATGGCTGAAATAAATGAAATTATAATGGTTGGAGGACAAACAAGAATGCCAGCAATAGTAGAAGCTGTAAAAAATCTTTTTGGTAAAACTCCTAATATGTCTATAAATCCGGATGAAGTCGTAGCTCTCGGTGCAGCCGTACAAGCAGGTGTGCTTGCAGGAGATGTACGAGATGTACTATTGCTTGACGTTATTCCACTTTCTCTTGGTATTGAAACATTAGGGGGAGTTGCTACAAAATTAATTGATAGAAACACAACTATTCCAGCTTCAAAATCTCAAGTATTTTCAACCGCTGCTGATAATCAGACTTCTGTAGAAATTCATATCGTTCAAGGAGAACGCCCAATGGCTACTGACAATAAATCTCTAGGGCGCTTTATTCTAGATGGAATTCCACCAGCACCACGTGGTATGCCACAAGTAGAAGTGACATTTGATATTGATGTAAACGGAATATTGAATGTGACTGCAAAAGATAAAGCTTCAGGTAAGGCTCAATCAATTAAAATTGAAGCAAGTTCTGGACTTAAGGAAGAAGACATTAAAAAAATGCAACAAGATGCAGAGCTTCACGCTGAAGAAGATAAAAAGAAAAGAGAAATTGTTGACATAAAAAATACTGCAGAGATGATTATTTACACTGCCGAAAAGGCGTTGAAAGATAATGAAGCAAAAATCCCTGCAGATGTAAAAGATAATGTAAATGCAAAAATAACTGCTTTAAGAAGTGTAAAAGATGGAACAGATTCTGAAGCTATTAAAAAAGCAACAGAAGAACTTTCAAATGAGATGTCCAAAATCGGTGAAGCAATGAATAAAGCTGGCGCTGAAACTCCTCCAGCTCAAGCCCCGGAAGAACAAAATCCCGAAGTTCATGATGCAGAATACAAGGAAAACGAAAAAGGAGAAGGGGAAGCTCCTAAAGTGTAGTATAATTATTGTTAGTTTTATTATTAGTAATAAGAAAAAATAAAAATATGATTGACCCAACAAAAATAGACATAAATCAATTACCAAAAAAGTTTTGTGATGGTGCCTTTGGGGCTCACGGAAAAGAATTTTTTACTTTTGCCATAACCTCTGGAAATAGTCTTGATTCTTTTGCGACTACGCCACAAGTTATGAAAAGTATAGCAATGTGGATTAATGGACAAGTTCAAAACTACGAGAAACAATTTGGAGAAATTGATATGACTCCACCACAAATACAAAGTCCCATTCAAATGGCCGATTTAAAAGAACCAGGAGATAATAAATAACATGGCAAAACAATTTATTAAATTGCAAATAAGTCTCTTCTTTAAATCAAATTATTCTGATCAACTTGAAAAAGCTTCACTTTTAATAAAAAAAGAATTTGGAGATGGTGTAGTAACTCAATTAGGAATTCCTGCTAATATGCCGCCTGAAATTCCAAGGTTAATTATTAAATCAAGTAGTGTAGATATAAATCTTGCAATAAATAGAATTGATTTTTTCTCTACTGATTCAAGTTTCTTTGAAAAATTTTTCCCTAATATACTTAATGTTTTGTCAGGCCTCTCTGTTGAAATTGGGAGAATAGGTGTTGTTACTACTACGTTTAAAGAAATTACCATTGAAGAATTAAAAAATCTTTTTGATAAAAAAGTGATTTCAACTATCAATCCAACACAAATAGTAATTCGTTTTAATGAGGTTATTAACTTATCTGGAGTTAACGTTAATAATTCTCAGATGTATGAAAGTGGGTTTATAAAAGATGAAAAAAATGGAAGTCAAAAAAAAGGAGTTATTATAATGAGAGATATTAATACTCTTTTAGAAGATTTATCAAAAAATTCTTTTAAAGATAAGGTTTTAACTAATTTTATTAGAGATGCTATTTCTAAGTCAGAACAAATTCTTTTGTAAAATATATGGAATCAGAAAATAAAGAAAATTTTCAGGAGACAGAAACAAAGATAATTGAAGTACCCAAAGATACTTCTGTTCAGCATCAATATTTAACCATTGAAGGATATACAAAATACATAGCGTCCTTTGAAGAAGGTTTTAATCGTAGAATAGACAAAATAGATGAAAAAATATTAGAATATGATAAAAAGATAGAAAGTAGTAAATTATCAGTGATTGAAACATTAGGAATATTTGTTGCTTTATTTACTTTTGTTTCCATCGATTTTCAAGTTTTTAGGTCATATAGAGATTGGCATGCTATTACTGGGCTGACTTTAATTTTACTTAGTTCTATGAGTTTTTTAGTTTCAATATTTGATTTTATAATTAATAAAAAATTAGGACTCTCGAGAACATTTTTTATTTTATTAGAAGTTTTATTTATAATATCTGGAATTTTTCTATTTTCTTATGCAAAAAATGAAGATATACAAGATAAAGAAATAGAGATCAAACAAGAAATCCTTAAGTACTCAAATGATCTTCAAAAAGATTATTATAGAAAAGACGACCTAGATTCACTAATCAAGGAAAATAAAAATAATGGAGTTATACTTCAGTGTTTGAAAAATAAAAGGTATTTTTCTATTGAGTGTTTTTCTAGCCCAATAAATTAGTTTTTTTGTTTTGATAAAAATTTAATTTTGGGGTATAATTCACTACAGAATGGAATTAAAGGAAATACCTAAAAATAAAGAACTCACCTATATTGGTTACACTACTTATAGAGACAAAAATGTGCTTTTTGGCATTAAACGTAAAGATAGACGCCAGCATGTTTATATTCTCGGAAAGTCTGGTACCGGTAAATCTGCCCTAATGTTCAACATGATTATCCAGAACATTGAAAATGGTGACGGTGTTTGTATGGTTGACCCGCATGGAGAAAATGTTGAAGCTATTTTATCGGCTATTCCGCCACATCGCATGAAAGATGTTATTTATTTCAATCCAGCCGACACGGAACACCATATCGGTTTTAACGTCTTGGAACTTATTGACCCGAAATACAAGCATCTAGTCGCTTCAGGATTGATGGGCATCTTCACAAAAATTTGGGCGAATGCTTGGAGTGCTCGTATGGAATATATTTTAAATAATGCGATTTTGGCATTGCTTGATACTCCGGGTTCGACGCTTTTAGGCATACCCCGAATGTTGGTGGACAAAGATTACCGTCAGAAAATAATTTCAAATTTAAAAGACCCTGTTATAAAAGCTTTCTGGGTTCACGAGTATGAAGCTTGGCAGGATAAATTTAGAAATGAAGCTATTGCTCCTATCCAAAATAAAGTCGGGCAATTTCTTTCCACATCCATCATCAGAAATATTGTCGGTCAATCAAAAAGCACAATAAATATTTTTGACATAATGAATGAAGGAAAAATTTTTTTGGTGAATGTTTCTAAAGGACGCATCGGTGAGGATAACTCTTCGCTTCTAGGAGGAATGATCATCACTAAGATTCAGCTTGCTGCCATGGAACGTGTACGTATCCCAGAAGATGAAAGAAAAGATTTCTATCTTTACGTAGACGAATTCCAAAATTTCGTGACGGATGCTTTCGCTAGTATTTTGTCTGAGGCTAGAAAATATAGATTGAATCTGACGGTGGCTCATCAATATACCGCTCAGCTCATATCGGAGAAAAATTCTAGCGTCAGAGATTCCATTTTCGGTAACGTTGGTACGATGATAGTTTTCCGAGTGGGTGCAGATGATGCAGAATTTTTAGAAAAAGAATTTGAACCAGAATTTGTGCCTCAAGATATTGTGAATTTACCAAACTTCAAAATTTATTTAAAGCTGATGATAGATGGCATAACCTCACGCCCATTTTCTGCAAAAACCTTACCACCTATGGTTAAATCTGGAAATAAAGAAGTTGAAGACGAAGTTATTAAAACTTCCCGCGAGCTCTATTGTCGTCCAAGAGAAGTGGTAGAAAGAGAAATAAATGATTGGAGTGGTATGTCTGTCGGTGACGACAATGCGATAGGCGGAGTAGAGAAGTTTCCAGCTGTATGTTCTATCTGTAAGAAAGAAACAATGGTGCCTTTCAAACCAGAAGCAGGCAGGGCAGTATATTGTAAAGATTGTATTGCTAAAATAAAATCTGGGGAATTAAAGCCACTTGCCGGTTCTATTAAACAGATTAAACAAGATGAAAGTAAATTTTATAAACCATTGTCTGATTTGGGTATTGAATTCTTATCAAAAGATAAAAACGGGGAAGATGAAAGATATCCAGAAAGAGTAGATAAACCTTTAACACAAGAATATCAGAAAAAAATTCCAACTAAAGAAACTTCTACCATATCTACGACAGCTTCAGCACGTCCAAAAATGTTTTCAGCAATTAAGAAAGTTTTTGTTAAAGAAAAACCAAAAGAAAATCTAGCATTGAGAGAAATTTTAAATAAGACACTCAATGAAAATAAAATTTTAGACAATAAAAAAGAAGAGAAAAAAATAGAACCAGAAATAAAAAAAGTTGAAAAAATACCAGAACCTTCCATTTCACTAGATGAATTAAAGAATAATAAACCGGTTTCCAATAATACCTTAAAAGATAGATCTGCAAGTAAGGAAGACATGGATAAGTTAAAGAATTTTATTCAATCTACTAATATAAAAACAGAAGAAGTTCCAAAAGTGGAAGAAAAGAAAGAGGAAATTGCTATACCTACACCTCCTAAAATAAATTCTAAAGAAGTTCCAGAAGATGTTTTAAGAAAAATTTTGGAATAATAACTAGCAGAAGGTTATGAAAAAAGAAGTCAAAAATTGTCAGAACTGCAAGAAAGACTTCACTCTAGAAATAGAAGATTTTTTATTCTATGAAAAAATAAAAGTTCCTCCGCCGACTTTCTGTCCCGAATGTCGGACCGTTCGCCGTTTGTGTTGGAGAAACGAAATGTCTTTCTTTAGAAGAAAATGTGATGCTCCAGGGCATGATGAAATGTTGATTTCTTTTATTCATCCTAATGAAAAATTAAAAGTAGTTGATTCTAAATATTGGTGGGGAGATGAATGGGACCCTATTTCCCTCGGTAAAGAATATGATTTTTCTAAACCATTTTTTAAACAGTGGGAGGAATTGAGAAATAGTAGCCCTATTCAATGTCTTTCAAATATAAAAGCCACCAATAGTGATTATTGTAATGTAGCTGAAGGAAGTAAAGACAGTTATATGTGTTCTGGTTCTTGGAGAATAGATAGAACTTTTTATTCTAATAGAATTTCGTATACGACAGATTGCGGAGATCTTTATGTTTGTTATCGTTGTGAACTTTGTTATGATTGTTTGTTTTGCACTGATTGTTATCGAACTAGATATTCATTTAATTGTAAAAGTTGTGTAGATTCATGTTTTTTGTACGATTGTCATGGTTGTACAAATTGTTTTGGTTGTACAAATCTTCGCAATAAATCATATTGTATGTGGAATGAGCAACTAAGTAGAGATGAATATTTAAGTCGCTTAGCAAAAATAAATTTAAAAAGTTATAAAACCATTTTGGAGTTAAAAAAGAAATTTAATGAACTTTATATTAAATCAATACATCGTTTTGCTAATTATTCTAAAATGGTGAATTCTACAGGAGATAATCTAGATGGGGTAAAAAATTGTAAGTTTTGTTTTGATGCATCAGGAACACGAATTGAAGATTCGAAATATATACACTGGGTTGCTCTTTATGCAAAAGATGTTTATGACTCAGGACCGGGGATAGGGGAAGGCGAAATGATATATGAAGCATTTAACACTGGCATAGGAAATTTCCGTAATCTTTTCACTAGTGTGGTTTATAGTTCTAATAATATTGAATATGCTTTCAATTGCCATGGTTGTGACAATTTATTTGGTTGCATCGGACTTCGAAGTAAAAAATATTGTATTTTAAACAAACAGTACACTAAAGAAGAATATGAAGCTCTCATTCCTAAAATAAAAAAGCAGATGGACGATGTTCCTTATGTTGACAAGAGGGGAATTGTCTATAAGTATGGAGAGTTTTTCCCTGCGGAATTTTCAACTTTTACTTACAATGAAACAGTGGCCCAAGATTATTTTCCTTTAACTAAAGAAGAAGCAATAAAAAGGGGATATAAATGGAGAGACAGAAAAATAAGTGAATATGTCACGACAATGAAAGCTAAAGATATAATGGATAGCTTAGAAGATATTCCAGAATCAATTACCAATGAAATCATTGGTTGCGAACATGAAGGGAAATGTATAGATCGTTGCTTGGGTGCATATAAAATAACAAAAGATGAATTGAGTTTATATCGTCAACTAGGAGTGCCTTTACCACGGCTTTGTTTTATCTGTCGACACGAAGAAAGATTGAGAAAAAGAAATCCGATGAAGCTTTGGCACAGGACTTGTATGTGCGAAAAAAAGAATCACGAGCATTCAGGAAAATGTATGAATGAATTTGAGACAGCCTATGCTCCCGACAGACCGGAAATAGTTTATTGCGAGAAATGTTACAACAAAGAGGTATACTAAAAATAACATCCTTACAAACTGGAGTATGTAGGTATGAAGAATTATGGAATATAAAAGTGAAACAAAAAATTGCCAGAACTGTAAGAAAGACTTCACTATCGAGTCAGATGATTTTGGATTTTATGAAAAGATAAAAGTTCCCCCTCCGACTTTTTGTCCGGAATGTAGACAGCAAAGGAGAATGGCTTGGCGTAACGATATAACTTTTTATAACAGAAATTGTGATTTGTGTGGAAAACTTATAATTTCTCTTTATCATAAAGATAAGTCGCTTACAGTATATTGTAATAAATGTTGGTGGAGTGATAAATGGGATCCAAAAAGTTATGCTCAGGATTTAGATTTTTCTCGACCTTTTTTTGAACAATTTAGAAAATTGCAAGACAAAGTACCCTTACCCTCATTATTTAATGATGATGGTATCGGTAGTCTAAACTGTGAATATACAGAAAATGTAACTTTTGCTAAAAATTGTTACATGGTCTCCATGTCTTGGTTTATCAAAGATTGTATGTATGGCTATAGTATAGGAGGTCCAGAAACAAGTGATGTCGTAGACAGTCTTGGTATTTTTCATTACTCACAAATTATTTATGAAGGAATTTTTTTGGAACATTGTTACAATTGCCGAAATTGCTACTATTCTTCTGCCCTCAACGATTGTTCTTTCTGTTATGATTGTAAGGGTTGTTCTAATTGTTTCATGTGCGCAAACTTACGCCAAAAGAAATATTGTATTTTGAACAAGCAATATACAAAAGAGAAATATGAAAAAATATTAGCAGATTATCATCTTGAAACATATTCAGGATCAGAAAAAGCAAAAAAAGAGTTTACAGAATTTATGAAAAAGCAGATTAGAAGATTTGCCGACATATTAAATTGCGTAAAATGCTCTGGACAGGGTTTAATAAACAGTAAAAATTCCAAAGATGTTTTTTGGTCCCGCGCAATAGAAGATTCACGATTTATTTGGCGAAGTAATGAAATAAAAGATAGTTATGATCTTACTCCTGGTGGAAAAAGTTCAGAGTCTTATGAAAGTCTCACATCAGATCACGATTTTCAAGTTTTATTTTCTATTTATTCGTTAAAAAGCCAAGAATCAAGCTATGTTGAAAATTGCCATTCATCAAAAAACCTATTTGGTTGTTCTGCTATCAAACATGGAGAATATTGTATTTTAAACAAACAATATTCAAAAAACGAGTATTTTAAATTAAGAAACAAACTGATTGAACATATGAAAAAAACAGGAGAATATGGAGAATTTTTTCCTGCTAAATTATCACATTTTGGATACAATGAGACTATAGCTATGGAATATTTTCCATTAACCAAAGAAGAAGCAATTAATAATGGTTTCAAATGGTGGGATGATGTACAAAAAACAATAAATAAAGAAACTCTTAAAAAAGAACAGATAGAAGATTCAATTTTAGAAGTTAAAGAATCTATATTAGATGAAGTACTAGCCTGTGATCTTTGTAATCGAAATTATAAAATTACAAAAAATGAATTTCTTTTTTATAAAAAATACTTAATTCCAATACCTAGAAAATGTTTTTATTGTCGAAGAAAGGAACGTTTGCAATTAGAAAATCCATTTAAGCTCTGGCATAGACATTGCATGAAAGAAGGATGCCAGAATGAATTTGAGACAAGCTATGCACCGGAACGCCCAGAAATTATATATTGCAAGAGTTGTTATAATAAAGAAGTATACTAAAAACCCCTCGCCTTTACTAAGGAGAGGGGCTGGGGTGAGGTGTGGAATTTAAGCCAATTTTGTAGTAAAATAAATATATATGTTAAGACAGAACCGAGTGCAAATAATCAAATATGGACCACCTCCACCAGAATTACCAGTATTTGGAAAAGTTAAACCTGAGGAGGTTTCTTTTATTGGGCGCACAAATTATGTGGCTTCTCTAGAAGAGAAGAAATTTATCTTTGGTATTAAACGCATAGACCGTAGAAGACACCTATATATAGTAGGAAAATCTGGCGTTGGTAAAACGAAGCTCTTGGAGCTCCTTATCCGTCAGGATGTCACTTACAATCACGGGCTTTGTCTGATAGACCCACACGGAGATGTCATAGACGCGATGCTTGATTATATTCCGAAAGAGCGCATAGAAGATATTTGTGTCATAGACCCGGGAGATGTTGAATTTCCAGCTTCCTTCAATCCGCTTGCGAATGTCGATCCTATGTTCAAGTTTCAATTGACTCAAGGTTTAATCGAAGTCTTGCAGAAACAATTCGGAGCAAACTGGACTCCTCGTTTAGAGCACGTTTTCCGTTTCACTTGCCTTGCACTTCTTGATTATCCTCATGCCACAATGCGCGGAATGATTTCAATGTTGACGGACAGAAATTACAGACAGAAAGTGGTGGAGTATATTACTGACGACATGGTTAAAAGATTCTTCGCTATTGAATTCGCGGATTGGTCCGAGAAGTTTGATACGGACGCTATCATTCCGCTAGTCAACAAACTCGGACAATTTCTCTCTGACCCATTGCTCCGAAATATTTTCGGACAGAAACAAAACAAAATAGATATCAGCGACTTAATGAATGAAGGGAAAATCATTTTCATTAATCTTTCCAAAGGACGCATTGGAGAAGAAAATTCAAGTTTCTTCGGTTCAATGTTCTTGACGAAAATAAAACAAGCTGGAATGGAGCGTGCAAGTATTCCAGAAGCAGAACGTCGAGACTTTTATTTGTACATAGACGAGTTCCACAACATTGTCACTCAAACATTTGAAAACATTTTGTCAGAAGCTAGAAAATATGCTCTTAATCTGACAATAGCGCACCAGTACATCGGACAGCTTATTCCACAAGTGCAACACGCAGTGCTCGGAAACACAGGAAGTCTCATTTGTTTCAGAGTCGGTGGAGAAGATGCCGTCAAATTAAAACCAGAATTCGAGCCTCTGTTCGGTGTGAAAGATATGATTAACTTGGCTGTGGCAGAATTTTATATCAAAATGACTATTGACGGAGAATCTTACGATCCATTTTCTGCAGAATCTTTGAGAGTTTTACCTCCGACTCATCCTTCATATCGTCAAGAAATTTTAGATGCATCTCGCAGGAAATATTCAATCTCCAAAGGTGACGCACAAAAACTTATTGAAGAAGAAGAGGCAACGATTATCCGAAGTGCAGAAGAGAAAGCAATAATTGAAGGAAAAGGGAAGAAAAATAAAAGTGAAGGAGAAGAAAAAACTTCTGAAACAGAAACAAAAAAGGTGGCTTCTCAGGAAGCAGAACCTATGATATAAATAACTAGGCCCTAGGCAACTAGGCCTTAGGCATTAGCTTGATTAATTAAAAGCTAGAGCCTAGCGCCTAAAGCCTAAAGCCTGTATAATAACCTTATGCAAAAAGACTATTATAAAACATTAGGTGTTGAAAAAGGCGCTTCTAAAGATGAAATTAAGAAGGCTTTTTACAAATTGGCCCAGAAGTACCATCCCGACAAAAAGGAGGGTAATGAGGCCAAATTTAAAGAGATAAACGAGGCTTATCAGGTCCTTTCCGATGACACTAAACGTGCAAAATACGATCAATACGGCTCTAATTTTGAAAATATGGGGGCTGGTGGCTACGGAGCTTCTCAAGGCGGTTTTGGAGGTTTTTCCTCCAGAGGCGGACAATGGGATTTTAGTGGTTTTCAAGGAGGCAATGGTGGAGATTTTGACTTTGGAAATCTAAACGATATCTTCAGTGATTTTTTTACTGGAGGAATGGGTGGAGGCAGACGTGAACAAAGACGCGGACGAGACATTTCTACAGAAATACAAATTTCTTTTTCGGAAGCAATTTTAGGGACGGAAAGAACAATTTCAATTACTAAAACTTCTAGTTGTAACACTTGTCATGGTTCTGGTGCAAAACCTGGCACTAAAATGGAAACTTGTAAATATTGTAATGGTCAAGGGCATATTCGCGAAGTGAGAAGAACGATTCTAGGAAATATTTCAAGTACCAAAATTTGTGAAGAATGTTTAGGTTCTGGGGAAGTACCAAAAGAAAAATGTGATGTCTGTAAAGGCAAAGGAGTTTTGCGTAAACAAGTAGAGATTCCTGTAAATGTGCCAGTAAATATTCACGATGGAGAAATGATTAGAATGACGGGAGGTGGTGAAGCGATAAAAAATGGTAAAGCCGGAGATTTGTATATAAAAGTAAAAATAAAAGTACCCAACAAACTTTCCAAAAAAGCCCGCGAACTCCTAGAAGAACTAAAAAAAGAGGGGATATAGACTAGGCATTAGGCTTTAGGCACTAGGCTCTAGTAAAAAATTAGATTAAATTAATAAAATGCAAAAAGAAATAAAATCTTGTCAGAATTGCAAGAAAGACTTCACAATAGAGACAGACGACTTTTCTTTTTATGAAAAGATAAAAGTTCCTCCGCCCACTTTTTGTCCGGAATGCAGATTGCAAAGACGTTTTTCAGCGAGAAATGAAAGGACCCTATACCATCGTGTATGTGAATTATGCAAGAAACAAATTATCTCAATGTATTCAAAAGATAAATCTTTCCCAGTTTATTGTCATGATTGTTGGTGGGGAGATAAATGGAATCCTATAGATTTCAGAATAAATTATGATTTTGAAAAAACTTTTTTCTCCCAATTTAAAAAACTTTTAGATAAAACACCAAGACCAGCACTGATTATATCAAATGCAAAAAATTGTGATTATTGTAATTATTTTGCAGACGGTAAAGCATGTTATCTGTGCTTCGGTTCTATTGATGTAGAAAATTGTTTATATGGTTCACCATATGAATCAAAATATTGTGTAGACACTTATCTTGCTCGGGAATCTGAATATTGTTATGAATGTATTGATTGTGAAAAACTTTCACATTCTATTTTTTCTCAAGAATGTTCAAATTCGCTTGATCTTGTCTATTGTTTTGATTGTAAAAACTGCCAAGATTGTATAGGTTGTGTAGGGCTTCGTGGACAGAAATATAATATTTTTAATAAAACTTATACAAGAGAAGAATATTTAGATAAAAAAGATAAATTATTACTAGATACAAAAGAAGGTCTTGAAAAAATAAAAAAGGAATTTTTGAAACTTAAAGCAACCATTCCACATAAATTTGCTGTAGAATTACAATGTAAAAATGTTTCTGGAAATAATATTATTCAGTCAAAAAATGTACATGAATGTTTTGATGTGAAAAGATGTGATGATCAAAAATATTGTATTAGAATGATAGATGGGAAAGATGTATATGATGCAAACTATTGTGAATTTATGGAACTTTGTTATGAATACCTCGGTTTTTGGAAGACGAATCAAACGAAGTTTTCTAACACATGTGGAGATTCAAATGAACTTACTTATTCCGATTTTTGCTCGGGGTCCCACGACCTCTTCGCCTGCATCGGTCTCCGCTCCAAGCAATACTGCATCCTAAACAAACAATATACAAAAGAAGAATACGAAGCTTTGGTTCCCAAAATCATAGAGCACATGAACGATATGCCCTATGTGGATAAAAAAGGAAGAATATATAAGTATGGAGAGTTCTTTCCATCTGAATTAAGTCCCTTTTCCTACAATGAAACCATAGCACAAGAATACTTCCCCTTAACTAAGGAAGAAGCCCTAAAGGAAGGATATAGTTGGAAAGAGAAAGAAGAAAGAAACTATCAAATAGATATCAAAAATGAAGATATTCCTAATAACATCAAAGAAGTAGATGATTCTATCATCAATAAAGTCATAGAATGTGAACATAAAGGTAAATGTAATGAACAATGTACTGAAGCCTTCAAAATCATACCAGATGAACTATCCTTCTATAAAAGAATGAATCTACCCATTCCACACTTATGTCCTAACTGTAGACACTATAATAGACTTAAACAAAGAAATCCTCTTAAACTCTGGCATAGACATTGTATGAAGGAAGGATGTGCTAATGAGTTTGAGACTTCTTATTCCCCAGATAGACCGGAGATTATTTATTGTGAGAGATGCTATAATCAGGAAGTCTACTAAAAATATACCTGTCCCGTACTAAATTTTTGAGTACGTGGCATAAAGATAAATATTATTAATAAAATTTTAGTATCGGGATGGCAATAATAATTAAAACACCAAAAGAAATAGAAATATTACGAGAAGGCGGGAAAAGGCTCGCTACTGTTTTGTACAAAGTGAAAGAAATAGTGAAGCCCGGCATTTCCACAAAAGATTTAGATAGTTATGCTTTTAAATTGATAAAAGATATGGATGACGAACCAGCTTTTTTAAATTACAAACCAGAAGGTGCAGATTTTGCTTATCCAGCTTCTCTTTGTGTTTCTGTAAATAATGAAGTGGTTCATGGAATACCGAGTGCCGACAGAATTTTGAAAGAAGGGGATATTGTTTCCATTGATTTAGGACTCAAACATAATGGCCTTTTTACCGACATGGCCCTCACTGTACCCGTCGGAGAAGTAAGTGCTGCCTCGGCAAAGCTCATTAGAACGACAGAACAGGCCCTAGATGTGGGTATCAACGCTGCTATGGGAGGAAATAGGATTGGGGATATCGGCTCTGCCATAGAGCATTTTGTGCGACCCCACAGATACGGTATTGTGGAAGTTCTTTCTGGGCATGGTGTCGGAAAAGCTATTCATGAAGACCCTTACGTACCAAATTTCGGAAAAGCAAACACAGGGGCAAAGCTTGTGAGAGGTATGGTCATAGCAATAGAACCGATGCTCAACAATGGGACGAAAAATGTTGTCTTGGATAAAGATGGATATACTTTTCGTACTGCTGATGGCAAAAAAAGCGCACATTTTGAACATACTATTTTAATTACCGACGGTGAGCCAGAAATACTAACTAGGCTCTAGGCGTTAGGCTTTAGGCAACTAGCTAATTATTTTTTTATTTACTTTTTAAAAAGCTAGCGCCTAGTGCCTAAAGCCTAGTGCCTATTTGTGATATAATTAAATCATGGCGGAAGCATTTTTAAATGAAGCTCCAAAATTTAAAACTCCAGAAGAAGAGTTGAACTATTTGCGTGCACATGTTGCAAGAAAAGAACAAGAACTCATTGATAGAGGCCATGAAGATGCAAATGAAAAAGCAGTTAAAGAAGTTGTCAATGCTTACAAAGAAAAACCGATTGAAGAAGTTATACATAAAGACAATGTTATAAAAAATAAAGAAGTAGAAAGTATCGTTCTCGCATTAAAACCAGAATCACACGACAATATAATGGAGGAACTTTTAGGAATCGTCATCACTAAAGGAGTACGCAACGCTCTGGCTGTCGTAGAAAAAATGAATAGTCCACATATAGATGACGATTTTCATCGAATACTCATTCAGTACTTAAAAGGTGGAAAGTTGTTTGATATAAAAACAGGTACTCCTCTTTATAAATCATTAAACATGACTCTTTTTGAAATTACTCTTCCTCCTCCTAGAGAAGAAGCAGATAAGCAAAAAGGTTTTAAGGATTTTATCGGTGCGATGGAGCAATTTTATGCTGGCATGCAATCTATCTCTGAAGGAAAGAATAATGAAAAAGAAAATTATTTCACTCTAGAAGTGGCGCTCAGTAATGCATCCGATCAAGTTGTCGTGTTTGCTGGGGTACCAAACAAACATCTTTCTCTTTTTGAAAAACAAGTGCTTTCTTTTTATCATGATGCGAAAGTCCACGAAGTGTCAGATGATTACAATATTTTTAATGAGCGTGGTGGTTCGGCGGGTGCTTATGCGAGCTTTACGGAACGTTCTGTACTTCCGATAAAGACTTATGACCAGATAGATCACGACCCAATGAATATTATTTTGAATGTTTTTTCAAAATTAAAGACGCAAGGCGAAGGAGCAGCTATACAACTCGTAGTGGCGCCTGCTGGAGAGAAATTTATCAATCAATTCAGTGCGATTTTGCATGATGTCAAAAAAGGAATGTCTATCAAATATGCTGATGATGGTTTTTATAAGTTTAGGAGAGAGTTGGTAGATACATTTACAGGTGGATCTAAGAAGAAAGAAGAAGGTGAAAACAAACATATGCCCGGGAGGCGTGCTGTGGACGAAGGAGCAGCAGAAAAAATAGCTAATAAAATGAAAAGCACCATTATGAAAGCCAATATTCGTATCATCACTTCTGCAGAGGAGAGTGAAAGGGCAGAGGGGATATTAAAAGAGATAGAATCATCCTTCAATCAATTTACTGAGCCAGCTAGCAACTCTTTTGTTTTTGAAAAATTGAAAGGCAATGATTTAAGAAAACTTTTTCATGATTTTTCTTATCGTACATTTTCTAGTGACAAAATTTTGCCGATGAATCTAAAAGAACTCTCTTCTGTTTTTCATTTCCCAGTCGGTATCGGTAGTCAACCTCAATTGAAAGAAGCAAAAGCTGGCATCGCTCCGGCTCCTCTTGAAATGGGACAAGAAGGAATTGTTTTAGGGGTGAATAGTTACAGAGGCAAAGACACTATAGTTCATTTGTCACGAGAAGACAGAATGAGGCATTTCTATGTTATAGGTCAGACGGGTACAGGTAAAACAAATATTATGCTCAATATGATTACTCAAGATATAAAAAATGGCGATGGCTGTTGTTATATAGACCCACACGGCACAGATATTCAAACTATTCTTTCTCGTATTCCGAAAGAACGTATTGATGATGTCATTTATTTTGACCCAGCTTATACTATGCGACCGATGGGGCTTAACATGCTAGAGTATGACCCAAAATATCCAGAACAGAAGACTTTCGTAGTTAATGAAATGATGGGCATATTTAATAAACTTTTTGATATGAAAGTCGGAGGCGGAGCAATGTTCGAACAATATTTTAGAAATAGTGCCTTTCTTGTGATGGAAGACCCGGAATCAGGCTCAACCTTGCTTGAAATTACCAGAGTTTTAGCGGATAAAGAATTCCGAGATATGAAAATTGCTAAATGCAAGAACCCAATCATCAAACAATTTTGGGTTTCTGCCGAACAGACAACGGGAGATCAATCGCTAGCGAACTTTGTGCCATATATTTCTTCTAAATTTGATAATTTTATTTCAAATGACATAATGCGTCCAGTCGTACTTCAACAAAACTCAGTTTTCAACTTTAGAAAAATAATGGATGAGAAGAAAATACTTTTAGTCAATCTTTCTAAAGGACGACTTGGAGATATCAATGCAAATTTGATTGGTCTCGTGCTTGTCGGCAAGATTCAAATGGCTGCACTCTCAAGAGTAGACATGTTTGGTAAGCCGATGAATGATTTTTATCTTTACATAGATGAATTTCAAAATGTGACGACTGATTCTATTGCTTCTATTTTATCTGAAGCTCGTAAATACAGATTATCTTTAAACATTGCTCACCAATATATCACACAACTTGAAGAAAATATAAAAAATGCAGTTTTTGGTAACGTCGGCTCCATGGCTGTCTTTCGTGTGGGGACAGATGATGCGACTTTTCTTGAGCCAAAATTTAAACCAATCTTTAGTGCCCAAGATATTACCAAACTTGATAATTACAATGCCTATATGAGTATGCTTGTGCACGGCCAGCCGACGAAACCTTTCAATATAAAAACTTTGCCACCGGAAAATGGTAATCCGGAAATTGTAGATAATCTAAAACAACTTTCTTATATGAAATACGGACGCGATAGAGAAGAAGTGGAGAAAGAAATCATGGCAAGGTATTCTACGATGCAATAAAAAATAGGTTTGAATTTTTTGCAAAAATCTGCTAGGATAGATTTATTATAATTTTATTTTTTAATTAGTTTTATGAAACATCCAAAAGAAGAACAGACATATGTAATGATAAAGCCAGATGGGGTCAAAAAAGGCCTTATCGGAGAGATTATTAAACGTTTTGAACAACGCGATTTAAAGATCGTAGCATTAGAGATGTTTCAGCCCACCTTTGATAAGATGGACAATCACTATCCAAAGAACGAAGAGTGGATTACTAGGCTTGGGCAAAAAACCATGAACACTTATGAAAAGTATGGTTTTGACGCATTGACAGACTTTGGGACCACAGAGCCTGCCAAAATTGGTCCAAGTATAAGAAAATGGTTAGTGGATTATATGTTAAGTGCTCCTCTAGTTAAAATGATTGTACAAGGAGTACATGCTGTAGATGTTGTTCGAAAAATTGCAGGAGATACAATGCCTTACAAAGCAGAAATGGGAACAATCCGCGGAGATTTTTCAATAGATTCTCCTGCGCTTGCTAATAAAGAAAAAAGAGCGGTTATGAATATAGTTCATTGTTCAGAAACACCTGAAGAAGCAGAACACGAGATCAAACATTGGTTTGGTAGTGCAGAAATCTATAAATATAAGCGCTTTGGAGAAGAAGATTAATTCAAAAACAAAAAAATAACCTCGTCTAGTTGCTAACTTTTTTAAAAGGCATAGACTGATTATAGGGTTATTTCCAATTATTACCTAGAACAATATTTTATGGGAGCTTCGATCATGCAAGGCCTTGGCCTTATGTGTCTAGTACCCACTTAGCTATAAGCTATGGTAATACATTGGAAATAATCCTAAGAAAAATCCTCTCTGGCCTCAGTCTGAGGGATTTTTTCTTTTAAAAAGCATATAATATTCTTATGGACAAGAAAAAATTTTTGATACGTTTAATTTTTCTCATCTTTTTTATTTTTTTGTTAAATTATTTGGCGATGAAATTTTACTGGTACTCATCTATTTGGTATTTTGATATGCCGATGCATTTCTTGGGAGGATTTTGGCTTGGGCTTGCCTCCCTTTACTTTTTTCCTTCTAAAAATTTTTCTTTCAAGGCAGTTTTGAAAGTATTTTTGATCGTACTATTTGTAGGTTTAAGTTGGGAAATATTTGAAATTATAATTGACCGAGTTATTACAGGGGACCTTTTTAATACACTGGATACTCTTTCAGATATTTGTTTTGATTTATCTGGGGGTTTGTTTGCTTTTTTTTATTTTGCAAAAAGAATTGTCCTTATTTCAGAAAATATGGTACGCCCCGTAATGGAACTTTGAAAAAGTTTCACTACAAGGTACAATAGATAAATGCCAAGTATCGCTAAAATAACATTTTGTGCAGGAGCAGGAAGTGTCACAGGAGCAAATTTTCTTTTTGAGATTGATAACAAAAAAATATTGATTGACTGTGGACTCACCCAAGGTTTTGAAATAGCAGACGATGTGAATTGGATGCCTTTTTCTTATGACCCAAAAACAATAGATATTCTTTTTATTACTCACTCACACATAGACCATATCGGCAAAATCCCAAAATTAATTGATGAAGGTTTCAAGGGGGTGATTTATTCTACGAAACCTACTCGTGCACTCACATTGCCAATGTTGGAAGACACGGCTGGTATTTTGTCGAAGAATAAACAATTTAATTTAGGGAAGGTATATTCTGAAGAAAATATAAGTAAAGCATTTACACAATGGATGACCTTTGATTATCACGAAAAAATACAAATAACTCCAAATTTGGAAGTATCTTTTAAAGATGCTGGGCATATTTTAGGGTCAGCTATGGTTGAGTTTATTTATAATGGTAAAAAGGTTCTTTTTACTGGAGATTTAGGGAACTCTCCGTCTCCTTTATTACCAAATACTGAAAAAATAACAGATGCGGATTATTTAATAATGGAGTCAGTTTATGGAGATAGAAATCATGAATCTAGAAATGACAGGAGAAGCCTATTGGAAAAAGTTATTGAAGACAACTATAAAAGAAAGGGGACACTCATCATCCCAACCTTTTCTCTTGAACGTTCTCAAGAACTTCTGTTTGAACTTAATGAATTGGTTGGAAACAATCGTATACCAGTGATGCCTATATTTTTTGATTCTCCTCTCGCCATTCGTTTAACCGAAGTTTTTAAACAGTTTAGAAGTTATTTTAATGAAGAAGCACAAAAAGCGATGTCTCATGAGAAATATCTATTTGATTTTCCTGGATTACATTCTACTCTGAAATCAGAAGAGTCTAGGTTGATTAATGATGCTCCTAACCCTAAAATAGTCATTGCGGGGTCGGGAATGTCTTCAGGTGGGCGCATAGTTCATCACGAGAAACATTATTTACCTGATCCTAACAATACGATATTGCTTACAGGTTATCAGTCTACCGGTACATTAGGGCGTTTGATAGAAGAAGGAGTAAAAAAAGTAAAAATTTCTGGAGAGGAAGTGAATGTACGAGCACATGTTGAAAAAATTCTAGGATATTCAGGACATAAAGATGGAGACGGCCTTTTTCATTTTGTGGAAGATATGCAAGATAAAGTCAAAAAAGTTTTTGTAGTCATGGGTGAGCCGAAGTCAGCTATGTTTTTAGTTCAAAGGCTTCGAGACAATTTAGGAATTGATGCTTCTGCTCCAGAAAAAGGGGATAGTGTTGTAATTACTTTGTAAGTATTTATAAAAACAAAAGAAACAAACTTTTTGTCGGTACGGATTTTTTGAAGCTTAAAAAAGTCCTGAAGTTGGCTCGCCGTCGCTCGCCAAACCCCTTAAAAAGTTTTTTCTTTTATTTTTATAAATGAAGAAAGTATAGTATAATTGAAAGCATGCAAGATAATTCATTAAGTCCTTACAATAAACATGGACATGATCAAATAAAAATATGTGTTTCTGGATCGGCTGATACCGCTCCTTTTGGTTTAGGTACGTTAGACATAGCAAAAGAATTGGGGAGAGAAATAGCTCGTCAGGGAGCTGTCTTGGTCACTGGAGCGACTACGGGTTTCCCATTTTGGGTGGCCATGGGAGCTAAAGAAGAAGGAGGCATTTCTATTGGTTTTTCTCCTGCAGCCTCTGAAAAAGAGCATGTAGAAGTTTATAAATTGCCTATAGATTATATGGATTTAATCACTTATACCGGTTTTGGTTATCCAGGGCGAGATCTTTTGCTCACTCGTTCTTCTGATGCTGTGATATTTGGTCCTGGAAGAATCGGTACGATTCACGAATTTACTGTTGCTTTCGAAGATGGTAAACCAATGGGTGTTTTAGAAGGACCTTGGCAAACAAGTGAAGAGTTGAAAGATATAGTGGCTAAAGGTCATCGTCCCAATGATAAAATCATTTACGGTAAAGATATAAAAAAATTAGTGGCAGATATAATTGTTCTCGTCAAAAAATCTAAAATAGATGAACATAAATAAAAAAATCCCCCGTTGGGGGATTTTTTTATTGAGATTTATTTTATATTTTCTAAAACTCTAGCGAAGACGGTAGGATTGTTTTCTGCGAGGTCGGATAAGATTTTTCTATCAAGTAATATATTTTTAGCTTTGAGCGCACCGATTAATTTTGAATAAGACATTCCGAGTTCTCGAGCTCCGGCGTTGATTTTGATATTCCAGAGTTTTCTATTGTGTGACTTTTTATCTTTTCTGTGAGCGAAAGAATAGTTACCAGAATGTAGCAATGCCTCTTTTGCCTGACGTTCTTTTGTGCTTCGTCCATGTCTAAAACCTTTCGTTTGTTTTAAAACGCTTCTTCTTCTTTTTAATGCATGTACTCCTTTTTTTACTCTTGTCATAAATAATTTAACTAAATGGTAATAAGTGGCTCTTTGGCTTATTCTTTATAAGAAAACTTTGACCTTTCTTTCCAGACAATTGAGTTGTGCGAGATTGTTTAGCATTAAAATGGTTGAATCCTGGTTTACGAGAAAGGACCTTTCCATTTTTGGTAAGTTTTAATCTTTTTGAATATGATTTGTTTGTTTTCATGCCCTTCATATATTTGTATCTTTTATAAGTTTTTAAATTATTTTTTCTCGATGGTGGTGATTAAACCTTTTGGGCCTCTTTTATATGCATCAGATATTTTATAATCTTCTGTAATTAAATGAAGCACTCTATCCAATCTCTCTTTCAAGAATTTTTCATCCATATATTTTGTACGTCCGGCAAGGAAAAGTTCAACTTTGATTCTATGTCCTTCCTTTAACCATTTTGAAGCAGTTTTCGCTTTCAGTTCTAAGTCGTGGTCTCCAGTGCCTATTTTTATTTGAATAGACTTCGTTTCTGTGGGTTTAGAACCAGCCTTTGCTTTCTTCAATTTTTTATTTACTTCATATTGATATTTACCAAAATCCATTATCTTAGCGATGGGTGGAATAGCATTTGGAGATATTTCAATCAGATCTAAACCCTTACTTTGGGCTAGTTCTAATGCCTCTTTTATACTTAAAACACCGAGATTTTGACCTTCACTATCTATAACACGAAGTTCACGCACTCTTATTTGGTTGTTTATTCTTTCTCGCAATTGATGTTTTTACTACTTAAAACTAAGAAGAGTTTAACTTATTTTAGCCCAGAAGTCAACTTTGCTTCATTAAATAAAGCTTCTATGGAATTTTCGTCTTTTGCTTCCCCAAAGAGCCTAATAATAGGTTCGGTATTAGAAGGCCTCAAATGAATCCAAGAATTATTAGGAAAATCAAGACGGAGCCCGTCCTGCTCATCTATTGTGGCTTCTTTAAAATGAGATTTTAATTTTGAATATATTTCACTTAAATTTTCTCCGACTGCAGACCATTTATCTTTCAGCATGAAATATTTCGGTAGGCTATTTATCACCTCTGATATTTTTTCATTTTCTCTAGCTAAGAGTTCCAAAATTAAACCAATTCCAGAAAGACTATCACGAAAATAGCCAACCTTAGGATACATAACTCCGCCACTACCTTCTCCTCCAATGATTGCATTTACTTCTTCCATTTTTTGAATTACATTTGCTTCACCAACTTTGGTACGATACAGTTTACCACCATAGCTCTCTACAACATCTCTCAATGTTTGAGTTGTTGATAAGTTTGTCACAACATTATTTGATTGGTTAATAAATTCTTTTCTAGACAAAATACTTTTTACAGCAAGAGTGATAGTAAGTTCTTCCCAAACTACTTCGCCTTTTTCATTCACTATAACCAATCGGTCTGCATCTGGATCTTGAGCGAAACCAATGTTTGACCCACTTTCTTTTACCGCTTGAGCTATTTGCCCAAGATTTTTTGGCAAAGGTTCTGGAATATGGGCAAAATTTCCGTCAGGTTTCTCATTTATAACATAAACTTGGCAATTAAGTTCCCGTAATAATTCTTGAGTAATGATACTGCCTCCACTATTTATCGGATCTAGCGCCACTTTGAATTTTTTACTTCTAATAAGTTCTACATCTATATTTTTTAATATTTCTTCAATGTGGATTTTTCGGAATTCGCTATTGTCCACTTTCTCTTCTTCTTCGTCAGTAAACTCTATAGGTTTTTTTTCTTCATCATTTAAATTTTTTCTTATTTCTATAAGTCTGGTTGTTTCTTCTTCATTAGTTAATTTACCAGTAGGTAAAATAAACTTAACGCCGTTGTATTCTGGAGGATTATGAGAAGCTGTTATCATTATTCCTCCATCAAAATTTAATTTTCTGGTAAGCAACATTACTGAGGGGATAGGAATAATTCCAACGTAGGTTATTTTTATATTTTCTCTATTTAATTCTTCTTTTACAGCCTGGAATATTTTACTCCCAGATTTTCTGGCATCTCTGCCAACAATGAATTTTATTTCTTGTTTACCACCTGATTTTTCTTTAATCATTTTGGCAAAAGAGCGAACATATTCAAATGCCACTTGTCCATCTTGTTTTTCTTCAAAAGTCCACCGATATCCAGTTACGGATAATTTTGGTCTTTGTTCCATATTTATTTATCTTAACATAATTTTTATAAGACTATAAGCATGTGCTAATATGTATATATGGCCAATTATGGAGGAAACAGAAAAGCATATTTTAATTATGAAATTTTGGAAAAATACGAGGCAGGTATTGAGCTTTTAGGTGTGGAAGTTAAATCTGTAAGAAGTGGAAAAATGTCTCTAGAAGGTGCCTTTGTCGTTGTTCGGGGAGGGGAAGTATTTTTGATAAATGCTAATGTGGAACCTTATCAGGCGAATAATATACCCAAAGACTATGATCCATTACGAAATAAGAAACTTTTACTCACAAAAAAAGAAATAGATAAGCTAGCCGAGAGTGAGAAGAATAAGAGTTTGACAATAGTGCCGATTTCAGTGTATAATAAGGGCAGAAAAATAAAGATAGAAATAGCTTTAGCAAAAGGAAAGAGAAAACTAGATAAACGTGAGACTATAAAAAAACGTGAGACTGATCGCGAGATTAGAAGAGAATATAAAGAACGTTGATAAAAAAATATTTGGGGATGCAAGGCATAGACAGTAGATCTATTGTAAAGATGCATGTCGAGAACGGACGTAATCTCGTAAAAATTCGTTCAAATGTTAATTGCAAAATTGACTTCTAAGGCATTTGCAAAAATTTCTCCATACTTCGGTGTGAAGGATTTTGCTTTTGCTCGAGTTTCCGCAACCGCGTAAGCTCGTGTCTCTCTTATAGACTTCCGATATATAAGAGCAAGGCATAATATTATCGGGATAGGGGAAAGTGGGTCCTGACTTTCCTAAAAAATTAAAAGGGAATCGATTAAAAAATATTTCGTTCGCTTAAGAATTTTTTAATCTAAAACAAAAAGTGAAACACACATGTAGATTTCTTTGCAAAAATCTTCTGCACCGGGGTTCGATTCCCCGCATCTCCACAACGAAATATATTTCTAGAATTTTAATTTTTTAGTTTTCTATGCTATGATTGGAAATCATGGATTTTAACTTTTTAAACCAAAAAGACCAAGGAAATAAGAAAAATAAGGGCAAAAAAGGGAAAGAAAACCCTAAATTTTCGGGTAGTATTTTAGGCTCTATTTTGATATTTATGACCATTACAGCTCTTTATTTGATGATTTCTAGCACTTCAACTATTACCCCAGAAGTTTCTATTTCTGATTTAGCAAAAAGTGTGCAATCAGGAGATGTCAAAGGCATCGTAGTAGAAGGAGAAAAACTCACCATTACTTATAAAGACGATACAACAAAAATTTCTAAAAAAGAAACTGAATCATCTCTTTCTCAAACTTTATTTAACTATGGAGTAAAGCCGGAACAGTTAGCTCTGACAAATATAGAAGTGAAAAACGAAAGTGGTTTTGGATACTGGCTGGTAAATTTAGCGCCTTTTATTTTGCCAGTCATTTTTATTTTGTTTTTTATTTGGTATTTATCACGACAAGTGAAAGGTGCCGGCATGCAAGCCTTTACCTTCGGCCAATCAAAAGCCCGAATCACTGATCCGAATGATAAAAATAATAAGGTGACCTTCAAAGATGTTGCTGGATGTAAAGAAGCGAAAGAAGAATTGAAAGAAATTGTGGATTTTTTAAAAAATCCAAAGAAGTTTTTAGATATTGGTGCCAGAATCCCAAAGGGAGTTATCCTAACCGGTGCTCCAGGGACAGGTAAGACATTACTTGCAAGAGCTGTGGCCGGAGAAGCAGGCGTGCCATTCTTCCATTTATCTGGTTCTGAATTTGTGGAAATGTTTGTCGGTGTCGGAGCTTCTCGTGTGCGAGATCTTTTCAAAGTAGCCAAGAAAGCAGCTCCAGCCATTATTTTTATGGATGAAATAGATGCTATTGGGCGCACCCGTGGAGGGGGATTTGGAGGAGGAAATGATGAAAGAGAGCAAACCTTAAACCAGATTCTAGTTGAAATGGACGGCTTTGAACCAAATGAAAAAGTGATTGTCATGGCAGCTACAAACAGACCTGATGTCTTGGATCCAGCCCTTGTCCGTCCAGGACGATTTGATAGAAAAGTTTTACTTGATTTGCCAGACCGTGTAGACCGTGAAGAAATTTTAAAAATTCACGCACAATTGAAACCATTAGCAGAAGATATAAATTTGAAGTTAATTGCCGAAAGAACGCCCGGATTCTCTGGTGCGGACTTATATTCTTTAATGAATGAAGGGGCAATTTTGGCTGCTCGTGAGAATCGTAAAAAAGTTTTTCAATTTGATTTAATCCGCGCTATCGAGAAAGTAATGCTTGGCCCTGAGAGGAAAAGTCACTTACTTTCTGTTAAAGAAAAGAAAATTACTGCATATCATGAAGCGGGGCATGCGCTCGTCGCTTCTGTTCTTCCACATGCAGACCCAGTGCACAAAGTTTCCATCATTGCTCGAGGTAATGCTGGGGGTTACACTTTGAAATTGCCATTAGAAGAAAAAAGACTTCAATCCAAAAAAGAATTTATAGATGACATCGCAATGTCTCTCGGTGGTTATGTGGCTGAGAAAATGATTTTCGGTGATATTACTACTGGTCCATCTAGCGATTTGCAAGTGGCCACCAATCTCGCTCGGGCGATGGTCACTCGTTGGGGAATGTCTGACTTGATTGGACCTGTCACATTAGGCAATGATGGAGGAAAATTAAGTTGGGGAGAGAGTAGGGAAGATGGATATTCGGAAACAGTTTCCACGAAAGTTGATTCTGAAGTAAAGAGAATTATAGATGATGGAATAAAATCAGCAGAAAAAGTTTTGACAGAACACAGAAAAGCTTTAGATGCTATAGCCAATAAACTTATCGAAGTTGAGACGTTGGAACAAGAAGAATACAACAAAATAATAATCGCCAATGGAATAATGCCGAAGAAAGTGGAGGGGGAGGCGAAATTGGAAATAAAAAGTTAAGTCTTTACGGAGGTTAAACCTCCGTGTATAATACTTGTATGGCACGAGATTATGTTTTTGCCCCAGAGGAGTATTATCATATTTATAATAGGGGAGTAGAAAAAAGAAAAATCTTTTTAAACAAAAGAGATTACGAGCGTTTTCTTTTCCTTCTTTTTATCTGTAATAATTCTTCTTCCATAGAAATTAGAAATTACGGAGGTTTAACCTCCGTAGAAAAGTTTAATTTGAAGAGGGAAAATACTTTAGTAGATATTGGTGCATACTGTTTAATGCCTAATCATTTTCATCTACTACTTAAGGAAAAAGTTGAAGGAGGTATAAGTTTGTTTATGCAAAAACTAATGACAGCTTATACTATGTATTTTAATAAGGTCTATAAAAGATCGGGTGTTCTGTTCCAGGGAAGTTTTAAAGCTAGACATGTTGATGAAGATAAATATTTAAAATATCTCTATGCTTATATTCACTTAAATCCAATAAAACTTATTGAAACAAAATGGAAAGAAAAAATAGTTAAGAATAATGAAAAGGCGAAAGAATTTTTATCAACTTATACCTATTCTAGTTATCTAGATTTTACTGGCATTGATAGAGTAGAAGGAAGTATCTTAAATAAGTCAGTTTTCCCAGATTATTTTCAGAATGAAGTTTCTTTTAGAGAATTTGTACATAGTTGGCTAGATAGTATTGAATTTGCAGAAGATACGGAGGTTTAACCTCCGTAAACCTCCGTAAGGTGTTGTTTTTAATGGGGAAATAGGATATTGTGTATTTGTTAATATCCGCCCTTAGCTCAGTTGGTAGAGCAGACGACTTATACTCGTCGTGTCCTAGGTTCGAGTCCTAGAGGGCGGACAAATTATAAATAAATGTTACTATATTAAATATGGAGCAGTTGCCAGCACAATTTAATCAAGAAGCTTTCAAAAATGAATTTAAAACATTATTTTCTGCATACAAAAACATTTGTTGGGAATTCACCAAATATACAAGACACGACAATAAAAACGATGACGAACTTGAACATCTTCAAACTCAAGTTGACCAATCTATGGACAAAATGGTTACTTTAGCTGTACAGGCTTTAAAAATGTCAAAAGATAAAAAATCTATTCTAGATGAAGTTAGGAGAATATTTTTTGATGAAGCAAGCGGTAATGTTCTTTCTCCAGGAGAAATGACCGCACCTGGTAAAATTGAAAATTTTTTTGAAAATGTAATTTTGCATTTATAAGTAAAATATAAATCTTACTCAAAATGGAATTCTCCAGCTTTTTCGTGAACCTTTTGTTTAAGGAGGGGATATTTTGAGAGTTCAGAATCTTCTCCGATGAGGCGAATGGCTTCGGTGCGGGCGGCTTCTACCATTTTTAAATTTTTTATTGCTTCCATTCCTAAATCTGAGATGCCCCATTGTTTTGTGCCTCCTAATTCTCCAGCACCTCTTAAAGTTAAATCCAATTCTGCCAATTCAAAACCATTTTTGGCAGTTTTTAAAGCCTTCAACCTTTGAATAGTTTTGTCGCTTTTCGCATCAGCAAAAACATAACAATATGCTTGATAATTACTTCTGATGACGCGTCCACGAAGCTGATGAAGTTGCGCTAGGCCGAATCTTTCTGCTCCTTCAATGATTATGATTGTAGCATTAGGAACATTCACTCCGACCTCCACCACAGATGTCGCACATAAAATATTTATTTTTCCATCGGTAAAATCTTTCATCACATTTTCTTTTTTCTCTTTACTCATTTTTGAATGAAGCACTCCTATTTCATATTCAGGAAATACTTCTTTCTTTAAACGTTTCGCTTCCGCTACCGCAGACTTCGCTTGTACGGCCATTTCTTTAGCGGGATCGGGTTCATCTATTCGAGGACAGATGACATAGAGTTGTCTACCATTTTTTAATTCCACTCTCACTTTTTCATAAGTTTCATCACGTTTTAGAGGTGTGATAATTTCTGTGATTATTTGTTTTCTGCCCGCTGGCATCTCATCAAGTAAAGATAAATCTAAGTCTCCATAAATTGTCAGAGCCAAAGTGCGGGGAATAGGTGTCGCTGTCATGGAAAGTAAATGAGGAGCGATATTGTCTTTGCGAACGAGTTTTCTTCTTTGAGCTGTACCGAAGCGATGTTGTTCGTCTATCACCACTAGTGCCAGATTTTTAAATTTAACAGTTTTTTGAATGAGGGCATGTGTGCCTATCAGAATCGGTATAATTCCTTCTGCTGTCCATTTTAAAAGCTGAGTGCGAGAAATGTCCGTCCATCCACTTGGATTGACCTTAGAGGGGAATTTGCGACAACCAGAGCCTGTAATAAGGCCTATGTTGATTGGTAGGTGCTTAAAATACTGTATAAAAGACTCGAAATGCTGAGCCGCCAATATCTCAGTTGGTGCCATATAGGCGACCTGCAAATTACCAAAACCTTGGCCTTTGGGAATTTGTTTGACTGTCGTGTGTGCGGCTGTGGCGGCGACAGCTGTCTTGCCACTGCCGACATCTCCTTCTAAAAGTCGAGACATTGGGAAAGTTCTGCCCATATCATCCAAAATAGTTTGGATGGATTTTTTTTGTGAATTAGTTGGGGTGAAAGGGAAGCGTTTTATAAATTCTTCTTTTTCTTTTTCATTTACTTTTATTTGAAATGATTTATTTTTTCTGTATTCTAATTTGTCATGCTGACGCTCAAGTTGAATACAAAAAACTTCTTCGAAAGCGAATCTTTTTCTGGCTGACTCTGCATCTCGTGCATTTTTTGGTTTGTGAATCCAGACTAAAGATGTTTTCAATGTCGGCAAGCTATATTTTTTTAGAATATCTTCTGGAATATAATCTTCCACTTTATCTAAAGTTTTATCTCTTAATATTTTCTCTATTGCATGATAAAACCACTTGGAAGTAATGCCTTTTGTTTCGTGATAAATAGGGAAGGAATATCCAGCATTATCCGCACCTTCTTTTGTAAATAAAGTGTCATGCGAATCTATTGGCATATTAGGTGTCTTTTCGAATTCTGGGTTGGCTAAATATGTGCCGTATTTACTTGCTGTCACTTTCCCAGTCAATTTCACATTGTCTCCTTCGTGAATCATCTTTGCTAGATAGGCTTGGTGAAACCATGTGATTTTTATTTTTCCAGACAAGTCTTCTATTTGGGCTTCGCCCATCGGAATTTTTGATTTAAACCCTTTTTTTGTTTTTAGGTTTGAAATTTTTCCACAAACTGTCGCTGTCTCGCCAGCAACTAATTCAGATATTTTTTTTATTTCGCTCATATCGCTGTATCTGACAGGGAAGTGAAAAAGTAAATCATGAACAGAAAAAAGATTGAGTTTACGCAAAGCCCTTTTTTGACTTTCATCCAAGCGGAATTTTGTTTCCAATCTATCACTTAATTCCATATGCGGAGCCGGACGGATTCGAACCGTCGAGGGGTTTTGAAGCCCCTGCCTCTTTAGCAAAGAGGTACGTTAGACCACTCTGACACGGCTCCATACAACTTAATTACTTTAGCATATTCTTAGCTTTTTTCCATTTTTCTGTTATAATCCTTGGGTAATTTGGAGGCGTGGATGAGTGGCTTAAATCAGCGGTTTACTAAACCGCCGTCCCTTACAGGACCGTGAGTTCGAATCTCACCGCCTCCGCGATTGACAGGTAGCACGAGATACATAGTAATTCAAAAATTACTATGTTTTCGTTTGATGCCATAAAATGATATAATCAGTTGGTCAGTTAGTATATATTTTATAGCCCAAAATGAAAAATTCAATAAAACTTACAGTAATAATATGTACCATATGGATCCTAATTTTTGGGTTCTTTCAACTTGAGTTTGGCTTAACTTCAAATAAATCTGAAGCTGATTGCCCTTTCAGTGCTCACTCAGAGGCTATGTGCCAAATGAATCCAATGGAACATATTCAAGAATGGCAAAATGCTTTTACCGTGTTGCCGACAAAAAATATAGTATCTGTGTTTTTATTTATACTAGCATTTATTCTAATAGGTAGATTTGTTTTCCATAATAGATTTTTAGTGCAGAGACCATCTTTTCTATTTTTAAAAAATATCATAAATAGTTTCCGGATATTTAACCCACTCAAAGAAACTTTTTCTAATGGAATTTTAAATCCTAAAATCTTCTAAATAAAATTAAAACAAATTTCCACATCGATTTTTCAATGTGGATTTATTAATTTAATTTTATAAAAACATGGAAGAAAATATACAAACAACAAAAGTTTCTAAAACGAATATGAGTGTACCTGCTGCCATAATTTTGGCTGGGGTACTGGTTGCGGGAGCTGTGCTTTTAAGTGGGAACAAGTCAAACACTGCTCAAGTAAACGTAAAACAACAGCCTCAGGTAGCAGAACAAGAGACGGGTAATCTAGAAAAAATGATTCCTGTATCAGCAAGCGACCATATCAGAGGCAACCCTAATGCTCCAGTAAAGATTGTGGAGTATTCAGATACCGAATGTCCATTCTGTAAGCGTTTTCATGACACCATGAAGCAGGTTATGGATAATGAAGGGAAACAAGGGAAAGTTGCCTGGGTATATCGTCATTTTCCACTTGATCAATT
>DAIEQH010000019.1 GCA_027347985.1 Candidatus Nomurabacteria bacterium | reverse complement strand
TGGAGAAGTGGGCGAACATGCAGATTTCCATATAGAGCTCGAACTATTTGCCGACATCGGGCTCGTTGGGCTCCCTAATGCCGGTAAATCATCGCTATTAAACGCCCTAACGAATGCAGATGCGAAAGTGGGTGATTATGAGTTTACGACCTTAGATCCAAACCTAGGGGATTTTTACGGATACACTATTGCAGACATTCCAGGGCTTATAGAAGGGGCAAATACAGGCAAAGGTCTCGGAGTAAAATTTTTGAAACATATTAGACGCACGAAAATGATTGCGCACCTTGTGTCGTTCGAAAATCTCTCAAAGGGGACGGCAGGTATGATGAAAGTTTATAAAGAAATAAGAAAAGAATTGGAAAAATATGATAAGAATTTAGGATTAGGGGAGGATGGATTGTCAAAAAAAGATGAAATAATTGTTCTGACTAAATCAGATGTGATAGAGGATGAAAAAATTATAAAAAAGAAAGTTGCAGATTTTGAAAAGATTTCCAAAAAAGTTTTTGTGCTTTCTCTCTACGACGATAAGTCGGTGAAAACCTTTAGAGATGAATTGATGAAGATTTTAAAGAAAAAAATAGTATAATAGACCTATGGAGAAAAAGTATTATCCTACAATTGGGCTTGAAATACATGCAGAATTGAAAACACAGACAAAGATGTTTTGTAGTTGTAAAAATGACCCAGATGAAGAAAAACCAAACGTAAATGTTTGCCCTGTTTGTATGGCGCATCCAGGAACTTTGCCTGTAATAAATAAAAAAGCTATTGAAAATGTTATCAAAGTTGGTTTGGCCATCGGTGGCACGATTGCAGACTTTACAGAATTTGATAGAAAAAATTATTTTTACCCAGATATCCCAAAAGGTTATCAGATTTCACAATATAAATATCCGATAGTTTCCGGAGGTAAATTGGCAGACTTTGATGTCACTCGGGTGCATTTGGAAGAAGATACTGCAAACAATAAACATGACAGAGGGGATTTCTCTTTAATTGATTTCAATCGTGCTGGTGTGCCTTTGATGGAGCTCGTGACAGAGCCAGTGACTTTCGAAGATGCCGATAAGGCTGCAAAAAGTGCTTCTTCATTTGCAAAAGAACTTCAGCTGATACTTTGGTATTTGGGAGTTTCTGAAGCAAATATGGAAAAAGGTGAAATGCGTGTGGAAGCAAATATTTCTGTTTCTCCAGATAAAAATAAATTAGGTACAAAAGTAGAAGTGAAAAATTTGAACTCTTTCAAGAGTGTTGAAAAGGCAATCAAGTTTGAACTAGATAGAATGATAGAACTTCATGAGAATGGAAAAGGAGAAGAAATAGTGCAGGAGACACGGGGCTGGGATGAGAGCAAACAAAAAACTTTTTCTCAGAGAAAAAAAGAATCTAGCCATGACTACAGATATTTCCCAGAGCCGGATTTGCCAAAAATGAAATTGCACGAAGCATTTGATCTAGAAAAAATGGAAAAAGAATTACCAGAGCTTCCTCTCGAAAAACGCCTAAGATATAAAAATGATTTTGGAATTAAAGATGAAGACATAGAAAGTTATATTAATGATAAAGAACTAGGTATCTGGTTTGAAGAAGTTGCAAAATTGTTGGGTAACGTAGATAAAATAAAAATAGCATCAAATTACATTACTTCTGATTATATGGGCCTTAAGAAAAACAACTTGGAGGTCTTGCCTCCAAGTGTTAAAAATTTTGCAGAACTTATAAATTTAATAGCAGAGAATAAAATTTCTTCTCGTGTCGCAAAAGACATCTTAGCAATAATTGTTTTGAAAGACGGATCCCCACTTCAAATTGCGGGAGATAAAGGCTTATTGCAGAAAAATGATGAAGGAGAAGTTAAAGCTATTGTACAAAAAATAATAGGAGAAAATCCTGAAGTTGTAGCTACTTATAAGGCTGGAAAGGAAAACGCCATAATGTCTTTGGTTGGCAAGGTCATAAAAGAGAGTAAAGGTAGTGCCAATCCACAAATTGTTATCAAAATGTTGAAAGATTTGCTAAAATAGATAGATAATGAAAACTTTATACGAATACATAAAAGAAGCGGAGGAAAAAGAAGTGGCGATCGGCCATTTTAATATTTCAAATTTAGAAGCTTTGCACGGTATTTATAATGCTGCCAGAAAATTGGACCTGCCTATCATCATAGGTCTTTCAGAAGGGGAAGAAGATTTTATAGAAAGAGAAGAAGCTGTAGCTCTCATTCGCACGATAAGAGAAAGAGACAATTATCCAATATTTTTAAATGCGGACCATCATTATAGTTTTGAAAAAGTTAAAGCTTGTATAGATGCTGGTTTTGATACAGTGATAATAGATGCTGTCAAACTTCCATTTGAAGAAAATGTTGCACTAACAAAGAAATGTGTAGATTATGCATCAGAAATAAATAAAAAAAACAGAAGAGCTGTCTTGGTTGAAGCAGAGCTCGGCTTTATCGGCACTTCTTCAAAAGTTTTAGATAAGATGCCAGAAGGAGTTTCTAAAGAGACGATGACCAAGCCTGAAGATGCAAAATATTTTGTAGAGAAAACAGGTATTAATCTTCTCGCGCCATCTGTTGGCAATGTCCATGGGATGGTCAAAGGAGGGAATCCAAGACTTGATATAGAAAGAATAAAAGAAATAAAAGAAGCTGCAGGCGTGCCTTTGGTTTTACACGGTGGCTCTGGAATAGCCGATGAAGATTTTGTGAATGCAATAAAAGCTGGAATATCTGTCATTCATATAAATACTGAAATCCGCGTGGCTTACAAAGAAGCGTTAGAAAAATATCTTAAAGAGAATCCAAATGAAGTTGCGCCGTATAAAATATTACAACCGGCGGTAGAAGCAATAAGCAAAGTCGTTGAAGCTCGACTAAAACTTTTTAATAATTTAAAATAAACGAAGATGTATTTTCAATTCTTAGAAATAGCTAGAAATTTTTTGCACTTAATTCAAATCTTTTTTGATTAAAAAATGAAAATATTACTTGCCTCAAAAGAAAAGTTTTTAATTAAAAAAGGATATGAGTTTTTAGGTATACCAAAAAATCAACTTAAAATTGGGGCTATTAATACTGCCTTAAATGTTGTTGAAGATAAAGTGTATCTCCAATATGTAAAGGAATACAGAGAAGACATGAAATTGTCTGGAATTTCTTTTGAAGAATTTGATGTGGAAGGTAAAAGTAAAGATGAAATTTTAAGATTTTTTAATGATAAAAATATTATTCAGGTTTTCGGAGGCAACCTTTTCTATTTATTAAAGATTTTTCGTGAAGTTGGATTTCAAGGAATTTTAAAAGATTTATTAAATAAAGGATTGTATTATGTCGGCTGTAGTGCAGGAACATATGTGATGTGTCCGACAATTGAAGTTGGTGGTTGGAAAGTTGCAAGAAATAGATATGGGGTTACTGATCTTTCCGGTTTTGGATATGTGCCTTATTTAATAAAATGCCATTATACTGATGATAAAAAAGATCTAATAAAAGAAAAAATGAAAACTCTTAAATATCCATTACGTATCTTAAGAGATGAACAGGCAATATTGGTTGAAGATGGTAAGTCAACCTTTTTGGGAGACAGTGAAGAAGTTAAATTAGATTAAATAAAAATGTTATAATGAAAATATGGAATATATAGACATAATTGATAATAAAACTGGGAACAAAACAGGAGAGCAAAAGTCACATTTAGAAGTACATACGAAGGGTCTTTGGCACCGGACTGTGCATGTGTGGTGTGTTAATTCAAAAGGTGAAATTTTATTGCAACGTAGGGCAATTAATAAGAAAAATTTTCCAGATATGTGGGATATTTCTGTTGCTGGGCATATTTCAGCAAATGAAGATGCCATAGAAGCTGCTCTTAGAGAAACCAAAGAAGAGATAGGTTTAGACATTTTAAAGAGCGATTCAAAATTTATTCGAACTGTTACTCAACAATTTATTCTAAATAATGGTACCTATCTTGATAATGAGTTTCAAGATATTTATATAATAAAAATAGATGTTGATATTGATAAATTGAATTTACAAAAAGAAGAACTAAAAGCTTTAAGATGGATTAAAACAACAGAATTTAAAAAATGGGTAGAAAAAAAAAGGCCTGACCTAGTTCCACATCCTGAAGAATATAAAATAATTTTAGAATATATTAATAAAAACTATTCTTTTTGATTCTCAAAAAATAATTCAGGATATCCCGTTTTGATACGTTTATTTTCTACGTCTGTAATTCCTAGATTTTCTAGAAATTTTATGCACTCTTCTTTCGCTTCTTTTTCATCTTTAAAATCTCCTTTAGCCTCTGCCTCTATAAAATAGCCCAACTCTGTCACATTATCTAATGCAACCTCAATACCATCACACATCCAATATTCTCTATATTTGTCTATAGTCACGGATTTCTTAAAATCCAAAAACCCTAAGATTTTTTCTAATTCGCTCTTGTCTTTAATTTCTGTCTCATATTCTTCTGCATAATCATAATCTCCATCTTCTTTTTGATTTATAGATTTAGTATATTCCCAAACAATCTTATCTGGATTGGTTCTTATGCGAAGCCATTCTATAGGGTGAGGTTTTCTAGCAAAAAAATCTCTATGTGCTGGAACATAGTAGTCATCAATTTGTTTTATTGATTTTACTAATTTACCTATTTTTGAGACTTTTTCTTTGATTTCTTCAAAATTATCTATTTTTACTTTTATTTCAACTTCAATATTCATGTTTTTATTATATCATTTCTGTTATAATATTTGAAGTGAAAGAAGAAATACAAAAATTTTTTAGGGGAGAGGTGGAAGATAGTGAAGAAACACTTTCGAAATATTCTCGTGATGCGAGTATTTTTGAGTTGCGGCCAAAGCTCGTACTTTTTCCTTTGGATTCAAAAGATGTTCAGAATTTAGTCAGATGGGTTTCGGAAAATAAAAATAAATATGCTGATCCAGAAAAAAATAAAGATTGGAAAAACCTTTCTATTACTGCCAGATGTGCGGGCACAGATATGTCTGGTGGAGCCATTAGTGAATCTTTAGTTTTGGATTTCACGAGGCATATGAATAAATTAATACAACCACCTCGCCCTTTGGGCACTCCTCCTTCAAAAGGAGGAGAGGGTTTTTCTCCCCTCCTTGGTGAGGAGGGGGCAGGGGGTGGTGATTATTCCATCACCGTGCAACCTGGAATGTTCTATAGAGATTTCGAGAAAATAACCTTAGAAAAAGGGCTTATTTTGCCTTGTTATACTGCATCAAAAAGTTTAAATGCCATGGGAGGAATGTTTGGTAACAATTCTGCTGGAGAGCGAACTCTTAAATATGGAAAGACGGAAGATTATGTTTTAGAAGCCAAGGTTGTTTTTTCTGACGGCAATGAATATGTCGTTAGGTCTTTGTCACAAAATGAATTGACTAAAAAAATAACACAGACAAATTTTGAAAGTGAAATTTATAAAAATATTTACGATTTGATAAATAAAAACAAAGAAGAGATAAAACTTGCGAAGCCCAACGTTAGTAAAAATTCTGCCGGCTACTACATATGGAATGTGTTAAAAAATTCCCCAGCAAATAATTTTCTTGAAACTGCGCCCTCGGAGTCAAGAGGACAGGGGACCCACACGTTTCTTGAAAACCATTTGCTGGGGAATTTTTCTTTTGATTTAAACAAACTTCTTGTTGGTTCACAGGGAACGCTGGGTATAGCGACAGAAATAACTTTCAAGCTTGTAAAAAATCCTAAACATTCTAAACTAGTCGTTATTTTCATGAACAATTTAGAGCCATTGGGCCGTCTGGTAGATAAGATTTTAAAGACTAATCCAGAAACCTTGGAAACTTATGATGATAAAACGATGAAATTAGCTGTCAGATTCTTTCCAGATTTCCTAAAAAACAAAGGGCTCGTGGGTATGATTAAATTTATGTGGAGCTTCTTGCCAGAACTCAAAATGATGTTGACTGGCGGTTTCCCAAAATTAATTATTCTTGCAGAATTTGCAGGTGAGAGTGAAGAGGAAATAGATAAGCAATGTTTGAGTCTCAAAGAAAAAATAAAAGATTTCAAACTAAAAGTTCATATTACTAAAACAGAAGTGGAAGCAAATAAATATTGGGATATAAGAAGAGAGAGTTTTTCTTTGTTGCGCAAGCATGTCAAAGGTCTTCACACTGCGCCTTTTATAGACGACATCATTGTTCGTCCAGAATTTTTACCGAAATTTATTCCAGAGCTCAATCAGATTTTTTCAAAATATGATTTGACTTATACGATAGCTGGACATGTGGGAGATGGCAATTTTCACATCATTCCTTTGATGGATTTTTCACGATCTGACACTGTGAAAATAATAGTTGAGTTAGGAGGTTTGGTTTATGACTTGGTCTTAAAATATCATGGCTCTATCACTGCTGAACACAACGACGGCATCATCCGTACTCCGTATTTAGAAAAAATGTATGGCAAACATATAATTTCAATTTTTACAGGAATTAAGAAAATATTTGACCCAAAAAATATTTTTAATCCAGGGAAGAAAATAGTTTCAGAAGATGGTGGAGGCACAAAAGAATATATGGCCAAACATATTGCGAGAGAACACAGCATCATACACAAAGTCTGATTAAGTTTGCTTTTTTAAATTTTTTATATATAATGTTCTCATGTTTGTAATTAAAGCTAAAAAGAGAGATGAGAGCATTAAAATAGATGTTTTAAAGAAAGAGGGGGAAATCCCTGCTGTTTTTTATGGAGCAGGTAGCACCACCACTCCTGTTTCCATTTCAATTATTGAATTCAAAAAAATCTGGCGAGAAGCTGGAGAATCTTCCACAGTAAAGATAAACGTAGGCACTGCTAGTGTCGATGCCCTTATCCATGAAGTGCAAGTACACCCAGTGACTGAAGAGCCTATACACGTAGACTTCCTAGTTGTTGATATGAATAAGAAAATCAAAGTTAATGTTCCTCTTGAATATGTCGGTATCTCAAATGCAGTCAAGAATGGCTTGGGCAACCTTGTCAAAGTGCTTCATGAAGTAGAAGTCGAAGCTTTGCCAAAAGATCTTCCACACAACCTTCCTGTAGATATTTCTAAACTTGAAACGGTAGACAGTCAGATTTTTGTTTCTGATATTGCTCTGCCAGCCGGAGTCGTTGTTATAGCAAATCCACACGATGTCGTAGCTTCTATTGTTCTTCAAGTAGAAGAGAAAGAAGAAGTCGCAGCGCCAGTAGACTTATCTGCAATCGAAGTTGAAAAGAAAGGCAAGAAAGAAGAAGAAGGAGGAGAAGCAGTAGAGGGAGAAGCAGAAGCAGAAAAGAAATAATTTTAAAAATATGTTAAAATAAAAACTATGGTCAAGAAGATTGCCATAGTTTTTATTTTTATACTTTTTATACCGATTTTGGGAGTGCATAAAGCAAATGCAGCTTTTGACTGTCTTTCTATTAATAATTCATCTTCTCAAGCAGATAGGGCTTTTTGTCAGAATGAGCTTAATCAGATAGAGGCTCAACTAGCCGATTTGTTAAATAAGCAGAAAGAACAACAAAAACAGACGGGTACTTTGAAAGGCGACGTGGATTATTTGACTAGCCAGATCAATGCTCTAAAAGCAAAAATTAAGGCTAGAGCTCTAAAAATTGCACAGCTTAAAGTTGATATAAATGACAAAGTTACACAAATCAACACCCTGTCTCAAAAGATAGACCGTGAGCACGAATCTCTGGCCCAGCTGTTACGTAATACAAATGATTTTGACAATCAAGATTTTATTTATTTAATTTTTTCTGATCAGACCCTTTCTTCTTTTTATAGCGATCTTGAATCTTACAATTCCATCAAACAAGCAATAAAAAATTCTGTTGATATTATCAATGGAGTAAAGACACAGACTGAAGTTGCTAAAAGCGGTTTAGAAAAACAACGAAATGCAGAAACTGACGCTAAAGCAGAACTAGAAAGTACTCAGAAACAAGTGGCAAAGTCCGAGGCCGATAAAAAACAATTGCTAGCTATTTCTAAACAAAAAGAAAGCGAGTATCAAAAACTCGCTGCTCAAAAGAAAGCCCAAGCAGATAAAATCCGCAGTGCTTTATTCAACCTTGCTGGTATCTCTCAAAAGATTGATTTCGGCACAGCTCTCACTTACGCTAATGAAGTAAAAAGTAAATTAGGAGTTGATCCTGCGTTTTTGCTAGCAATACTCACTCAAGAAAGTAGTTTAGGTGCCAATGTCGGGCAATGTTATTTGACCAATCCAGATACGGGTGCAGGAGTAGGAAAAGTTAATGGAAAAGTATTTCCTAATGTTATGAAACCGACACGCGACGTAGCTCCATTTTTAGAAATTACAAATGCGCTTAGCTTCAATGCCTTCCAGACTGCTGTTTCTTGTCCTATTGCAGGAGTGGCTGGATGGGGAGGAGCTATGGGCCCAGCACAATTTATTCCTTCTACTTGGAAACTCTTTGAAGACCGTTTGCAAGAAATTTTAGGTCATTTTGCAAATCCTTGGTCTCCTCGGGATTCATTTATGGCTTCAGGAATATATTTGAGTGATTTAGGAGCCGTCGGTACTAGCGCTAGCGCTCAAAATAAAGCAGCTTGCAGATATTATGGTTCTGGAGGTTCTTCTTGTTCATATAGTAGGAGTGTTCAAAAATTAAAATCTAAAATTCAAGCTAACATAGATTTGCTTTCGAATTAAAACTGTGATATTCTGCTAGGACGATGAAAAAAGATATACACCCAAAATTTGATATAAAAACCAAAGCCACCTGCGCTTGCGGAGCGGTTTTTGAAGTTGGTTCAACAATGCCAGAAATAAAAATGGAAATCTGTAGTCATTGCCATCCTTTTTATACTGGAAATGAAAAGATAATGGATACTGCTGGACGCGTAGAAAGATTCAATAAACGTAGAGCTGCATCTGCTAAAGTAAAGACTAAAAAATAAGTAAAAAATTCCAGAAACCGAAAAATTTCTGAGTCTTCGCCCTCGGGGTCATAAGGACAGGGGACCGACACGACTCTTAAAATTTTTGTTTCTGGAATTTTATTTGGCTAAAGCCTAGCGCCTAAAGCCTAATCTGCTATACTTAATTCTATGACTTTTGATTTAGACGAACTGAAGAAGAATCACAATACGAGCTATTTAGCTGGTATTTTGGAGCGCCTCAATCGTGAAGAAATACAAGTTCGCGAGATGATGGGAGGTGATGATGATTTACATGAAATGGCAGCAGCCGAACTTAAATCTATTCAAGAACAAAGAGAAGAGACAGAAAAACAGATTCAAAATATTTTAGACAAAGATAAAGAAGAGGAAGAAATGGCAAATGAAGTTGTGCTAGAAGTACGAGCTGGAGCTGGAGGAGATGAAGCGTCCCTTTTTGCATGGGAGCTTGCTCATATGTATGAATTATTTGCTGACATGAAAGGTTGGCAATGGAAAACAAATTATGAATCAAAAAATGAACTTGGTGGATACAAAGAAGCGAGTTTTGAAATAAAAGGGAAAGATATTTACAGTCAATTACGTTATGAGACAGGGGTGCATAGAGTACAAAGAATTCCCGCTACAGAAAAAAATGGTAGAGTTCATACATCTACTGCTTCTGTGGCTGTACTTCCTATTAGAAAAAAAGTTAATTTTGTAATTAATCCAGCTGATTTAGAAATGGAATATTCTCGTTCAGGAGGAAAAGGCGGACAAAATGTGAACAAAGTTGAGACGGCTGTCCGACTCATCCATAAGCCTACGGGTATAGATGTGCGTTCTACTAATGAGCGAAGTCAGCTCGCAAATAGAGAAAAGGCATTAATGATTTTGACAGCTAAGCTTCAGCAACTAGAAGAAGAAAAAGAAGCAGCTAAATATGCTGGAGTTCGTAAAGACCAGATAGGCACTGGTGACCGTTCTGAAAAAATCCGTACTTATAACTATTCACAAGACCGTGTCACAGACCACCGTATCAAAAAATCTTGGCACAATTTGCCGAAAATAATGACAGGGTATATAGAAGAAATAATCTCTGCTCTGCAGTCTGGTGAGACGGGGGATGAAGAAGAATAAAAATTTTACGATACTCAAATTCTGCTATCGCTAAAGTTGAGTATTGATTGTATGTCTCAGCTATAGCATAAATGTGTTACTCTTGATTTTTTTACATAACGTGATATATTGAATAAAATTTTGTTAAAGAAACAGGAGGTAGTATGGCTTTCAGAAAAGA
>DAIEQH010000018.1 GCA_027347985.1 Candidatus Nomurabacteria bacterium | reverse complement strand
TGCTACTATAGAAGTGATGAATGAGAGCTATTTTTTCAAAATAGTAAGTGAAAAAAATGCTGACGAAATTAGTTTTTTCCGTAATGCTCCATCTGTCTCTTATGTTATAGCTCCACTTATCGCTTTCCCAATACTTCTTCTCGTCCCCTCTTTTGAATACCTTTTCTTTGTTTTAGGTGCAGTATTACTCATCGGACTAATCATCGTCCTACGACTCCAGGATGTGAAATAACAGCCGAACATCAGCCGGACGCCAGGCGTCCGGCTAACGTCCGGCTAAGTCTTTTAGTTATCTTTTGCGGCTTCGAGAGTTACTTGGACAGTTTTTTCTACGCCTTTGTGTAATATTTTTAGATTAATTACAGAACCAATACTTTTTTGTCTGATGAGAGAAGCAAGAGTATTTGTATCATCTAGTTTTACACCATCAACTTCAAGAATAATATCATTTTCTACTATTCCCGCTTTATCAGCTGGACTTCCTGGAACAACAGCTAATTCATTTGGATTAGCTCCAGCTTTGACAAGAACGCCATAATCTACTGACAAATTATTTTTATCTTTCATCTCTGCATTAATAGCCACATATCTGACGCCTAAATATGGCCTTACTATTTTGCCAGTATTTTTTACAGACTCAATTGCACTTTTGACGCTATTTATCGGTAGAGCGAAACCAATGTTTTGAGAACCCTGCGCTATTGCAACATTTACTCCAATAACATTTCCAGAAAGATCAAGCAATGGCCCACCAGAGTTCCCCGGATTGATAGCTGCATCAGTTTGGATAACATGGTCCAACAATTCTGTATTACCTGAAGAGTCTCCTGCTGTGACAGAACGAGCAAGCCCAGAAACTACACCAACAGAAACAGTGTTTCTATATTCAGCCAGTGCATTACCTATGGCTATAACACTTTGTCCTACTTGCAAAGAATCAGAATTACCTAAAGTAAGATATGAAAAACCTGAGCCAGCAATTCTTATGAGGGCAATATCTAGTACTGGGTCACGAGCGACAACAGTGGCAGCATGTTTTTTCCCATCATTGGTAAAAACTGTATATTCAGCATTTTTTAAATCAACTACGTGTTTATTGGTAACGATCAGTCCATCAGGAGATACTAGAAAACCTGAACCCCCGCCAATATCCTTTTTCTCTGTACCATTTTGACAATATTGTGGAAAGTTAAAGAAAAAATCTGGGAATAAATCTCCAAATGGATTTTGTTGTTGCTGTTGATTAGGATTAACGCAAGATTCATATTTAGGAACATTTTGACTGATAATTATAGAAACGACAGCTGGATTGGTTTTTTTCACGGCATTAACAACGAAAGATTCTTGGGAGAATACAGCTTGTTTCTCTATTATCTTTTCCGCAGTTCCATTCATGTTATTTCCTAGATTATTGTTTGGATTTTGTATTTCTTGCAAGTATTCTTTAGCAAAATAATCAAAAATATTTGCCCGATATTGCCAAACAAGACCGACTCCGATAGCCAACAGAACAACCAAAGAACCCAAACTTATTAGAAATGAATGTAAAAAATTTTTATTTGAAAAAAACCTTTTTATATGTTTTACTGTATCTAAATTTTCCATATGATTTTAAACAAAAATTAATAATAATATAAAATTATATTTTTCTTTCTTTATTTAGCAAGTGATTTTTAAAAATTTTCTCTTTGTATGGTTTCAAACGTATAATTTTAATTGAAATACCCTTATTTTTTAAATCTTTCTTCAATTCCTTAACATAGGCTTTTTGGTCATATCCAAGAGCTATAATATCTGGCTTCTCTTTTAAAATATGAACCAAATAGTTATTTTTCCCTGCTAAAACGACTTTGTCCACTAAATTGCACTTTTTTACTAAGGTCAATCTTTCTATATCTTTCAATCTTGGTTTGTGACCTTTTATCCTGAACACATTTTCATCTCTTGCTATTGAAACAATTAAAAATGAATTCTTAATGAAGTTTTTTGCTTGCTTGAAAAAATTAAGGTGCCCTTTATGTAACCCATCAAAGGTCCCAAAAACCATTATTTTCTTTTCCACAGTTTTTTTTGACATCTCTTTTGGTAAGTATATACTAAATGAGTTCCTTTTAAAAATTATAAGAGTGATTGGGGAAACTGGTTAGATTCCAGTACAGTGCCGCTACGGTAAGCCATGACATATTGTGCCATGGACAAGTCCGAATACCAATCATTTAAGTTTTTCCCGAGCAGGAATTATAAGATTCAATGTCTTATTTGTCGACTCCTCTCGGTAGGAGTTTTTTATTTTTTAATTTAAAAAAATATGAAAAAATTTTTACCAAGTTTTTTGATTGCATTAGTATTGTTAACAGTAGGAAATAATTTTGTTTTAGCAGACGGAGTAAATGTAAATTTGACTGTCAAAAATAATGGCGATATCGTTTATTCCGGGAGTATAGCTTTGCCACCAGCTGGAAACATCAGTATAAATGATTCAGATGGGACACCCCATGACACAAATGCTGATAGTGTTCTCTCGATAATAAATACAGCCGATCTCCTAAGTACAAACTTTAACATTTCTAATTTAATTTACTATAGTTCGTTTGGAGCTTTTTATTTAAAATGTATCAATGTATCGGGGTCCGACTTATGTGATGGTTGGCAATACAAAGTAAATGACGTTAATCCAAGTAATGGAATGGATTCCGAAATTTTATCTGGAGGAGAAAATGTGGTTTTGTATTTCGGAGATGAAAATAAAACTCCAGCACCAGAACCCGTACATAGCAACGGTGGTAGTGGAGGATTTATGGCTTTAAATTTAAACTCTACTCTACCAGTTCCATCTGTATCAAATCCACCTGCTACTATCGCACCTATTTCTACTCCATCTGTTTCTACCCCTGTTCCAACTACTACTACTCCTGCCCCTACTCCTACTCCTGCCTCCATAAACACAATCCTTGAAGAAAAACCAAAACCTGCCCGCAATGCTGAGAGCTATGCTAATGCAGGCGGGGAAGAAATACTACAAAAACAATCAGCTGGAAATTCATTAAAAATAGTTCCTAAAAAGTCAAAAAAACCCGACCTTAAAAAGGCTCCAGTAATTACAGAAATAAAAACAATTCCAGAACATAAAACAATAGAAACACAAGAACCCGTAAAAAAGAGCTGGTTTAAAAATCTTCTAGATAAAATTTTTAGTATCTTTTAAATTCTACAATTTTGCCAGCTTTTATTTCTATTTCTTCCGCTTTTCTTAAATTTTTGATGGCAGTTTTTGATAAAATATCATAATGTCTTATTTTATCTAATTCATCATCTATTCCCCATAAATCTCTATCTTCCCTCTCCCAACCTTTTTCAAAAATATTTAAATTGAGAGGTTCTGAATAACTTCGCAATGTTTTCATTCCATTATCTAAAAAATATTCGTGAAAATAAGACATCACAAGTTCATGAATATTTTTATAAATTGGTTCGCGATATCTTAGTACCGCATGATTTGTTTTAGACAAAGCACCCCAAAGCCCATCCATTTTAAACGGAGCGATTACATGGTCGTAATCCCCTTTTATTGTCTTTAAATGAAGCAAAAGAGGCGGGAAACCGTGCAAAGAGAGAATATATGCCCCTAAAATTGCCCCCTCAATACAATGTGCATTCCCTACTCTCAAGGTTAAAATTGGGGATTTTAATGTTTGCCCTTTTTTCTCAAAATTAAACTTAAGCCCATTTAAAAAATCTTGCACCTTAGCTGGCGTATTTAACTTTTGCATCAATTCTTTTTCTTTTTTGGTAAAGGTTAACATTTAAAAACCTGTGCCACTGAGCGCACTTGTGTAGTTGCTTATGAAAGACGGCAAAACGAACATCATAGCTACAAGCGGTAAAACGACAGCAATGACTGTAATCCAAATTATCATTAAAAAATATTTTCTGGTTTTTTCTACCGATTTATAAATAGCATCTATTTTTATTCCTTGCTCTTCTATTTTTTTACTTAATTCTTCCATATATTTTAAGACTTACATCTAATACAAGCTTCTTGAGCTGGACCTTCTGGAACCATCTGACAATATTGTGCACTTGGCATATTTGCAAAATCAGAACAAGATGGAGCAGGAGCAGAAACAGCACCTGGCTTCTGTACTGATTCTAAATCTTTCATTTCAACTGGCGGAACTATATTATTGTTCGGAGTTCCCATACCACTTGGAATAGTGCCCTGTGGTGGAAGAATACCCTTTAACTGATTTTGTTCTTTCATCTCTTTAAGGGTATTATTCAACGCATCACTACCAGGAGGAACTCCGTTTTTTATTTGATTTTTTATTTGTTCTTGAATTTTTTCTTGCACATCTTTCGGCATACCACCAGGTATCATTTTCTTTATATCTTCCTCACTTGGCTTTCCTAAACTAGCAGGCATATTGTCACCTTGAGGTTTCGTTAATCTAGCAAAACAAGATTGGATTTTCCCTCCAATGTCTTTCGTCGGTTTATCTATTTTATTTAATATTCTATTATACTGTTCTTCCCCTATAGAATTCTTTAGACAAGACTCCACTTCTCCACGCATTTCAGGTGACATAGAATCAAGAGCCTTCGTCATTTCTTCAATACCAGATTCTATCATTTTTTTATCTTCTTCCGAGACTAAACCTTTTTCAATGGCAAAATTAGTACAAACATCTATATTTTCTTGTTTATTACAATATTCTTCACAAGCATCTTTTGATTTACATCCTCCTGGTCCGACACCTCCAGCTTTTTTAGCCATTTCAGCATCTTCTTTTGAAATAAAACCAGCCGTCTCTGCAAAAGAAATACATTCTGTAAAGTTCGCATCTTTTGAACAGTATTCATCACAAGATTTCTTATTTTCACATTTACCGGGAGTCTTTCCTTCTTTCAAAAAAGAAGCTACTTTTTTTGCTTGTTCTAATTCTTCTTTAGGAAGAATATCAGAAGCTTCAGCGAATGTTAGACATTCGTCTATATGGCTTGCGACAGCACAATAATTTTCACACTCACCTTTGGTCTTACAAGACCCCGGCATCTGTGCTCCACCCTCAAGAGCTTTTAATATTTTTTTTGCTTCAGCAAGTTCATTCTCTGGAATAATTTTTAATCCGTCAGCAAAAGATACGCATTCTTTTATATTTTCTACTTTACCAGAACAAAAAGATTGGCATTCTGCTTCACTCTTACAAGACCCTGGCGTCGTGCCTTCGGCTACTCTTTTTGCTACCGCTTTAGAAATTCTTAAATCTTCACCAGAAAGAAGGCTATTCTTTTCTGCATAATCTACACAGGCGACCATATTACTTGAAACATTACAAAATGTCGCACAATCAACTTTGTCCTTGCAAGAACCAAGCTCTTTTATCGGATAAACTACATTACTCGTATCTATTTTTGATTTAAGTGTATCGCTAGTTTGAGCACTTGCACTAACTGTAAAAATTAAAGTTAGAACAAAAAATATTCCTAAAAATTTAATAGCGTTTTTCATAAATTAATTTGCAAATGGATTTTTATAACCATTAAAAGGATTTACATCCGCTTTGAATGGATTTGTCTTTTCGACCTCACTTGTTACAGTAGAGTTGATATCACCGACTTTGACACCTTGACTACCCTCTGGAACAGGAGCATTAACTGGTGTTTTAGAATAGAAAAAACCAAAAATAATAACTAATAAAATTATAATAACAAGCAAAATCCAAATAATAATTTTTTTATTATTCATAATACGTTAATTATACCACAAAAAAAATTATTTCTTTTCAACCACCAAAAGCTTAGTAGGGCTACGATGCCCATTCACAATACGTATTTTCCCTTTTGGAAGGCGAAAATGGAGAGAAAGGAGTTCCAAAATGCGATTATTGGCCAGATTGCGTTCTGCTTTTTCTTTAACAGAAATTTCAAAATGATCTTCGTTTATTTGTTTAAACGATTCTTTTTTTGCAGAAGGAGCAACTTTTACTCTTATATACATTTTTTATATATTATCTTTTTTGTAAAAATGAGCAACTGACAAAAGAACAATCAGTGCTAAAAAAGTGGTAAGACAAAGCATTGGAATAGAAATATATCCCCCAAATTCTGATACTAAATGTTTATAACAAGAAATACCAGATGCATCACACGGAACATTACTACTATTACCAAAATAGTAAATAAAATTTTGATAAACTGATATGACAAAACCAACAGATAACAAAGAAAAAGCATACTTTATCATTTTTTTATCCTTTTCCCAGAGCGCTATACCAAAAATAAATACTTGTGGAAATATAAATACTCTTTGATACCAACAAAGTTCACACGGCGGAAACCCTATTATCTCTGAATAGACTAAAGAGAAAAGAGAGGCAAGCAAAGAAATTAAAAAACCAATAATTAAAAAATGTTTTTCAACAAAGTCTAAAAAACTATTACTTTTAGGACCAAAAAAAAGTAAAGCTAAAGTAATAACAGAAAAAAACTGCAAAATTATTGCACCAATCCCCAAAAAAATATTGAGATAGTGTATAGTTTCTATATTCATATTATTTAGCACTGCTACTAGCTCCACTTGCTGGAGGTGTCGGAGCCACTTTATCAGTCGACAATGGACAAGAAGTTTTGTCAGATAATTGTTGCAATGGAATTTCTCCTGTTAGACGAGAGCCATCAGTAAATTCCCAAGTCGGATAACTTTCAATCTTTTTATCTATGCATATCTGTGTTTGTCCGGAACCGTCCGCCGTAGAACATTCCACATAAGGTAAATATTTGACCGATGAGCCAAACAATTCTTTTTGCGCCTGACAATGCGGACACCAAAAAGCTCCATAAAAAGTCGCCCCTTTATCTTTCAAACATTGTGCGAAAGTATCATATTGTCCAGGGCCTGCTGGCACACTAGGAGATTGTAATAATATCGCCCCGATTGTCCCTAAAATTAAAAGCCCAATTATTGAAAAGAAAATGTTTTTATTTGACATAGTCATTATATATTAACATATTAAAAAATTTTTGGTATGAAAACAATAAGTCCAATAATAGCCGCAAAAAATATAGACAAAACGACAGCCGCTGCCGCGACATCTTTCGTGTCACGAGCAAAAGGATGATACTCTGGAGAAGTTAAATCTATATCTATTTCTATGGCAGTGTTGAATATCTCCGAAATTATTACGAAACCGATACAAAAAATGAGCATCATCCATTCAAAACTTGAGATATTAAAATAAAACCCAAAGAATATCACAACTATTGTGCTAATCGTAAGTATATAAAAATGACTAGAAGTTTTATAAAAAACATACATACCTCTAAACGCATTTAAAAATCGTTTTCCGATTTTAACTTCATGCCAAGCTTTTATTTCTTTTTTAGGATCCATATTTAATACCCTTTGCGAAAAAGGTCAATAATCTTGAAAGTGTGTTTAGTACTTTTTTCTAATAAATTAAATAGAATAGCGAGAGTAAATAGCAAGATAGCCAGACTGCTACTGAAAAATGACACAAAAATGGCAATAGCAGCAGCTCCTACGGGGAATAATATGCGCATATTTGCATGTTCATTTTCTGTTTTTGTAAAGGATGCATTTTCAATAGTTTTAGAATTGATAACGTATTGACGCATTCTAAATATAGTGAGCCCTATGAAGATAATATTCAAGGCGAAAAAGATTATAGCGGTTTTAGAATAAGCATAGTTACCAAGAAAATGAGAGGAAAATGGGACTAAAGCAATAAAGAAAAAGAAGACAGCATTAATGTTGGAAAATCTAGTATCAATATTTTTTGCTAAAACCGATTCAATAAAATGATGTGACCTCCAATAAGTAAAAAGCAGAGAAAAACTCAAAAGATAAGAGAGAAAAATTGGAGAAAGATCTACGAGAGATCTCAAAAGAGTTTGCTCACTGACTACTCCAACAAAATCAGGTATGCGTATATCAAAGACCAAAATAGTCATAACGATGGCAAAAATACTGTCTGCTAATTGATCTAATCTTGCTTGTTTCATATTTCTAATTGTATCTTAATTAACTGGTAATTGACAACCACTTATCTCTCCTAATTTTTCTAGAGATTGTTCTCCTTCGTATTTTATTCCTTTTTCATCTATCCATGTTGGATAACCTGTTATGCCTTCTGCAACGCATTTATCTGGGTTTTCTGTACATTCAACATAAGGTACATACTGAAATGAACCTACAAAAAGTGCCTTTTGTGCCTGACAATGAGAGCACCAAACAGCACCATACATCGTTAATTTCTGAGAAGCGAGACACTGTGCAAACTCATCATATTTCGTGGAAGAAATAGTGTTTTTGGGTGGTTGTAGAAATATTACTCCCAATGTCCCTAAAATTAAAAGCCCAATTATTGAAAAGAAAATGTTTTTTTGAGTCATATATAAATTTATTATTCTTTACAGCAATCAACAAGTTTACTCATAATGTCATCAAAAGTCATCGGCTTTTCTTTTTCTAAACTGTTTTTTATATCTGGAATATTAATTATTTTTAATCTGAGACCAAAAAATAAATTAAAGACTTTATAAGCAAAACTAAACATCTGTTTTGCTTCATCTACCTTTCCGTCACCTTGGAGTTTGGTACCGACTTCCATTAGGCGCATAGTGGTCGCCAATAAATGTTTAGAAATACACCAGCTCTCCCCTTCAGTCTTATCTATCATTCGAGCCAAAAGCACTTTTCTCATTTCTCTTACTTCATGCAACATGTCATAATATTCATCTTTGCCCGTCTTTGCCCCAGAGAAAAAGAAATGCTCTTCTAGACTTATCAAATTCATCACAGCGATACTTAAATCTTCATCAGTAGATAAATCAACACCTCTATTTTCTTTTAGAGCTAAAATCTTTTTTTGTAATTCTTCAAAACTTATTAATTTTGGATCGGTCATAATTTTATAATGTAAATATAATAATACCAAATGCTACTAAAATAAGAAGCAACACGACACGAGCTCTCTTCGTCTCCAATCTGCGCAATTTATCTATCTTTTCTATCATAATCTTGTTTGTGGCAAATGCAAGTATCAAAATAAGTGGCAAAACGAAAACGATGTTGTACATGATCAAATACCAAAAGCCTTTCCAAAAATTTGCATAATCATGCAATAAAGTTAAAACAAATAAATATGGCCCTCCGGTACATGGAAATTCAAACATCGCGACGAGTGCTCCCAGCAAGAAGAAAGCTGGAATGGAACCTTTCTCTATCACTTTCGCAAGAGTAGCATGAGTGCTTTCTGGTATTTTTAATTTAATCGGAAAGCTTGGAAAAAATTCATTAATTAAACCAATAATACTGTAAAGAAGGAGTATTGATGCACCTATTTTCGCCATAATATTCGGTACATTAAAAAAACTAAGAGCTTGCAGAGCTCCTAATCCTATCAATGTATAAATTATGGCAATAGCTAAAATATATGAGCCACCTGATACTAAAACAAATCTTCTGTTTTTACCAAGACTAAATAAAAAAGTAATGGTCAAAAAAAGGACAGAGATAGCGCAAGGATTGATACTATCTATCAAGGCTGAAGCCATAACGACCGGTAAGAAAAATCCATGCCCATTTGTAGCTAAAAAACTTGAAAACATATGAATATAATAGCATAAAAAAATCTCAAAAACAAAATGTCAAAATGTCAAAACCGAGCTTTGAAAATAAAGAAATCTCGGTTTTGACATTTCTTATTGATACTGAATATAAATAGGTTTAGGGTTTAGTTTCAATAGTTGGCTAGGAGTCATCATGACAGTATCTTTTTCTAGGACATCATTTTTGTAAAACAATTTGAAACCGGTAAATTGCACCGGCTCTTTATAGACAAATTGCTGGTAAGTATTCATCTTTTTAGCTGCCCCTCCCCAACCATCCATATTTATCACAATTTGCACCTCTGGTAAGGGTTTTATTTCTTTATAATTTGTCACCATCTTTTGCGTATAACGATGGATGATAAGAATTTTCGGTGGAAGATTATTTTCTTTCACAATTTTGGCTAAATAATTTGCAGTAAAATTTATATCACTTGCATCGAGTGTGCCGACTATCTTCCCCGGACGAATTCCGCTCTTCATAGAAAATTCTGGATCAACACCCAAGTGTACTTGTGGCATTTTCAAATATTTTTCGAGTAAAGGCACTTCTGTTTGTAAATTACTAAAACCAACTTGAATATCTAGAAAAACAATTGCGTTTATTTTTTCCGCTATTTTTATAACTTTATCTATTTCAGTAAATGGCATTCTGGCTCTATATTTCCCATCTTGCCCAGCACTTCCTTGCGCGACGACAGCGATGTAATGAAGTGCTGGAATAGCGGGAGTGGCAGGATCAGCTGTTGTCCATTTTTTCACTTCCGCATCTAATTTCTGCAACATTGTAGCTTCATCATATTGTCCGAGCACTCCCATATTTTTTGAATACAAATTACCATAATAAGCGACAATGCGAGAAAAAGGTAGAATGGCTCCGGTATTCGGATAGACTGTTTTCACTGGCCAGAGATGCGTCCGCACTGGCTGTGGGTCAAGAGGAATTTTTTCTGTCTTAATAATATCTTTCCCTTTTTTGTCTTTGCCTATGACTGTTTTTACTGTTTTGTAGACAATAGGATCAGGAGGATTGTTTGCCAGCTCCATCATCTTTTTATCATATGCTGTAGTATCAATCGGTAAAATATTAGAAACCACAGGCGTATCAACTGTTTTTTGTGTTTCGTTTAATTCTACTTTTTCTCCGTTGGTTATTTGATTACCAAAAAATTCAGGAATTATAAAAAACAATGTTGCGCACAAAATTATCAAGACAAGAAAAAACCCAAAATGGGTCTCACTAAACATTTTTTTTATTTTGGAAACTAAAGCTTTTTTCATCTAGAGTCTTCAGAATTATTAATCACTTCTTCTATAGTACTACCTTTCTCGTAAATTATTAAGTTATCTTTATTTTCTTTCCAAGATTTTTGTAAATCATCCAAGATTCGCCATGTTTCCAATATTTCACCGCTTGAAATAAATAAGTCCTGTTTCCCTTCTATCACAGCCTTGATCACTCGCTCATAAGCATCAGATTCATGCAAAATATTGAAAACTTTTTTATTGCCATCTTTATATTTAACGACTATTTGTGTCGATTTTTCAGAAAGAGCTT
>DAIEQH010000017.1 GCA_027347985.1 Candidatus Nomurabacteria bacterium | reverse complement strand
ACTGCTCGTCGTTCAAGAAAATAATAAATGGAATACCATTTTTATTTTCTAAACTCCTGCGCAAGGCTTTCTAAAAATTATTCTTATGTTTTTTGATGTTAACAGTTTTACCCTTTTTTAGTATAATAAAACAATGAATTCTGAAACTAAACAATGCCAAAACTGCAAGCAGGACTTCACGATTGAGCTTGAAGACTTCAATTTTTATGAGAAAATAAAGGTTCCTCCACCGACTTGGTGTCCGCTTTGTAGAGCACAGAGAAGACTCGCATTTAGAAACGAGAGAAAATTATTTAAGGCAAAAGATGCTTTTACAGAAAAAGATATTTTTTCTTTGTTTCCAGCAGAAAGTAATAGAAAAGTTATTACTCAAGAAGAATGGAATAGTGATAGCTGGAACGCAATGGAATTTGCTCGTGATGTTGATTTTTCAAAACCATTTTTAAAACAAATTTTAGAACTAGAAAAAGAAGTTCCGATTTACAATTTAAATGTAGAATTTATGATTAATAGTCCGTACTCTGGCAATGCAACAGGATTAAAAAATTGTTATCTTTGTTTTGATTCAAACTATTCAGAAGATTGTATGTATGGTAGTGCAAATGACAACTGCCGAGATTGTATAGATAATTCTCATATAAATCATTCCGAAAGATGTTATGAATGTTTTTGGATGGAAAATTGTTATCAATGTTACTTTACAATAAATTCTACTGATTCTCGTAATCTTTTTTATTGTAGGAATTGTTTGGGATGCAATGATTGTATAGGTTGCGCTAATTTACGCAAATCTTCTTATTGTATTTTCAATAAACAATATACAAAAGAAGAATATAAAAAAGAAATTGTAAAAATGAGACTAGATAGTATCAGTGGCATTAAAAAAGTAAGAGAAAAAGCTAAGACTTTTTGGAAAACTCAACCCCTTAAATATATTCAAGGGGTAAAAAATTTAAACTCGACAGGTTCATATGTAACAAATTGTAAAAATGTAAATAATAGTTATCTAATTAGAGAAAGTGAAAATATGCGTTATTGTCAATATATGCAAGTTTCAGGGAATAAAGACTGTTATGATACTTGTATTTGGGGAGTGAATATGGAGTTAGATTATGAGACCTGTCTTTCTGGTGAAAATTCTTATAATTTAAAATTTTGTTACAATTGTTGGCCTGCTTGTCGGGATAGTGAATATTGTATGAATCTTTTTAGTTGTTCTAATTGTTTTGGTTGTGTTGGCTTAAAGAAAAAAGAATACTGTATTTTAAATAAACAATATACAAAAGAAGAATATAAAAAACTAGTAGAAGAAATCAAAAAACACATGGATGAAATGCCATATATTGATTCACAAGGTCTTGTTTATAAATACGGAGAATTTTTCCCGATAGAATTTTCGCCATTTGGGTATAATAATACTATTGCCCAACAACATTTTCCCATGATGAAAGAGAAGGCAACAGAAAAGGGATATAAATGGATTGAAGTGCCTCATGGAGAGTATTCTATTACAAAAAAGGCATTAGAATTACCCGATTCAATCAATGATGTTAAAGATAATCTTTTAAGAGAGGTTATAGAATGTGAAAATTGCAAGAATGCGTATCGTATTTTAGAAAATGAGTTAACTTTTTTACGTAATGAAAAACTTCCTTTGCCAAATTTATGTCATGATTGTAGATACGAGAGAAGAATAAGCGATAGATTAGGAATTAAATTATATGAAAGATTTTGTATGTGTGCTGGAGAAAAAGATAGTACTGGAATTTATAAAAATACTGTAAAACATTTACATGGAGAAGGGCTATGTGGAGAAAAATTTAAAACAGGTTATGATCCAGAAAAAGGAGAAATAGTTTATTGTGAGAAATGTTATCAGCAAGAAGTTTACTAGCTCCTCTACTTTATAAGGAGAGGGGAAAGGGGTGAGGTGAATTTTATGCAAAAGAAAAAAAACAAAAAACAACATCCCGGTACTAGAGCAAAGCTCAGTACGGGACAAGAGAAAATAGTGGCAGTTAGTGGGGGATTTGATCCGCTTCATATCGGACATATTCGCTACATGCAAGAAGCAAAAAAATTGGGAGATAAATTAATTGTCATTTTAAATAATGATCATTGGTTTGATGTAAAAGGTAAACCAGTTTTTATGTCTGACAAAGAAAGGAAAGAAATTATAGAAGCGCTAGAATGTGTGGATGAAGTAATTATTTCAAGTCATAAAAAAGGAACAAAAGATATAAGCGTTGCAAAAGAATTGTTAAAGATTAAACCACACATTTTTGCTAACGGCGGAGATAGGAAGCCAGAAGACAATGATTTACCTTCGGCAGAATACAAAGTGTGTAAAAGTTTAGGTATTAAAATGGTCTTTAACGTCGGAAAAGGCGGTAAAATAAGGAGTTCTTCGGAATTGTTGAAAGAATACTCAAAAAAAATAAAAAAGTAGTATAATACGTGTATTATGGTTAAGGTGCTAAAGAAAAAAACTGTAGTTAAAAAAAGTACTTTATCTAAAACTCCTAAAAAAGGAAGGAAAATTGTTAAGCCGGTTAAAAAATTAAAAACAAAAAAAATAACCAAAGTCACAAAACTTGCTAGATCTCCGCGCAACCCTATCATCGAACCGAGGTCATATTCTTGGGAATCTCAGGCTGTTTTAAATCCAGCAGCTATCTATCTGGATGGACGTGTGCATCTTTTTTATCGAGCACTAGGCAACGATGGAGTCTCTCGTATTGGATATGCCTCTAGTAGTGATGGAATAAATTTTACTGAAAGACTTTCATGCCCAGTATATTTTGTAGAAAACACAGAAGAAATGAAAAAGCATTGGCCTTTCACTACTCCCGCTCATTATGATATTGCACTTTATGCTTCAGGCGGAGGATGGGGAGGCTGTGAAGATCCTCGAACTGTGTTGATAGATGATACGATATATATGACCTTCAATATGTTTAATGGTTGGGACTCTATGCGTGTGGCTGTGACTTCAATCAAGGAAAAAGATTTGTTGAATAAAAAATGGTTCTGGCAAAATTTTTCTTATCTTTCTCATGAAGGAGATAGACAAAAAAATTGGGTGCTATTCCCAGAAAAAATAAATGGTAAGTTTGCAATTTTCCATAATCTAGATAAAGGTGATCCATCTCATGTCGGTATCACTTATGTAAATAAATTAGACATGTCTGAAACGCCTCAAGGGAAAGATGCTCCTGACCCACAAAAATTACCGGACCATATAGTGGCTTGGCATAAGCGTACACGCAGTGCTGCTTCTCCACCGATAAAAACAAAAGACGGCTGGCTTCTTCTTTACCACGCTATGGACAAGGATGATGGAGATCGTTATAAATTAGGTGCTATATTGCTAGATTTAAAAGATCCCCAAAAAGTTCTTTATCGAGCACAACATCCTATTTTAGAGCCAGACGTATGGTATGAAAATGACTGGAAACCAGGCATTATTTATGCGAGTGGGTCAATTGTCAAAGATGGTAAATTGTTTGTGTATTATGGTGGAGGAGATAAACGAATAGCCCTCGCTACTATAAAGCTTCAGGATTTAATAAAGAGCATGAAAGAAAATGGTAAAGTAAAGTTAGAGAAAAAATATTTGGAATTCAAATAAAATTATATGTTTGTTGTAAAAAGATCAGCACAAAACCCTATATTAATTCCCGACAGAGATCATTACTGGGAAGAATTTGCGAGCTTTAACCTTTGCCCGGTTAGACGTGGCAAAACTATTTACGGAGTTTATCGCGCTATTTCGGCAGTAGATGTATTACAAAATCCACGGCAAGTTTCCATTATAGGTGTCGGAGAATCTAAAGATGGTGTTCATTTTAAAAATCGTGTACCTTTTATTACGCCGAGAGAAGAATGGGATCAATTTGGTTGCGAAGATCCTCGCGTAACACTCTTTGAGGGCATGTATTACACCTTTTACACTGCGCTTTCAAAATATCCCTTTAGTGCAGATGGAATAAAAGTTGCTGTAGCATTTTCTCGTGATTTGAAAAAAGTTAACGAACGCCATCTTGTCACACCTTTCAATGCAAAAGCGATGACCCTTTTTCCTGAAAGAATAAATGGAAAGATTGTGGTAATGTTTTCTTATCATACAGATTCTCCACCGGCCAAGATTGCTTTTGCTAAACTCGATAGGATAGGGGATTTATGGTCAAAGAAATTTTGGGAAGAATGGGAAAAGAAAATTGATGAACACACTATCGATTTAAAGCGTTCTCCTTATGATCACGTAGAAGTTGGAGCTCCGCCTATCAAAACGAAATATGGCTGGCTTCATATTTATTCTCACATTCAAAATTATTTTACAGGTGGTGATGGAAATAGAGTTTTTGGAGTTGAAGCAGTTTTGTTTGACTTAGATGATCCTCAAAAAATAATTGGTAGAACCAATGGTCCCTTACTTGTACCAGAAGAATCATATGAGTTTTCTGGATATGTTCCCAATATAGTTTTTCCTACTGGAGCGATAATAGAAAAAAGTATTCTTACTATATATTATGGTGCTGCCGATACTACAGTTTGTTCTGCAAGAGTTAATTTAATGGATCTTATTTTCAATATACATCCTAAATTTAAAGAAAATTTTTATTTTAAACGCTCTGTTAAAAATCCAATTATTGCACCTATTAAAGAAAATAAATGGGAAGCGCAGGCTACTTTCAATCCCGGAGCAATATTGCTTAAGGGTAAAATACATATTGTCTATAGGGCAATGTCAAACGATAATACATCTAGTTTTGGGTATGCAATGACTAAAAATGGGATAGATTTGACAGAACGTTCACTTTCACCTATTTATGTTCCCAAAGAAGATTTTGAAAACAAAAAAATTAATAATGCAAATTCTGGTTGTGAAGATCCTAGGTTGACCAAAATTGGTAAAAATCTTTATTTATGTTATACAGCTTACGATAGTATCGGTCCTCCACGAGTCGCTATTTCATCCATTACAGAAAAAGATTTTGTTTCAAATAATTGGAATTGGGAAAAACCATTTCTCATTACTCCTGCTGGCCTCGATGATAAAGATGCTTGTCTCTTTCCAGTTAAGTTTAAACTAGGATACTTTATTTTACACAGGATAGATAATGAAATTTGTGGCGATTATTTAAGTACACTAGATTTTAGACATGAAACTGTAAAAAGATGTTTTAGAATTATCGGACCACGAGCAAATACTTGGGATAGTTCTAAAGTAGGCATCGGAGCTCCACCTATCAAAACGAAATATGGCTGGCTCTTGCTCTATCATGGAGTGTCAAAAAATCACAACACTTATCGTGTCGGATGTGTTTTGCTTGATTTAAAAGATCCTGCTATAGTGCTCGCTCGTAGTACAGAGCCACTTTTTGAACCAAAAGAGGAATATGAAACAAAAGGAGTTGTTAATAATGTAGTTTTCCCTTGTGGAATGGTTGTAAAAGACAAGTTTCTTTATATTTATTATGGTGGAGCAGATAAAGTCGTAGGTGTCGCTACGATGGAGCTTAATATTATTTTAAAAGCACTAATACATGGCGCTAAATTGTGATAAGATAGAAGAAGATGACTCCCGTTAGAGGCCGCGGTCGCATACAGGAACAAAGAAATGAAAACATATTATAAGATTAAATTTATAGACAGGAAAGGTTCTAAAGCGAACGCGACCTGCCTCTAACGGGATGAAAATAAATTTACAAGCAAAAAATATGGAGCTTACTCCCGCTATTCATGATTATGTGATAAAAAGAGTAACCAATCTAGGGAAATTGCTTTCTCAAATTGAAGAGAAGAGTGGAGAGATTTTAGTACGTTTTAATGTTTCCAAAACCACCAAGCATCATAAAGAAGGGGAGGTGTTTGAGGCTGATTGTTCCATAAATATAAAAGGGGAGAATTTTTATGCGAATGTTGTCATGGAAGATTTATACCAAGCGATAGATGAAGTAAAAGAAAAACTTTTTAATGATATAGAAAAAAACAAAGACCGTAAACAAACACTCTTTAGACGCGGAGCATCAAGTGTAAAAAAGATGCTCAAAGGTCTTTCTAAACGTAATCCTTTTACCTCAAAATACTAAGCAAGGAAGGTCCGACCTTCCTTGAGTGCCAAGCTAAAACGACTCCAGATATAGCAAGATTGTTGGACTCTGTTCCCCCACTGGTAAAAATTATCTCCATGGGCTGACATCCTAAAACATCGGCGACTTTTTTTCTCGCATTTTGGAGTTTCTTTTTGGCTTCTACTCCTTTTTCATGTACAGAGCTTGGGTTGGCAGAGACCCCCGCTGCATAGTCTAGATATATTTTTCTATTTGATTTAGCCATTAAAATAGTATATATTGAAAACGTATGAATACACAACTCGAGATAATTTTTTTTATTGTCATAGGAGTTTTTCTATTGATTAGCACTTTTTGGACTATCAGGACAGAAAAACGATTAAAAAGATTTTTTGCTGGTAAAAAAGCAAAAGATTTGGAAGAAAGCATAACAATTTTAGAAGATAATATTTCTAAATTAAAAACTGCTAAAGAAAAAATAGAAAAAGAACTCGTGGAAGTGAATAAAAAATTAAGAAAAAGTGTCCGAGGTCTTGAGACTATTCGTTTCAATCCTTTCCCTGATCAAGGAAGCAATCAAAGTTTTGCTGTCGGTATGGTAAACGAAGATGGAGATGGTGTGGTATTCTCAAGTTTGTATTCTCGAGAGAGAATGAGCATTTTTGCTAAGCCTGTTAAAAACGGAAAGTCTGAATACGAACTTACCACAGAAGAGAAAGAGGTGTTGAAGAAAGCTGAAGTAAAATAATTTATTATGGATCCCGTTAGAAATAATATAAACACTGAAAACGGGATAAAAAAGTTAAGTATTAATAATTAAGTATAAATTTCTAACGGGATGGATAAAAAAAATGAAGAAAAAAGTATAATGGAGCGTCCTCCTGTGGTAGTGATCATGGGCCATATTGACCATGGTAAATCAACGCTTCTTGACTATATAAGAAAGACAAATATCGTTGATAAAGAAACAGGTGGCATAACTCAAAATATCTCTGCTTATGAAGTGATACATAAAGACAAAGAAAGTGGAGAAGATAGAAAAATAACTTTCATTGACACTCCTGGGCATGAATCTTTCTCCAAGATGCGTGAGCGTGGGGCACAGATTGCAGACATTGCTATATTGATAGTCTCAGCAGAAGACGGAGTAAAACCTCAGACAGTGGAAGCTTGGAAAACAATAGAGAAAAATAAAATCCCCTGCATTGTCGCAATAAACAAAGTAGACAAAGCTAATGCAAATGTTGAGAAGACAAAAGGAGAATTAACAGAAAATGAAATTTATCTTGAAAATTATGGCGGCAAAATTCCTTTTGTTGAGATCTCAGCGAAAACTGGCGCTGGAATAGATGAATTATTGTCTTTGATAAATATCACTGCCATGATGGAAGAATTTACAGGCAATAAAGAAGAAAATGCTTCCGGTTTTGTTTTAGAGGCAGACCTTGATTCAAAGCGTGGAATAAAAGCAACTCTTGTCATAAAAAATGGAACTCTTAAAAAAGGCATGATAGTCGCGGTGGAAGATAGTTTTTGTCCTACCAACATTATGGAGAACTTCAAAGGAATAGCTATAAATGAGGCGACATTCTCCTCCCCTATTCGTCTTATTGGGTTTTGCAAAATACCTAAAATAGGAGCAGAGTTTAAGTCTTTTAAAAATAAAAAGGAAGCAGAAAATTACATGGAGGAATGGAAGAAAGAAAAAAAGATCGTTCATTCTTTGCCAAAAGAAGATACTGATAAAAAAATAATCCCTATAATTTTGAAAGCTGATATTTCTGGTTCAATAGAAGCCATTGAGAAAGAAATAAACAAAATTAATCACGAGCTTAACGCCACAGTAAACAAGGGCGCAATATTTAGAATCATACAAAAAGGAGTCGGACCTATCAGTGAATCAGATATAAAAACTATCAGTGGAGGTGAAAATATAATTGTCATTGGTTTTAATGTAAAAATAGACAAAAGCGCCATAGAGCTCGCCCTCAAAAGAGGAATCACTATTTCTTTCTTTAACATCATCTATAAGATGGCCGAATGGCTAGAGACTGAGATGGAAGTACGAAGACCAAAAGTTGAAACGATAGAAACGACGGGCAGCGCAAAGATTTTAAAAGTTTTTAGTCGGACTAAAGAGCGTCAGATAGTCGGTGGAAAAGTACTACAAGGAAGAATAATCTTGGATAAAGTCGTAAAGATAATGCGTAGGGATTTCGAAATCGGCCGAGGAAAAATAGTAAATCTGGAAAAAGCTAAAACAAAAGTTAGAGAAGTGGAAGAAGGATCAGAGTTTGGAATGATGCTTGAATCAAAAATAGAGATTGTTGAAGGAGATATAATAGAATCATTTAATATCACTCAAAAATAACATATGCTCCAGAGAAACGAAAAAGTTGCAAATCTCGTAAAAGAGCTGGGAGCTCAATTTTTAGAACGCGAGAATAATGGCACTTCTCTCATCACCGTCACTTCTTGCAATGTCTCTCCCGACCTTAAAAAGGCAACTCTTTTTATAACAGTCCTTCCTGATGAAAAGGAACATGACGCATTGGATTTCGCAAAAAGAAGACGCGGGGATTTGCGGGATTATTTAAAAAAGAATATTGAAATAAAAACTATTCCTTTCATTGATATAGAAATAGATCGTGGAGAAAAGAACAGACAAAAAATTGACGAATTGCTTAGAGAAAAGTAGGATAGAGTTATGGCCTGGTAGCCAAGTGGTAAGGCAGAGATCTGCAAAATCTCTATGCGGCGGTTCAATTCCGCCCCAGGCCTCAATTGTAATTTGAAAATAAATATATATAATGAGTAAGTTAGTTTTTTAATGCCCGAGTGGCGGAACTGGTATACGCGCACGACTTAAAATCGTGTCTCGTAAGGGATGTGGGTTCGATTCCCACCTCGGGCACATTCAATTCGAAATTCATAATTCGTAATTGATAATTTATTTTAATCCGCCCTTAGCTCAGCTGGTAGAGCAGATCCCTCTTAAGGATAAGGTCGAAGGTTCGATCCCTTCAGGGCGGACAAAATGTTAAAAACCTTTCATATAATAATTTTTTTGCTTGTCCAAACTATTGGTAAATGCTATATGTTTTAGTATAATAAGGGCATGGCTTTCAGAAAAAATAAAGTAAGGCTAATTTGGAATAATAATTTTGCGTATGTTGTAGGAGTGATTGCAACCGATGGTAATTTATCACCAGATTTGAGACATATACACATAACCTCCAAAGATTATGAAATGATTGCTAATTGTAAAAAGTGTTTAAGGCTTGATAATAAAATAGGTAAAAAAGCTAGAGGCCAATCATTAGAAAATAGAAAGTATTATGTTATTCAATTTGGAGACAAGAATTTTTTTAATTTTTTAGTAAAGATTGGGCTAACACCTAAAAAATCAAAAACCATAGGAGAGATAAAAATCCCAAAAATGTACTTCAAACATTTCTTAAGGGGTTGCATAGATGGAGACGGAAGTATCTCAATATCCAGCCATCCTGAAAGTAAACACCCTCAATACAAAGTTCGGCTTTGTTCAGCAAGTAAAAAATTCCTTGATTGGATTCTAAAAATGTGTAAAATACTCTTTAGGGATATTGAAGGGGGCTCAATTTGTGAGTTACAAAGTAAATCTATTTATACTCTTTCATTTGGTAAAAAAGATAGTGTAATTATACTTAATGAAATATATAAAGGAAATGTGGTATGCTTATCTAGGAAAAGAAAAACTGCATTAAAAATTATGGGCAAGTAGCCGAATTGGTATAGGCGCTGGTCTTAGGAACCAGAGGAGAAATCCGTGGGGGTTCGAGTCCCCCCTTGCCCACTTGACATTTATATTTAAAAGTGCTATACTACCCATATGATGAATAAAACAAATAACAAATTAATATTGGTATTTACTATTTTAGCCTTTGTTTTTGGACTTTTTCTGGCTTCTCCCGTCCATGCTCAAAGTAATGGAGTAATACCCTTCCCTTATTATAATTACAATTCAGGCTACAGAGGAGTTTCAAATTACAACTACAATCCGACACCTGTTTACCAAACGCCAGTTTATTATCAAACTCCCGTTTATTATTCAGTGCCTGTTCCTGTAGCTTACAACACTTCAAATGTAATTGTCGGCTGTGAAGGAAGAAATACTGGCTTTAGTACTGTCACAGGACAATCTTGTGAAGGAAATTATGTAGCAGGAACTAGAGTAAACAATACTTCTTCTACTAGAACTACAAATACAACTACTGTAAAAAATAACACTACCAGTACAACTACAGATAAAACCGCTGTAAAAATAGATACAACCAAGACTGCAACTCCTGCTAGTGATGTAAATGAAAATTATGGAAGTCTTACCGCAAATGCTTTGGCTGGATCAAATAGTTTTCTTCCCACTGGTCTTCTTCAATGGATTTTCTTAGCATTGATAATCGTCTTAATGATATTCTTGTGGAGATATGTTCATGCTGAAGATAAATATTTAGCAGAACCAATGAAACACGCTTAATAGACAAGAATTTAATTAGAAAAATAACAAAGAAAAAGTCAACCCAAGGGATTGACTTTTTCTTTATATATGCTATACTTATAGACATAACAAGTCCTTTGAAAACAACGTTAGATTAGTTTGTTTATTCGAGCAGCTGACTTCCCTATCGGCTCTTCAAATAAACAAATTAAACTAACTTAATAAAAAAGGAGAAACAAAAATGGAAGCATTTACTCAAATACTTTTGATTGTCACCATCTGGGTGATTGGATTTATTATCGCAAAATCAATAATAATACCAGGACCTCGGCAGATTATGGTTATTGTGAGGTTTGGTAAACTTTATGATGTAATCTGTAATATTAATGGTAAAAAAATTTACAAAGGGGAAAATCAACAAAATGGCCACGATAAATGGGACGTCATAGACCTAGAGCCGGGCGAAAAGGGCAGGTGGCTAAACATCTATTTTTTCTTGCATCCAATCTACAAACCTTACAAATACCCGCTGACCTATACAAAAATAAAAAGAATCGGCGAGGAAAAACCTGATGACATAGTTCTTTGGAAAAATGAAAAAACCAAAGAGTGTGTTGTGTCCCGTAGTAATATTTCAAACCATCTTGAATTCATTGTTGAATATCCTAATATCACTACTAGCTTGGATACCATAGAAATGGCAACAATTAACTGCTTTACAACAAATGTTCTTGAAATTGTTAATCCTGTAAAAATGTTGTTCAGAATAAACGACTGGTTTGGTCTTTCTATGCAAAGCTTAAGTGCGGCTCTAAGAGGTTTAGTAGCAGAAAAATCAATAAAAACGTTAAATAGTTTAGCTAGTGAAGCAAAGGGAGAATATAATGATGCTATCGCAAAAGCTAATCAACAAATCAAAGAATATCCTGGACTTTTACATTTCGGCTTAAAGGTAATCAAGTCTATATTTAAAGATTTCGATCCTGATGACCAAAATGCTAAAACATTGATGGACTCAATAACTGCTATTGAGATCAATAAAAATGTCGGGGAAGCTGCATTGGAAAAACAAAAAGGAGAAACTGCGGCTTTCTTAACAAAAACAAATGCTGAGATAACCCAGGAAAAAAAACGCCGAGTTGAAACTGGCACAGCAAAAGTGGATGCTGACGGAAAAATTACAGAATTAGTCCCCGAAGCTAATATTAAAGTTGT
>DAIEQH010000016.1 GCA_027347985.1 Candidatus Nomurabacteria bacterium | reverse complement strand
CGATTGTTTGGCGGGCGATATTTCACAATGTTGGTGATGTAAATTTCTTCTCGTTTCATCTTTATAGCTTCAAGCATTTCAGCTAAGAATTTTCCTGCAGCTCCTACGAAGGGATGGCCTTGTGCATCTTCACTTTTTCCTGGAGCTTCTCCTATAAAAACAATTTCTGATATAGGATTGCCATCTCCAGGAACAGGTTGAGTAGCCGTGTTTTTTAATTCACATTCACAATCCTGAAACCATTTTTCATGTATTTTTTTGAGCTCTTCATTTTTATCCATAGCTTAAGAAATTTTTTTTGTAATTTCTTTCTTGAGTTTTGCGATGAGTTCTTCTTTTGAGATTTGACCAAGTTGTCCTTTGTCGCGAGATTCCAAAGTGACTTTATCGGCTTCTATTTCTTTATCACCGATAACTATCCAGTAAGGGATTTTATTATTTTTAGCATCACGAACTTTTCCTCCGAGGTTTGCTTCTTCGTCGTCTAATTGTACACGGATGCCATTTTCTTTTAACAATTCATAAACTTTTTTAGCGTATTCATTATGATTTGTTCTGACAGGAATAACTTTCACTTGTACCGGCGAGAGCCAAAGAGGGAAGATACCAGCATAATGTTCAATAAGGACTCCCATAAATCTTTCAAAAGACCCAAATATTGCAACATGTAAAACGACAACACGATGTTTTTTGCCATCTTCTCCTATATAATCCATTTCAAAATTGTTTGGTTGGTTAAAATCAAGCTGCACCGTGGTCAATTGCCACTCTCTTCCTATTGAATCTTTTACTTTTATATCAATTTTAGGTCCATAAAAAGCAGCTTCTCCTTCCTCTACGCTGTATTTGAGACCCATTTTTTTTGCAGAATTTACTAATATTTTTTCAGCTTTTTCCCATACTTCATCACTTCCAAAATATTTTTCTTTGTTTTTTATATCTCGAGTAGAGACTTCAACTTTGTAATTATCAAAACCAAATATTTTATAAACTTTTTGCATTAATCCAAAAATCATTTCAATCTCTGATTCAATTTGATCGGCTCTTATGAAATGGTGAGTATCATCTTGGGTCAAATTCTTAACACGTAAAAGCCCAGAAAGTTCTCCACTTTTTTCGTTACGATAAACTGTTGTATTCTCTGCGATGCGTAAAGGTAGATCACGATAACTATGTGGTTCTGCATTATATATTTCAAAATGATGGGGACAATTCATGGCTTTCATCACAAATTCCTCTCCATTTTCATCTGTCATTGTCGGCATCATGGCATCATATTTACCCATATGTCCACTACGTATATAAAGCTCTTTTTTTGCTATGTGTGGAATTGTAACGAAAGAATAACCCAAGTCTTCTTTTTCTTTTCGAATAAAATTCTCTAATTGAGTTCTGATTATATTGCCCTTTGGTAAATACATTGGTAATCCTTTTCCGACTAATTCAGAAACTGTAAACAAACCCATTTCCTTCCCAATTTTCTTATGGTCTCTCTTTAACGCTTCTTCTCTTTGATTTAAATATTTTTCTAGTTCTTCTTTAGTAGAAAATGCGAGGCCATAGATACGAGTAAGCATTTTATTTTTTTCATCTCCACGCCAATATGCACCAGCGACGCGGTCTAGTTTAAATGAATCTGCATTTATTTCTTTGCTTGGATTTTCTAAATGTCCACCTCGGCATAAATCAACGAAACTCCCACATTTATAAAAAGTTATTTTTTCACCTTTTCCGACGATCTCATCTATAAGTTCTTTTTTATATTCATTTTTTACAAAATATTCTTTTGCTTCTTTTCCCGTCTTTTCTTCATATGAAAATTCCTTCCAAGATTTCAAAATCTCTTTCATTTTCTTCTCTATTTTAGGCAAATCTTTGTCAGAAATAGGAGAAGAAAACTCAAAATCATAATAAAAACCGTCTTCTATTGAGGGTCCTATGGTGTTTTTAGTATCAGGATATATTTCCAAAACAGCGGCTGCCAGAAGGTGAGCCAGGGAATGCCTTAAATTATGCAAATTATCAGTTGTTTCCATAATACTTATATTATCATATTTGAGAGGATTTTTGCTAGTTTGTTTTGCTTTTTGTATTTAATATGCTACTATAGGATACATTATGGTAGTACGAATGAGACATACAAAATCGCATACAGCAAACCGACGTTCTCATCATGCATTGATGAGCACAGGTCTTACTAAGTGTGCAAATTGTGGCAATTTCAAAAAGCGTCACACTGTTTGTGCATCTTGTGGATTTTATCGCGGAATGAAGGTATTAGATTTGGTCAAAAAAATAGAAAAGAAACAGAAGAAAGAAAAAGCAAAGAAGGCAGAAGCAAAGTAATAGCGATTAGGCCTTAGGCACTAGGCACTAGCTAATTCAAAAAAGCTAAAGCCTAACGCCTAGAGCCTAGCGCCTGAAACATATGGCAAATAGGCACCTTTCAAGATCAATAGTTCTCCAAACGCTTTTCGAGCGGGATTTTATGACGACAAACGAGCAAGGTGTTGTTTGGGATGACAAAAAAACTAAAGAAGCTCTCAATAGAAATTTAAAAGAATTTGCTCCTGGTCTTGAGGACGATGTTTTCGTTTTGTCTCTAGTAGAACAAGTTTTGAAAAAATCTTCGGTTATTGATGAAATAATTAAAAAGGCTGCGCCAGATTGGCCACTAGAAAAAATTTCTGTTGTAGATAGAAATATTTTAAGGATTGGTTTAACGGAGCTTCTTTTTGGTGATAGAAAAGAAGTACCTCCTAAGGTTGCTATAAATGAAGCGATAGAATTAGCAAAAACTTTCGGCGGAGAAAATTCTGGTAAATTTGTAAATGGCGTATTGGGTGCTGTTTACAAAGAAATAGGTGAGCCAGGAAAAGAACAAATAAGTAAAAAGAAAAAAATAGAAGAGCCCGTAGATATTACTAAATTACCTGTAGAAAAATTAGGCGGAGCTCTGATTTATGCAAAAAAAGGTAAAGAAGTTTTATTTGCCTTAGTACATGATGTCTTTGGTTATTGGACTTTATCTAAAGGTAAAATTGGTGACAGTCCAGAGATTGAGAATGAAACGATGGAAGAAGGAACTGTTAGAGAGATAAAAGAAGAAATTGGCTTGGATATTACGATAAAAGAAAAGATTGGAGAAAATGAATATGTTGCTTCTCATCCAGAGAAAGGAAAAACTTTGAAAAAAGTGACTTATTTTTTAGCAGAAAGTGTATATCAAGAATTAAAACTTGAAAATTCTGGTGGGCTAGATAATGCTCGTTGGTTTCAATTGAAGGAGTTACCTGAACTCCGTATTTACAATGATATTATCCCACTTATTTCAAAAGCGATCGAAATTATTAGTAACACAGGCACTAGGCGTTAGGCACTAGGCACTAGCTAAATAAAAAGCTAAAGCCTAAAGTCTAAATTTCCTAAAGCCTAATCCCATGATTCAGTTTTCAGATTTTGAAAAGAAAACAAAAATAGTTTTTAAAAATAAAGATTTGTTAAAGCAAGCTTTTATTCATCGTTCTTATATTAATGAAAATACGGGATCTCTCATTTCGCACAACGAAAGGTTGGAATTTTTAGGAGATGCCGTGCTTGAACTGATTGTGACCGATTTTCTCTACAGAAAATATCCAAATTACACAGAGGGAGAATTGACAGCTATTCGTTCAGCTCTTGTAAACGCGATTATTATCTCAGAAGTAGCTTTGAAAGAAGGGATGAATGATTATTTGCTTTTATCTAAAGGTGAAGCCAAGGATAATGGTAAGGCTAGACAATATATTTTGGCCAATACATATGAAGCATATGTAGGAGCTCTATATCTAGATAGGGGGTATGATATTGTAGATAAATTTGTAAAAACAACACTTTTGCCTCACACAGAAGAAATTGTTTCTAAAAAGTTGTGGCGTGACGCAAAAAGTTTAGTACAAGAAAAAGCCCAAGAATTTGTGCAAGTTACACCTTTATATAAAGTTTTACATGAGTCAGGTCCTGACCATGACAAACATTTTACGGTTGGTATTTATTTTGGACCTAATTTAATAGCTGAAGGAAAAGGTAAATCAAAACAAGAAGCCGAACAAAAGGCAGCAGAGACAGCATTAAAAATAAAAAATTGGATGGAATAATATATGAAAGATTTTCTTCATTGGCATTCTAAAAAATCTAAATTAGATTTAATTGAGCAAAGACCTCATTTTCATGAAGGAGAGGTTTGGTATGTAAGTTTGGGTTTAAATATTGGATATGAACAAGACGGAAAAGGGTTGGATTATTTAAGACCAGTTTTAATTGTTAGAAAATTTAATAATGATGTTTGTTGGGTTTTGCCACTAACTCATACTCCGAAAGATACTATTTATTATGCTTACATTCAAGTGCTAGGAAAACAAAGCACAGCTATACTTTCACAACTAAAACTTCTTGATGCCAAGCGTTTTAGCCATATGATTGATAAAATTTCAGAAGAGGACTTTAAATTAGTAACAAAAAAACTCAAAGAGTTAATTCCTTGAGTTTTTTTGATTTATACCTCGTGCCGAAGCACGAGTCGGGCCGAAGCCATTTAGAACTTTAGTGTAGCAAATTATAAATAAATGTCAAGCGAAAAAGTGGAAAAAAGAATATGCCAGAATTGCAAAAAAGACTTTACTATAGAGCCGGATGATTTTGGTTTTTACGAAAAAATTAGTGTTCCTATCCCGACCTTTTGTCCGGAGTGTCGAATGCAAAGACGTCTAGCGTATAGAAATACTCATTCTTTTTATAAAAGGAAAGATAGTTTTTCTGGTAAAGATATTATCTCTGCTTATTCTCCAGATAAAAATTTAGTTGTTATCGATAGAAAAACATGGTGGAGTGATGATTGGGACCCATTTGATTACCATGTCGGATATAATTTTTCTGAACCATTTTTTTCTCAATGGGCAAAATTGCGTGACAAATTTCCTTTACAAAACCTTATGCAGACAAAATCAGTTGATAGTGATTATTGTAATGTGGCAGAAGAAAGCAAAGATTGTTATTTAATCTCTGCTTCTTGGAAAAATGAAAGGGTATTTTACTCTGATGCTATTACAGAAATCAAAGATTCGATGGATTTGCATGTTGTTCACAGAACACAATTTTCCTATGACGATTTAGTTTGTGCAGATTCTTATCAGCTTTTTTATAGTCAAGATTCTCATAACTGTGTAAATTCATATTTTCTTTATGATTGTCGAAATTGCACAGATTGTTTTATGTGTTCAAATTTAAGGAGCAAAAGTTATTGTTTTTATAACAAACAATTAACTAAAGAAGAATATCAGAAAAAAATAAAAGAAATGGATTTAGGTAGTTATTCTTTTATTCAAGAAAAGAAAAAAGAGTTTGAGGATTTAAAACTGAAGGCTATTCATAAATATGCTCACATTGTAAATTCAAGCAACGTTTCTGGCGATAATATTGTAAATGCAAAAAATTGCCACAATTGTTTTGACTTGATGAGCGAACTTCAAGACTGTAGCTACGCTTTTTGGGGCGTGCAAGGAAAGGATATATTTGATTGTGGTCCAGGATTTGGAGTTGTTGAATTAATGTATGAAACTTTTGACGCTGGTCCAGGTGGGAAGAATATTCTGTTTAGTCATAGTATTCATTCTTCGGAAAGCGTGGAATATAGTTTTTATTGTCATGACTCTTCCAACCTTTTTGCTTGTTTTGGTCTTCGCTCTAAACAATACTGTATTCTAAACAAACAATATAAAAAAGAAGAATACTTTAAATTAAGAGAAGAAATTATTAGACACATGAATGAAATGCCCTATGTTGATAAAAAAGGGAATGTGTATAAATATGGAGAGTTTTTCCCTGCAGAGCTTGCGCCTTTTGCTTATAATGAAACCGTAGCGCAAGATTATTTTCCAATTGAGAAAGAAAAAGTTCTTGAAATAGGTTTATCTTGGAAGGATTCTGAAGCACGTAATTATAAACCGACTCTTTTATCTAAAGATATTCCAGATAATATAAAAGACGTAGCAGACAACATAATAAATGAAATTATAGAATGTGAGCATCAAGGTAAATGCAAAGATCACTGTACTACTGCCTTTAAAATTATCCCAAATGAATTAATTTTTTATCGAAGATTTAATATTCCAATACCTCATCTTTGTTATGGTTGTAGGCATTATGGAAGACTAAAAGAAAGAAATCCAATGAAACTTTGGCACAGAAAGTGTATGAAAGAAGGATGCACCAATGAATTTGAGACCAGTTATGCACCAGAAAGACCAGAAATAATATACTGTGAACATTGTTATCAGCAGGAAGTTTATTAAATATGTTAGAATAAAATTATGCGACTTCAGAATCTTGAAATAAATGGCTTTAAATCTTTTTCTAAAAAAACAACTTTGGAATTTCAAAATTCCATTATTTCCATAGTGGGGCCAAATGGTTCTGGTAAATCAAACGTGGTAGAAGCTCTGCGTTTCGTTTTAGGAGAACAATCAATAAAATCAATGCGTGGAAGTTCTGGCTCGGATCTTATCTTTAAAGGCTCAAAAACCTTGCCGAAAAGCTCTCGCGCTTCTGTCACAATATATTTTGATAATTCTGATAAGGTTTTCAAACTCTTTCAAGAGGGAAAGGAAAATATTAATTTAAATTATGATACTATCTCAATTTCTCGCGAGGTTTATCCTGACGGACTAAATAAATATATTTTAAATGGAACAGAAGTAAGATTAAAAGATATAAATAATCTTTTGGCTTCCGTAAATATTGGTTCATCTCACCACCACATCATTTCTCAAGGAGAAGCAGACAGGATATTGAATGCATCTTCAAAAGACAGAAGAGAGATGGTAGAAGATGCTCTCGGATTGAAGATATACCAATATAAAATAAAAGAAGCGGGACGCAAACTAGAAAGAACTACCAATAATATGAAGGAGGTATCACTGCTTCGCCGTGAAAATGCTCCGCATTTGAATTTCTTAAAAAAACAAGTAGATAAATTTGAAAAAGCAAAAGAAATGCAAGTATCTCTTTTGTCTTTATATAAAGAGTATTTAAAGAAAGAAAGCATTTATTTAAATAAAGAAAAGTCTAATTTATTTAACGAAAAGAGCAGAATAGAAGAAGAGCTAGAAAATGTGAAACACAAAATATCTAGCATTGATGAAGTGAATGAAAAAAAAGAGAGTGAAAAAGAAAAAGAATTGAAAATTCTTGAAGAAAAAATTCACGGTATCCGTAGTGTCAAAAATGAAATAGAACGCAAATTAGGAAGAATGGAAGGAATGATAGAGATGGAAGAGCGCAGGAAAGAGCAAACTCCCGAGATAATAATAAAAAATCCTGAAGAAATAAAAGCGATATTTGAAGAAATAAATTCTGAAATAGAAGAGGCGATGATAGAAGAAAATATAGCAGAAATAAAGATAATCCTTTTAAGAATAAAAGAAATTTTAAATAATGTTGACCAACATAAAAGTGTCATGGAACATTCTTCTTCTAACTCTGAAGTGGAAGAATTGAGGAAGAATCAGCAAAAGATCTTGGATGAGATGAAAAAGATAGAAGATGAAGAGAAAAATATTTTTGAAAAGGTAGTTGATTTAAAGAGCGAAATAAATAAAGAAAATGAAGCTCTCCACTTGAAAGAGAAAGAGAAATTTAACTACAGAGTCAAACATCAAGAGCTCACTTCTTCCCTAAATTTGATATCTGTAAGGGAAGAAGGTTTAAAGAGAGAAGAGGAAACTTTTGAGAACGAGATAAAAGAAGGAGGAGCCTTGATTGGCGGTGAAATTTTATCTTACAAGAATTTTGAAACTGATGGGGAAATAAATAGAAATAATCAAGAAGAATTAAAGAGAAAAATAGAACGCATTAAGATAAAATTAGAAGATGTTGGTTCGAGTGGAGGATCTGAAATCATAAAAGAATTTGAAGAAGTTTCACAGCGAGATAACTTTTTAGCAAAAGAGATGGAAGACTTAACGAAAAGCATTGAATCACTCCATGCTCTGATGGCAGATTTGAAAGAAAAAATTGATATTGAGTTTAAAGAAGGTGTTAAAAAAATAAATGTAGAATTTACCAATTTGTTTTCTTTGATGTTTGGTGGAGGTTCTGCTCATCTTTCTCTTGTAACTGAAAATAAAAGAAGAAAAGGCGAAGAAGGAGGAGAAGTAGAGGATGAAGAAGAAATAGCCTTTGAACAAGGTATTGAAATAAATGTTTCTTTGCCACATAAAAAAGTAAAAGAATTAAATGCCCTTTCAGGAGGAGAGAGATCTCTCACTTCTATCGCTCTTCTTTTTGCTATGTCGCAGGTCAATCCTCCTCCTTTCTTGGTTTTAGACGAGACAGATGCTGCCCTTGATGAGGCAAACTCTCGCAAATATGGAGATATGTTAGAAAAGCTTTCTAACCATTCTCAGCTTATCGTTGTCACTCACAACAGGGAGACGATGTCTCGCGCTGGTATATTATATGGTGTCACTGTCGGTTCCGATGGTGCCTCCAAGCTCCTTTCTGTTAAATTAGACGACGCTGTAGCTATCGCAAAATAAAATTTGATTTTTCTCTTAATAAAATGTATTCTGAATTAGAAAGATAATTTAGTTTTTTTAAAAATAAAATAGTGGGAGGTTATTTTGAAAAATGTAAAAATTCTTATCGTTGAAGACGAGAATTTGTCTTCTTTAGTTCTTAAAAAAATTTTAGTTAAAAAAGGAGAATTTGAGAACATTTTTTTAGCCAAGAATGGTATTGAAGCTATAAACATGGTTAAAGAAAAAAAATTTGACTTAATTCTCATGGACGTCCAAATGGAAGAAATGGATGGTCTTGAGGCTACCACGATAATTCGTGGAATCAACAAGCATTATCAAGAGGTACCCATCCTTATCATTACGGGATTCGCAATGAAAGGGGATAAAGAAAAATGTTTAAATGCAGGAGCCACAGAATATATATCAAAACCCGTGGATAATTGCATTCTAATTGAAACAGTTAAGTTTCAGTTAGAAAAGTTTTTAAAGAAATAATTTTTGTTAAAGCTGAGATGTTTTACATCTCAGCTTTTTTTATTTAAACTCTATTTTTTCTTCTACTCCTTTGATTATTTCAGCTGGCTGGAAGAAATTGTTTAGTTTCACGATGTTTTTTGTGATAGACATATTTCCATCTTTTTCTAATTTAATTTCTAAAAGCATACCCTCCATTGTTTCCGGAGAAAAGCCTTGATCAAAAATAAAATTGCCGAGTGAATAAATAATAAATCCATCTCTATAAATTTCTGCATCTTCCACTACATGTGAATGACTACCAATAATTATTTTTGCCCCTGCATCTATAGCTTTATGTGCTAGGTACTCTTGTCTCTCATTGTGTTTTAATTTATATTCTTCTCCAAAATGGAAAGACACTATTAGATAATCAACTTGTTTTGACGCATTAGTAACTATTTCTGAAAAGCGAGGGTTGCTTGCAAGAAGAAGTCCAGCATCTTTTTCATTTGCACTCATCCAATTTGGTCCGACATCTGAAAACCCTAAATAGCCTATTTTTATTCCATATTTTTCAATGATAGCTGGTTGTTCTGCTTCAGTTTCATTCATTCCTCCACCAGCATAGAGAATTCCATTTTCTTTTAAACGTGCTAAAGTATTAGCATACGCATTGCGCCCCCAATCGCCGACATGATTATTTGCAACAGAGACTATAGAAAAACCCGCTTCCTTGATTGCCGGAAGAACAGATGGATCCATTCTAAATGAATATAAATTGTGTCTATCTTTCCCAATGTTTGAAACTGGTCCTTCTAAATTCGCAAAAGTAATATCATTATTTTTTAATATTTCTAAATTTTTAAAAAGCAGAGAGTAATCCCCATTGAAATTTTTATTTACAGAATTTTTGACTCCGCGATCAAGCATTATGTCTCCACCAAAAGAGAGCATTATAGAAGTCTTTTCTTCCTCTTTAATAGGAGGTATTGGAGTCTTTTCTTCCACTAAATATAAAGTAGGGAAGAGTAATCCGAAAAATATAAGTAATATATAGAAAAGCTTTTTCATACTAATACGTAATCTATTGTTTTTCTTTCCAAATCAACACTTTTTACTTTTATTCTAACGCTGTCACCTAAGCGATATTTCTTCTTCTTTTTTTGACCGACTAATTCTAATTTTTTCTCATTATAAATATAAAAGTCATCTGCCATATCTCGCACACGCACAAGGCCTTCGCATTTTGTTTCTGCTTCTTCCACATAAATACCCCATTCTGTTATTCCACTGATAATTCCTTTGAAGACTTTTGAAATACGAGAAGACATATATTCAACTTGTTTGTATTTTATAGAAGCCCTCTCTGCATCGGAGGCAAACTTCTCTCGTTCAGATGTATATCTAGAAATCTCTTCATAAATATTTAATTTTTCTTTTCCTACCCTCAAACCTTTTAAGTAATCAGTTAAAAGTCTATGAACTACAATATCTGGATAGCGTCTAATAGGGGAGGTGAAGTGGGTATAATATTCAAAAGCTAGTCCATAATGTCCGACATTCTTTGTAGAGTAAATTGCTTTAGCCATAGAACGAATAACTGCTCTGTGCACAGTGTTCGCTTCATTTTTACCCTCCAAGCTTTTTAGGAGATTGTTTATCTCATGTGTTGGTATTGCTCCATTTACTAAGGATATTTTGTGTCCCAAACTTCTTAGGAAAAAGGCTAAATCTTCCATCTTTTCTTTACTAGGGTTGTCGTGTATACGGTAGACAAAAACTCCACCCTCTTTTTTTGTCCCCTTGGAAATAGTTTCTGCCACTTTTTTATTTGCCAACAACATGAATTCCTCAATTAATTTATTTGAATCACCGCGCTCTTTTTTTATGACTTTTGTTGGTACTCCATTTTTATCTAAAACAAATTTCACTTCTTCTTGTTCTAAAGATATCGCCCCATTTGCAAATCTTTCTTTGGTTAATTTTTTAGCTAAATTATTTAGAATAGCGAGCTCTTTGTGAAGAGGTAGAGATGCATTTTTTATAGCATGTTCTGCCTCTTCGTAAGTAAATCTTTTTTGAGAATGTATGACCGTGCGTCCAAACCATTCTTTTTTTACTTTTGCATTTTTATCAATAATAAAAACGGCACTCATGGTGAGTCTGTCTTTATGGGGGACTAGGGAACATAAATCATTAGAGAGTACTTCTGGAAGCATTGGTATCGTCCTATCTACTAGATATACAGAAGTACCTCTTTCTCTCGCTTCTTTATCAAGCTCACTTCCAATTTTTACATAATGTGAGACATCTGCTATATGTATGCCTATTTCGTAAAATTCTTCCCCTCCCTTACCACCCCCAAACCCCTCCTTCTCTAAAGAGGGGAGGATTCGAAAAGATAATGCATCATCAAAATCTTTTGCGTCTTCTGGGTCTATCGTGAAAGTAAGTGTTTTCCTGAAATCGCGACGGCCTTTGTAGTCTTCACTTTTTATACCTAAGCTTTTTATTTTCTTTGCTTCTTCTTCTACTTTTCCCGGTAAGTCACTATTGAAACCTTTTTCAATGGCTATGGCATACATCTCGGCATTATTTTCACCGGGTTTACCTAAAATTTTTACTACTTTACCTTCAGGGGCTTTTTGTGGATCTTTCCAAAGAGTTATCTCTACATAAACTTTTTGTCCAATTTTTGCACCACCTAAATTTTTTTCCGGAATCAAAATGTCGGTATACATTTTCGTATCATCAGGTTTTAGGAAATACAACTTGGAGGCCTTGCCTCCACTTGGAGGCAAGGCCTCCAAGTCATCTTCAGTTTCCAAAACTCCAGAAAAACCAATCTTTGCACGAGAGATTATTTTTGATACTTCAGCTGTCTGGCGCCCTTTACCCTTGGGATGCAAAATAATCTCAACTACATCGCCATGAAGAGCTGTATTTAAATGCTTGAAATCAATTTCTGGGTCTTCCTCAAAATTGGGAACCTTTACATACCCAGTGCCTTTTGCGGAAATCGAGATAATGCCCTGTATTCTTTTTATTTCCTTTTTCACTATTTAAATATAACACAAAGCGACAAAACAAACATTTTTTCACCACGAAAATTTTTTACTAAAAATTTTCTCTGTCCGTCGCCGTCGCTCCTACCAAGGGTTCAAAAATGTTTGTTTTGTCGCTTTTTCTTGCCTTTTTGGGGAATTATGTTAGACTGTCTTTATGTTAAAAATAAGATTACAAAGAATTGGCAGAAAGAACGACCCATCATTTCGGGCGGTTTTGACTGATTCAAAAAACAGTACAAAAAGCGGTAAATTTTTAGAAATAGTTGGTACTTATAATCCTAAAGCGGGAGAGACTTCTTTCAAGACTGAAAGAATACAATATTGGGTAGGAAAAGGCGCGCAGCTCTCTGATACGATGCACAACTTCATGGTGCATCATAAGGTTATAGAAGGGAAGAAAAA
>DAIEQH010000015.1 GCA_027347985.1 Candidatus Nomurabacteria bacterium | reverse complement strand
AGGTCATTCTTTTTAGGTCTACTTTTAGACCTTTTATTTTACCTGGTTTATAGTCCACTACTTTAGGATAACAATTATTTGAGGCGAACATTAAAACTATTAAATTTTTCATTTTCTCTCCAGTTTATTTAAAAGATGAATTCTCTTTTGTACGATACTCTTTATTTTAGGTTTTGTCAAAAACCACTTGGAGGCAAGGCCTCCAAGTGGGGTTAGGGCATCAATTCTTTAATATTTGACTTTAAAATGCTTTTTATTTTTTTAAAAACATTTGGAAGTGAGCCTTCAGTATAAGAATTATCTTCGTCAGGAGAAATGATAAGTCCTAAGGCTACAAACCAGGAAGGGTCACGAAGTTTAGTTTTTATATTGCCAAAAATTTCAGTTGTTCCGACACGAGAAGGAAGTTTCAATGCAGATTTTGAATATTCTTCAATCATTGGAATATTTGCAGAGCCTCCGATAAAAACAATACCCGCTGGAAGCAACTCATTACGTTTTATTTTTTTCAAATGATTTTCTATCAACTCAAAAATATCAGAGAGTCGTGCCTCAATAATTTCATCTAATTTTTTCTTGGAAAATTCTTCTCCCAAATTGCCGAGTTTGAAGCGTTCTGCATTTTCAAGAGAAACTTTCATACCGAGCGCGATATCGTTGGTGATGTCTTCACCTCCTATTGAAAATGTGTAAAGCGAGACGAGCGTCCCGTTCTCAAAAACAGACAAAGAAACGGTCTCGGACCCTATATTTACCAAAGCTCCGCCTACCATTTTCTGCTTAGGAGATAATGCGATATTACTACCTGCTTCAGCTCCGGCTATTATGTCTATTGGCTCTATTCCAGAAGAAGCGATAACTTCTAGCAAATCTTCAAAATGAGAAAGGGAACAAGTGATAAAAAGAGCTTTTATTTCCAATTTTGTTCCACGCATTCCTTCTGGCCTACCTAGTATTTCTTTGCCGTCTAATTTGAAAGAAAGAGGAAATACTTTTATGACTTTTTTATTATTTAAATTTAAATTTTCTTCACAATCTTTTAATGCTTTGTTAATGTCTAGGTTTGTTACTTCGCCGTCAGCTTTAGAAATTATTCCTACTCCACTTGCCATATCTCCACGAAGTGTTACACCACCTATTGAAACGAAAGCGCGTCTGATTTTTATCCCAGAACTTTTTTCAGCGAGGGATATTGCATTTTTAAGAGAAGAGGTAGCTTCAAGAACATTCACGACGTAGCCATGTCGCATGCCTTTAGTTTCAGATTCACCAGTACCAATAACCTTAGGATTTTTTTCTCCCTTTAGAAACTCTCCCACCACGACTCTTGTCGTGGTGGACCCCATGTCTATCCCTATGGAAATATTTCTGATCATATTTTTCTTCTGCTTTTTCCATTATACTCCCATGTTCCATTCCTTTCAAATGTAGCATTCCGTGGATAACTAAAAAGCCCACCAATTGGGGGAAAGTTCTGCCAAACTTCTTTAGCTCTTTTTTGATGACATTTTTACAGAGGATAATTTCTCCTGCATCTTTATCTAGAGCAAAAGAGAGGACGTTGGTAGGTTTATCTATATTTCTATACTTTTTGTTTATTTCTCTAGATTTTTTTTCACTAACAAAAGCAATAGACAAAGAGTATTCTTTGCCTAGTATGTCTTCTTTTATCTTCTCAAATTCCATTTTATTTTATCTTTCCAAGCTTACGGAGTTTTTCTGTCTCTTGTCTTCTTTCTAGATGTTTTAAAGTGGCTTTCTTTACTTTCAATTTTGATTCTTTTCTCTTATTATAACGAGAGCCTTTTACTTTTTGGATAATATTAGATTCTTGAATTCTACGGGAAAAACGACGCAATACGCTCGCGTTGTTTTCATTTCCATTTTTATTTACTTCTATTACTGTTTTTGCCATATAAGATAGACTATCACATAGTAGACTTTTTTGCAAAAAAAAGCTAATATAAATTTATGAAACAATCAGGTGATTACATAACAGAAGAAAAGAAAAAGGCTTTAGAAAAAGAACTGAAAGAATTAAAAGGGCCGAAAAGAAAAGAAATTTTAGAAAATTTAGAGTATGCAAAATCTTTAGGCGATTTGTCTGAGAATGCAGAATACCATCAGACCCGTGAAGACCAAGGCAAACTCGAAGAACGCATAAAAAGAATAGAAAAAATATTACAAGATTCTCAAGTTGTCTCTGGGGGCGGAGGAGAAGAGATTGAAATAGGCTCTAAAGTTATAGTTAAAAAAAATGGAGAGAATGAAGAAAAAACTTATCAAATAGTAGGTTCAGAAGAAGCAGATATGTCGCTAGGTAAAATTTCTAACAGATCTCCATTTGGTGAAGCACTTTTTGGAAAGAAGAAAGGTGATAGTGTTACGTTTAAAACCCCAAACGGGGAAGTAAATTATAAAATCATAAATGTTTCTTAACTCCGTAAAATGGAGGAATTAAAATGTCTTCAATTGATGAGATTAGGGACGCAAAAATAAAAAAACTTGAAATTCTAAAAAAGAAAGGTATTAACCCGTACCCGGCTGTTTCTAAAAGAGAAATTTCTCTCAAAGAAGCAGGGGATTCTTTTGAAACTTTAGAAAAGTCTGGTGAAAATAAATGGCTTGGGGGTAGAATAATGTCTATCCGTGGACAAGGAGCCATCGTTTTTATAACTCTCAATGATGGTACAGGGCTTTTCCAAGGGCTACTCAAAAAAGATATTATTGGAGAAGAAAAGCTGAATTTTTTTAGTGAGGTGGTAGATATTGGAGACTTTATAGAAGTTTTTGGTAAATTTTTCAAAACAAATAGAGGAGAAAAAACAATAGAAATAAAAGACTGGACGATGCTCTCAAAGAGCTTGCGTCCATTACCAGAAAAATGGCATGGCTTGCAAGACGTGGAAGAAAGATTTAGAAAAAGATATTTAGATATTTTGATGGATCCTGAAGTGAAAGATCTTTTACTCAAAAAGATAAAATTTTGGGACACTGCTCGTACTTTCATGAAAGAACATGGTTTTTTAGAAGTAGAAACTCCGAGCTTGGAAGTCACAGCAAGTGGCGCAGATGCCGCACCATTTAAAACATATAATGAAGATTTTAAATTGCCTCTCTATTTGCGGATATGTATCGGTGAACTTTGGCAGAAGCGTTTGATGGCTGCGGGTTTCCCGAAAACTTTTGAAATAGGTAGAGCATATAGAAATGAAGGCACGGATGCGAACCATTTACAAGAATTTACTAATTTAGAATTTTATTGGGCTTATGCCAATTACGAAGACGGGATGAAACTTGTAGAAGAACTTTATAAAAAAATAGCGAAAGATGTTTTTGGTAAAACAGAATTTGAAACTCGCGGACACAAGTTTGATCTAGGAGGAAAATGGGAGCGTATTGATTACAGGGAAACTGTTAAAAAAGAGACGGGGATAGACGTGCTCAATACTACTTATGATGAAGTAAAAAAGAAATTGGAAGATTTAAAAATTGTTTATGACGGTGAGACGATGGAGCGCCTAGTAGATACTCTCTGGAAACATTGTCGAAAACAAATTTCTGGTCCTGTGTTTTTGACTGGGCATCCGAAGCTTGTTTCTCCACTTTCAAAATCAATGGAGAAAAATCCAGAGCTCACAGAAAGATTTCAAATAATTATTGCTGGTACAGAAATAGGCAATGGATTTTCTGAATTAAATGATCCGATAGATCAAGCGAAAAGATTTGAAGCCCAACAAGAACTTTTAGAAGGAGGGGATAAAGAAGCAATGGCACCAGATTATGAATTCGTAGAAATGCTTGAATACGGTATGCCTCCGACTTGCGGCTTTGGCTTCGGCGAAATGCTCTTTGCATTCCTAGCCGACAAACCTATTCGTGAAGTTCAATTCTTCCCCCTCATGCGTCCCAAAAAAGAGGAATAAAAAATCTATTATAAAAAAAGTACCCTACTTTTACCAGCATAATTGCAAGAGGTAAAAATAGGGCAGTGTCGCTTGGAACTTCAGAAGAGGTACATCCGACCTTCAGAACAGCACTTTTAATGCAAATTCTATTAGGGTTATTTTACTAATGTATTACTATTCTGAAATTTTAATCTGAAACAGGAGCGATCTTCACATAGAATAATAAATTATATATAAAATAAGTCAAATTTACCCCACCTGAGTTATCCACAGGTGGGGCTTTGCGTCGTGGGAAGCAGTGGTTTACAATAGATACTAAGTGGGAAAAAGTGGGAAAAAAGTGGATAAATAATTATATGCTTATTGGCGAATACATACATACAATAGATGAAAAAAACAGAGTTTCTTTACCTGTAAAATTTCGCAAAGAGCTTGGCAAAAAAATTATTATCACACCAGGGCTTGATCAATGTTTGTTTATTTTTACAACTGAAGAATGGAAGAAAGTTTCAAAAAGACTTTCAGACTCTGATGCAGATCTTTCTTTTCTAAAAGCAGATAAAAGAAGTTTCAACCGATTTATGTTTGGACGCGCAGCAGAAGTAGAAGTGGATGCTATCGGAAGAATTTTAATTCCTGATTTTCTGAAAGAAAGAATCAAATTGAATGATAAGGCAGCCATAATCGGCGTAGAAGACAGAGTTGAAATTTGGAACGACAAGACATGGGCACAATACCGAGATGTCGTGGAAAAACAAGCAGACCAATTAGCCGAAAAGTTATGAGAGAAAGTATACATAAGACAGTTCTTTTAAATGAGACAATAGACGGTTTGAATTTGTCCCGAAGCCAGGCCAAAAACCAGGCTTTAAAGAATCCCCAAAGCCTGGTTTTAAAATCAAGCCCGGCTTCTGAGAAGATTGTTTTGGATGCCACATTTGGTGGCGGAGGGCATTCAAAAGAAATTTTAGAAAGATATCCAAACGTGAAAGTTGTTGCTCTAGACCAAGACAAAGGTGCTTGGGAAAAAGCAAAAAGCAAGTTTAGAGGTTTGGAAAAAAGAATTTCTTTTGTAAATAAAAACTTCAGAGATTTGGATAACTTGGGAGCCGAGCTCCCAAGCAGGAGCTCGGCTCCCAAGTTTGATGCAATTATTTTTGATTTAGGTTTGAGTTCTGACCAATTGGAGAATTCCGGACGAGGATTTTCTTTTATGAAAGATGAGCCACTACAGATGACCATGAAAGAAAATCCTCTGCCAGAAGATTTAACGGCTATGGATATAGTAAATGGCTGGAGCGAAAAAAGCTTGGCCGACATCATCTATGGCTATGGTGAAGAAAGGTTTAGTAGAAGAATAGCGAAAGGAATAGTAGAAGCAAGAAAAAAAGGAAAGATAGAAACGACAGGGCAATTGGTAAAAATAATAGAAGAAAATGTACCGAGTGCATACAGGAGAGGAAGACTACATTTTGCCACCAAGACTTTCCAAGCATTACGAATAGCAGTCAACGATGAATTAGGGACATTACAGATAGGGCTAGAAAAAGGATTGGAGGCTTTAAAAAAAGGAGGAAGAATGGCAGTGATTTCATTTCATAGCTTAGAAGATAGGATAGTCAAAAGATTTTATAAAGAAAAAGAGAAAGAAAAAAAAGTAATTTTAATAAATAAAAAACCAATCATAGGAAAAGAAGAAGAAATTAAAAATAACCCTAGATCAAGAAGTGCGAAATTAAGAATTTTAGAAAAAATAATATGACCCATTCGAGAAAACCTCAGGGCCATGGTGAGTAAAAATAGAACCATGAAAACAGCAAGTCTAAAATTAAAGAGTTATGCAAATAATGTGAATGCCAATGTCCATATCATTGATAATGGCAATTTGCAGAATCGGATTTTGCATACGATGCTTTGGACCATAGCTATACTTGCTTTTTGTTATATTATCTTTCTCGGTACGATGGTTTTCAATATAGTTGAACGCAAATCTCTTGAGGCATATTCTCATACACTTGGAAACGAAGTTGGAGATTTAGAGCTACAATACCTTTCTATGTCTCAAAAAATTGATCTCAACCTTGCATATTCTCTCGGTTTTAAAGACACAAAAGCAAAATATGCGACTCGTAAAGCCCTTGGCAGTATAAGTATTGCTAAAAATGAAATTTAGTTTCCTTTGGAGGACCAGAATTATATTTTTTTGTGTTACGGTATTTGCTTTGATTTTGATAAGCAAACTTTTTTTGGTGCAAGTTGTGCAGAGCAGTTCTTATTCTGAGAAAGCAGACAGACAATATTCTACTCCCTCCTCAAATATTTTTGAACGTGGCACTATCTATTTTGAACGTAGAGACGGTCAGCTTGTCTCTGCTGCTATGCAAACTACAGGATTCAAATTGGCTATTAATCCGACCAAGATTACAGATAAAGAATTAGCCTATGAAGCATTGTCAAAAATAATAACTCTCAATCATGATGAATTTGTCGCCAAAGCAAGCAAAGAAAATGATCCGTACGAAGAAGTAGCAAATCATCTCACAAAAACAGAAGCAGATGCAATCTCACTTTTAAAAATTCCCGGACTTTCTCTTTATAAAGAAAAATGGCGTTTTTATCCAGGCGAAAGTATGGCTTCTCAATCACTCGGTTTTGTTGCCTATAAGGGAGATGAGCTTGCTGGGCGTTATGGTTTGGAAAGGCAATATGATGCCGAACTTTCTAGAAACAAAGACAATCCATATATCAATTTCTTTGCTGAAGTTTTTTCCAATATCAACGATACTTTTTTTAGTAACAAAGTAAAAGAAGGAGACCTAGTGACAACCATAGAGCCTTCGGTGCAAAGTTTCTTAGAAAAAACATTAAGTGACGTAAAAGATAAATATCAAGCTGATTCTATTGGGGGAATAATTATGAACCCTACTGATGGCTCTATCTATGCGCTGGGAACTAAACCTGATTTTGATTTAAATAATTTTTCTAAAGTCACAACGACTTCTACTTTTTCTAATCCTTTAGTAGAAAGTGTTTTAGAATTTGGTTCTGTCGTGAAGCCTTTGGTCATGGCAGGAGCTATAGATGCAGGGGTTGTGACAGCCAACACTACATATGACGATAAAGGAGAAGTTACTGTTGAAAAACATCAAATATTTAATTTCGATAAAAAAGGCAGAGGCCCTGGCACGACTATGCAAGAAGTATTGAGCCAGTCTTTAAATACTGGAATGGTTTTTGTTGAACAAAAATTAGGTAAAGAAAAATTACGCGACTATTTACTTTCTTATGGTATTAAAAATAAAACGGGAATAGATTTACCAAATGAAACGAGTGGTTTGGTTTCTGGTATTATGACAAGTCCTCGAGAAATAGAATATGCCAATGCTGCTTTCGGGCAAGGTATAGCTTTGACTCCCATGGAGATGATAAGAGCTCTCGCTTCATTATCAAATGGTGGAAACCTTGTCACGCCCCATATTGTCAAAGAAATAAAGTATGACGATGGTACAACAAAAGAAATGACCTATGAAAAAACGCCAGTGAAAATATCAAAAGCAACTAGTGAAGAAATTACTCGAATGTTGGTGAATGTTATGGATAAAGGAGTCTCTCAGGGTAAACCGCAATTAGAACATTATAGTGTGGCAGTAAAAACGGGAACTGCGCAAGTTGCAGATAATATAAATGGAGGTTATTATGAAGATAGGCATACGCATTCTTTTATAGGATATTTTCCTGCCTATGATCCTAAATTTATAATTTTTCTTTATGCAGTCAATCCAAAGGGTGTGCCCTACGCAGTGCAAACTTGGGCAAATCCTTTTTTGAGTATTACAAAATTTTTAATTAATTATTACGAAGTTCCACCAGATCGTTAGAGATATGAAAACAACTTTTAAAAAAATAGTTTCTTATATTTTACGAATAGAATCGAAACTTGTACTTTTGAAGTACAAACCTAAAATCATTGCTATCACGGGTTCTGTCGGCAAGACTTCTACCAAAGATGCTGTCTATGCTGTCATCTCTCAACTCTCTTATGTACGTAAAAGCGAAAAAAGTTTCAATAGCGAAATAGGTTTGCCTCTCACTATTCTCGGATGTCCAAACGGTTGGAATAATCCTTTTGTATGGTTTTTAAATATTTTAAAAGGGCTCTGGCTCTTTATTTGGCCTCATAAATATCCCAAATGGCTTGTACTTGAAGTGGGGATAGGAAAGCCGGGAGATATGCAGAAAAATGCTTTATGGCTTAAAACAGATGTGGTCATAATCACAGCCATAGGAGAAACTCCTGCTCATATTGAATTTTTTGATTCACGAAAACATTTAGTAGAAGAAAAAAGTTTACTTATAAAAACCTTAAAAAAAGATGGTCTTTTGATTTTAAATAATGACGACGACGCAGTCATGGAAATGAAATCAAAAACAAAAAATCTTGTTTTGACTTTTGGTTTTAAAGAAGATTCAAATATAAAAGGTTCTGGTGAGAGTATCTTTTACACTGACGGAGGGATTCCAGACGGACTAATTTTTAGAATAGACGAAGGAGGAAATAGTTTTCCTGTGGTGATCGAAGGAGTTTTTGGGAGAAACCATGTCTATGCATCTTTAGGAGCACTCGCTCTTTCGGCTGGTTTTAAATTTAATATGCTTGATACAGTTCAAAAATTAAAAAATTATGAAGTTCCGCCTGGACGCATGCGTCTTTTGAAGGGGATATACAATTCTTTTATAATTGATGATACTCACAATTCTTCTCCTTTTGCTTGTGAATCTGCTCTTAAAACTTTGGGAGAAATAAAAACTGCTGGTAGAAAAATTGCTGTCTTGGGCGATATGTTGGAACTTGGAAAACACACAGAAGAATCTCATAAAAATATAGGTAAGATAGCCAAAGAAAATGTAGAATTTCTTGTTACTGTCGGTCCTAGATCAACTAAAACAAAAGAAGGAGCAATTGAGGCAGGGATGAATCCAGAGCATATTTTTGAATTTTTGGATTCTAAAGAGGCAGGGAAGTTTTTGAAAACATTTGTGCAAGTGAATGATTTTACGCTCGTTAAAGGTTCACAAGGGATGCGTATGGAAAGGGTAGTGGAAGCAATACTTTCAGATAAAAAAAATAAATCTAATCTCCTCGTTCGTCAGGATGAAGAATGGAAAAAGAAGAGATAAAAGCAAAAGGGCAGAAGATAAATCTTCTGCCCAGTTTTTAAAGTCGTGGTCTAAAATTAATTAATTCTTTTTGAAAAATTTTCAAATCTGGTTTCGATTTTTTGAAAATTTTTTTTGAAAGAGCTAATTTTATTATTTTTTTTCTCTAGCCGATGCGCAACAGCCAGAGGAAGTATTACGAACACTACTAGAACTATGATAGCGGTTATTCCATCATCAGTAGTCATATTTACTCCATTGAACTATTATCTGTACAGTATAGCACAATACAAACTATTTGTCAAGGTCATTGAGAGGGAACCCCCAACCCCTTAAGAAAGTCCTAAAATCGTTTTTATCCTCAGAAGTTATATCTCCTCTATGCTTAAAAACATAGAGAAAAAAGGATATTACTATTCCTATAACTAGGAATGAAGACACTTCTATGAATGTTGGCATAAGAAGAACTCCTTTTGTTGTTTTTTAAAGAATACCACTGACAATGTAATTTGTCTATACTTTTTTGTTATGTAATCTATTCTCTCTAAGTCCGTCATCTTAAGTATGAGTGTTCGAGCTCAGATCATTATTAGTAATTATTAAATAAAATCTATGTTAAAAAATAATAAATTCACGTTTTTAGGAATAATAGGAATCTTTGTTTTAGTTCTGTCTTTTACAATAGCGCCTACTTTTGCAAAGGCAGATACTTATTCACAGATTGGTGGTGCTACTTTGAAGTATGGTTCTAGAGGAACAAGCGTAACAGCTTTGCAACAATTTCTAGCATCAAATAGCGACATTTATCCAGCAGGTTCAGTCACAGGATATTTCGGTCCTTTGACGAAGGCTGCAGTAATACAATTTCAGCTTTCTTATAATCTCAATGCCGATGGTATTGCAGGTCCGAATACAAAAGGAAAAGCAAATTCTATTATAGCTTCTGGTTTAGGTATGGATCTTTTTGCTCCAGCAATAAACAATTTGTCTGTTGCTTCAGTATCTGGCAACAATGTCAATGTTTCTTTCAGTAGCAACGAGCCAGTAAAAACAGCTGTCTTCTATGACACTAATGCTATAAACTGGAGTAATTGGGACGATGCGGCTATCACACTTTCTACCCCAAATATTTCAGGGGCCTCAAAAGTAGACGATTCTTTTAGCTTAAATAAACAACTTACTTTGAGTAATCTCTCTGCAAATACAAACTACAATTATGTAGTGACTGCGACAGACCAGAGTGGCAATACTTCAGTTGTTTGGCCAAAAGTAGTTAGAACAGGTCAATAAAAAACAGAATAAAACCCCGAAAGAAAAACCGCTCCTCTAGGCGGTTTTTTTTGATTTCTATAAAGAAGGGGGATTGTAAAGTAATTTTAATTTTTCCAATCCTCTGTGTAGTTGAACAGCGATAGCATTTTTTGTTTGTCCTGTTATCAAAGATATTTCTTTTAGTGACAAATCTTGTACATAACGCATGCGCATAACTTTTCTATATTTTTCTGGGATACGTTGAATGAGCAACAGAGCAGCTTTTCCATCTAAGACATTAAAAATCTTTGATGTCTCTTGGATTTTAGGTTCGAAACCTTTTTCCATCATTGTGTCGAGTGAAAGTGTTTTGTGTTTCCTGTATTGATCTATTATCAAATTGTTTAAAACATGGTAAAGAAAAGCTTTCATTATGTCGATTTTTCCTCCTTTTGCTAGATAAGTCCAAGTTTTGACGAAAGTGTCTTGTACCAAGTCTTGTCCTGTCTGGTGGTTGCCCACCTTGAAGAATGCACGGGCGTTTAGCCCTTTATTAAAGTCGTCATGGGCTGTAGTTAGCAAGGCCTTGTTTTTCAATATATCCTTGGGGGTCATATAATTAAGCCGTTTAGGCTGATATTATGTTACATAAAAATTACATATTAATTTTTAAAAGAGATTTTTAGCTATATATTAGAGCGTAAAACAGTATCGGAGTTTTTTTATTTATTACACTAGAATTTCTAAAATTCAGTGCAGAAGAGGGAGTTGTTGTAACACACATTATAGCATTTTCTGTTTCAAATAGCGAGCTGTAATAGTTTTTATGTTCTTTCGTCAATATTGGCATGCAAACAAATAAAAAAGAAGAAAATGTGCAGCCAGTAGGAGCAAAATTAGTAGAACATTTGTGGGAAAAAAGTTGGGCATATATTAAAACAGTTGTAGATGTAGTCCGTGAACCTATTTTAATACTTGATAAAGATCTTCGCGTGATGACGGCGAATGATTCTTTTTATAGAATTTTTCAAGTTGAAAAAAAGGACACAGAAGATAAAGTTATCTATGAGCTTGGTAATGGTCAATGGGACATTCCAGCCTTAAAAAAACTTTTGGAAGATATTTTACCTAAAAATACCTTTTTTAAAGGGTTTGAGGTGATACACGAGTTTCCTTTTATAGGCCGAAAAGTGATGATTCTAAACGCTCGTCAGATTCATTTTAAAGAAGATACCACTCTTGAGACATTTCCTCCTATCATTCTTCTTGCTATGGAAGATGTCACAGAAATAATGCTTGTGGCTGAGACCCTCGCTACTCATGCGAACAATGTGGAAGCTAGATTGATAGAACATACAGGGAAATTAGAAGCTCATATTTCAAAATTAAAAAAGGAGCTTGATGTCTTAAAAAAGATGCATAAGAAATAAAAAATCTATCTAGAATTTTTCTCCAAATTCTTCCTCGAAAATATGTACGAATTCATTCATTAAAGACGGGGAAGAGTAATATCCCTTATCTGAATGCCTGCTTAAAATTTCTTCCAGCCCTTCTTTTGTTCTACCTTTTAACTCTGGATGTGGAATTAGATGAATACTCTTGTCAGAATTTAACTTCAGTAACTCTAGTTTTCTTTTAGATTTCCATAGTCTTTTATAACTTTTTTCAGAAAGAGAGTCTTCGGATTTATTCTTACTATATTCACTATATGCTTCCTGTGCTTGTTTTTCTAACAAATCTTCTGGGCTTTCATAATGAACAAATTTTTTAGAATCGGCAGGGGATTCATTTTTTTCTGGTTCCTTAAATTCTAATACGAGGTCTTCCTCTTCTTTTTTAGGTTTTGGTTCTCCTTTATATTCAGGATTTATACGAAAAAGATTCTCCATAGTTTAATTATATCAAAAATTGTAAGAAAATGAACTTTTTCTCTTTTTTATTAAAAAATGTTATATTCTCTAAATGGCCCTATCGTCTAACGGCTAGGACGTATCCTTCTCAAGGATAAAATCAGAGTCCGATTCTCTGTAGGGTCACAAAAAAACACAGCGTACCATAGGTACGCTGTTCTAAGATTAATATTTTAAATTTTTCTCATTCTTTTTGTGGAGGAGCTGTTGTATTTGTTTTAGAAGCAGCTTCTTTTGCTAGTAATTTTTTTTCTCTCTCAACTCTTTTAGCGATTTGTTTTCTGAGATATGCTTCTGACATAAAAAAATTCCTTAAAAAGTTTTAAAAAGAATTGTTTTTTTTGTTCTTTAAGCCCGGGGAAAACGATTGACATGAGAAGTGTGAAAGATGGGTCGAATATGGTTAGAGCCATCTAAAATCTTTCTTGCTTCCAGACTGATCTTCTTTGCAACAGTAGCTGGAGCACCAGTGCCATGAGCCTTTTGTACAGATACTTTACTCGCCTTCTTTTCAGTAGGCAAATGTTTGTTTTGTTGTACTCTTCTCATAAAAAAACTCCTTTAATAAAAAAAGAAATTAGTTATTTGAACTCAAAGAACAACGAAATTTTGAATCCGTCAATATTATACCTTATTTTGCGTAATAAAGTCAAGGGGCTGTGGATAACTAGATGTCTATGAAATTAGAATGAAGCTATTTTAATATTAGAAAAGGCTAACGAGGAGTATCACAATGTAAAGCGCGATGAAAGTGATTGGGATAAATCTTTCAGTATCTGAAAGCGGACGATATTTTTTTACGTCTTTTCCTTTACCTAAGACATGCCATTCTGTTTGAAAAAGCGTAATTGGTAATTTTTGTTCCACCGTATGAATCACTTGAAATTTTGCTTTGTTTAATTGGCTGTATGATTTAATAATTTTATACCAGCAATAACCGATACTTATTCCTACGAATGGCACTAAAAGAAAAATGATATTTGCATTAGGTATACTTTTCGTTTCCACATAACCCAAGATACCGATGATAGCAGCATTTAATCCCAAGAAGAATTCATTAGATTTTTGTCGTCTCTCATTCGTACTGTTGAAGACATGTAGATAGATACGATATTGTTCCAAACAATAATCAACATAAGGGTCTTTGGACTCCCTAATCTTGTCGTTATTTCTAGTAAACAACAAATTGTCTATATCATTTGGCTCCATGTACTAATTGTAGCATATCTATTAAAGATAATAAAAAACTCAAGAATCAATATTTTTGTCGGTACGGATTTTTTGAAGCTTAAAAAAGTCCTGAAGTTGGCTCGCCGTCGCTCGCCAAACCCCTTAAAA
>DAIEQH010000014.1 GCA_027347985.1 Candidatus Nomurabacteria bacterium | reverse complement strand
CCATTTCTGCTTCTTTTCAGAAGAATTATGTCGAAAACCTTTTTTCACAACGTCGGAAGAACCACAATAGTCGCAATTCATAAAACATCACCAATATTAAGAAGATGAACTTATATATAAAGATGACGTTTACTTGACATTATCATATGGCGGAAAGATTTATAAAATACAAAAAATTACTTCACGCATGAGTAGTTATATCGGTAATGTGTCCAATATTTTTCTTGAATACGAAAAGCTATGGGCTAAAGCATCACAAATTCCAGGGTATATAACTAAATATGAAGGATTAACATTGTACATGCTTTCCGCGGCATATTCAGCGATGGGAAACATTATTGAACTTGGTCCGTTCTGTGGAAGATCATCTGTTATTATTGGTCAAGGAATGCTTTCAACTATCTCTGATAATAAATTGATTTGCATAGACGACTTCTCAAAACAAAAATCACAAACATTCCCTTCTATGAATAATCCAAAAGAAGAATTATTAAAAAATATCAAGTATTTTAACCTCGAAAAAATATTCACACTTTATGATATGGATAGTTCTGCTGCATTAAACCTGTTTAATAAACAAACTGCCGGGATGATATTTATAGATAGTAAACACACTGAAAAACAGATACGCAAAGAATTCCCTGCAGCGCTCAATATAATTAACTCTAACGGGGTAATCTTATTACACGACTATAAAAACTTACATGTTGAGAAAAAATATTCTAAATGGATAACTGAAAATATTGTTATGCAGTATGAGACCGTCTATATTAAGGATAGTACTCCGAAATATGCAGGGAATGGATTATTGGTAATTATGCAAAAATGAAAGCAAAACTAAATACTCAATCGATGGATTGGATTAACCAAACAACTGAAATCTTGAATCAATATGCTGTTCGGGTGGATGATTATTTTGCATTAGAAGGATTGCCTTGCGCAGGAAAGACGACGACTATACTACAATTAAAACAATTGGCCGAATATTATGTTATAGATGAATTACGCCTTCCTCCTACTGAAGAATCCTGTGCATCATATCTTCAGCAAGAACCATTAAGAACTGAAAATATATATAAACTTAAACAATTGAATAAAATGATTGTAGGGGATAGATGTATTGTTTCTACTATCGCACATAAGGCAGCATTATTGAGCTATAATGACGAAGGGACGTATCATTCGGAAATACAACTTCTTGACCAACTTGCTCAGAAAAAAATGATTGTACTTCCTTCAAAAGTATTAACATTAGATATTTCTGTTGAAACTTCAAGAAATCGACAAAAAATAAGGGATAGAGATATACTTGAAGGGAGACTTTGGTTCGATTCAAGATTTTTAGGATTAATAAATAGTTCTACAATCGCTATCTTAGAAAATTTAAATTATTCGGCAGGAGTATTACGCGGAATAAATTCTGAAATACATGATCCTGATCAAACAACTCATTATGTAAAAGAATTCTTGGAGGATAAAAATGGAACCAATAATTATAAATAAATCTGTAGGCAGCGACTGGGAAGTTTTAGAGCGAAAAGGTAACGGACATCCGGACACATTAGCAGACACTCTTGCCGAGGAATTATCAATAGCATATTCAGTATATACTAAACAAAATTTCGGCGCTATACTTCATCATAATTTTGACAAATTAGCTTTACTTGGAGGATCTTCAGACGTGAAATACGGCGAATCGCGAATAACTTCCCCAATACGGGTGGTTATTAATGGAAGAGCATCTAAATCATTTGGAGGTCAGAGCATTCCTGTAAGAGAAATATTGGAAAATACGGTTTATTCTTTTTTTGAAAAAAGGTTTTCACCCTTTATAACAAAAAAGGATCTTAGGATATTGTATGAGGTAAGCACTTCAAGTACGCCTGGAGCTGTAGGCGGATTTGAAGGTAGTGCACCAAACCCACGACATAAATGGTTTGATCCAATGAGTTTAGATGATTTGCCTGAGTTACATGCATTAAACTGTAATGATACTTCTGCTGCATGTTATACTGCGCCTAACACTGTTTTGAGTAGGTATTTGCTTAATGTCGAATCGTTAATCCATTCTTCACCGATAAATGTAGATAATCGTGTAGGGACTGACATAAAGATAATGGGCACACGAATAAATAATAATATTGGTATCACTATTGCAATACCGTTAATGGCAGATAAGATAACATCGATAAATGATTTCTTTGATACAAAAGAAGCTCTTAAAGAATATTTGATTAAACAATTTACTGCGGAAAATCCTGCGTATACCTTTGATTTGACGATAAACCCATTAGATAACAAAAAAACTGGAGACGTATATCTAACACACACCGGTAGTTGCATTGAAACTGGAGATGAAGGAGTGGTTGGTAGAGGAAACAGAATTGGTGGATTGATTAGAATTAATCGCGCAATGTCGATGGAAGGAATTTGCGGAAAAAATCCGTGTTATCATACCGGAAAGGTCCTTGCAGGCGCAGCATATGAAATAATGCAAAATACCAATCTCAATCAAAACAACGAAGCGACAATTTATTTAGTGGGGCAAAGAGGAAGATCATTAGAGCGACCGTGGTCGGTCGTTCTAGAAGCACCAACAGAATATCTGCAAGATAATTTGCGCACTATAACGCAAAACATTGATAATACGTTAGGTAATCTTGGGAAAATTACAGAAAAATTCTTAAAAAGAGAGATTCCTTTATGCTAGAGAGGTGCGTCTATGATAACAAAAGAAGTGGTGAGACAATTTGTTGCTCGAGCGGTATGTATTAGTAATGGACGAGTTCTTCTTGCCAATAAAAGAGGTGAACCGCATTGGTTCCTTCCTGGCGGACGCGTCGAAACAGGAGAAGGGTATAGTGCAGCAGTACAAAGAGAGATAAAAGAAGAATTAGGTCTCGATTGTACAATCAAAAGATTTCTTGGGACAATAGAGCACTCTTTTGAATATTATGAGCACAAACAGTATTACGAAATAGGAAACTTTTTTGAAATTGAAATTAACGATATTGATCTAAATAATCCCAAATCCGCAGAGAAAGAAATGCAATTTCAATGGTGTGCCATTGACCAATTGAGAGATTTGGATATACGACCAAAACCTGTTATTGACCTATTACAACAATTAAAAAAACCAAAAAAGATTAATGCATTTTGGGCAAGCACATTAGAAGAATAATTTTCGTTAGTTCAATTCAGCATTAGCGTACTGCGCAGTACTCTTTATATACAACCTCAATTAGTTTTCTCTTATGGATTCTGGTACTAAATTTCGTATTGCGTTGTATTTGCTTTGTTTTGTTCTTCTTAGTTATTTTGCTTACTTGACGTATGGCTTGGTTAAATCGTTAGAAATTACTCCGGTTTATGTGGTGTTGTCTATTTTCGTTCTTGCACTGTTCTTATATGCGTATACGAAGCTATATCTCATCGTTGCCAATGGCATTGATAATATTCGTATCCGTAATGAACGATTCAAGGGGGAATCAAGGCGTGTTGAGGAATTTCTCCAAAAAAACGTGGACGTAATGAATCTCGAAGAATTACGAGAGACACTTGTACCTTTTGAACGTACTCTTCTTCTTGAACGAACACAACGAAAGTACGGCACGCAGTTAAATGAGCGATTAGCCCATGCAAAGCAGGTATTTAACCTAAAATTACACCGTAATGAACTTGATCAGCTTAATCGCAAGAAAGATCTGCTTGAATATGAAATTCTTGAAGCAGAAAAGAAGCGAAACCGTGTAGAACAAAGTGAAGAAAGAAGACTTGAAGCAATAAAAGCGAATCTTCACATTCCAGAGCATGATGTATATCTTCTTGATGATCTTAATCCTGATGCGATCAAGATACTCAAAGCTGAGAGATATAGACAATCAAACGAATACGATATATTACGTGAAGAGATAGTCACGGCATTAATACGACCCATAAATCAGCATTCAAACACGCATACATTCCTCGTATGGTCAACAATACGCTACCTAGAAAATACTGGAGAATATGAGACTATAAGAGAACATAGGACAGTAGATGCAGATATCACATTCAAATATTTAGGAAAAACATACGCTCTAGAAATAGAAACAGGGAATTTATTATCCAAACAAAAACAACTTAAAGAGAAAATAAACTACCTACACAAAAGATATAGGAATAGGTGGATGTTCATCGTATCAAACAAAGACTTAGTTTCAAAGTATCGCGCATACGGGTTGTCCACCCACAGAAAAGGAATGGAAGAAAACCTGCAAAAACTACTCTCAGCTATACACCCACAAAAATCGGGTGGAAAGCACCCAAATACGACGAGAAACAATAAGAAAAAATCCAGAGAATAGGTCACTGTATATATGTAAATGCTAATAACATAAATGTTAGCCTCTGCATTGTATGCATTGGATCTTATTTGTGTTAATTCTTTGTTTTTGACGTTGCAATTGCTATAATTGTGTATAAGTCATGAATAAGTTTAGTGTTTAATGTTATATTTAGGCCGTGTTAGCCCTGAAGTTTATTATAGTGCTCTGTACTTCTTCAAATAATACACTTGAAGCTATAATCCCGTATTCGATGGATTTTGTAATAAACTCTATCGCAGGTTTTATTGCGAGGTATATTATTTCTAAGAAATCCATAAATGCCTTTGCTATATCTTTAATAAATTTCATAATCGCTTCTCTGCTCTCTTTATTTATTAAAAGGATTATTGTTACTATCCCTAATGCTATTTGAACCCATTCTGGAAGTTCACTTATAGTTTTTATAGCTCCTGTGATAAACATACTTGCGAGTTCTAAAAAGTGTTTTACAACTTCACATATCCCTTTTAGTATTATCATAAAAATTGATGCTAGTGACTTTAAAACGGCAGGTATTCCGCGTCCTAAAATAACAAAAGAGAGTGTACCTCTTTTGAATACTCTAACTATGCTTCCTAATTCGCCCGGTCTTTTCCAGGTTCTTAATTCAGGAATTTTAGTTAGATGTTTATCTTTAGTCAGTATGCCGTTCGTATTTAATGTCAAATGCATTGCGTAATAATCGACATCTTTTACATCGATACTTTCTAGCAGTTGAGATGATACTATGAGTGATTCGGGATCAGGGCTGCCTATAATTATATTACTTTTAATAGTATTTATTGCCTTCTCAAATGTATCTGTGTCTAATTTTCTTAATTTAGAATATTCGGGTATTTTCTTTTTAATTTCTATTTCCAAATAGTCAGGTGCATAGAACTTAAGAAAAGGCGATTTCATAAGCTCTAATAGAAATGATTCTCCCTTCTGCACGAGAGCTTCCGCATCAGCTAAAATTGCATTCATATCAATAACTATACTTAATTCAAGTTTAGAGTTCAGTAAAGAATTAAAGTTATTCTCAAAATATCTTTTAATATCTGCTACAAATTCATCACTTAAAACATTAGCTGTTTCATCTATTGCTTTCTTGACATTATTGGTTAATTCGCTATTCACACGTTTAGATAAATGCTGAACTTTAAAAATTTACCTCGTCTTAACAAACGCGCAGTGTTCAACCAGTCTTTAATGGCAAAGCGCCTTCAGAAAAATAGTATGGAATAATGATTAAGACATTGATCTTGGCCATAATGTCTCTTGTTAATTTTAGTAACTCAGTGTAAAGGATTCCGTCTGTTCCAGTATTAAAAAATATTTTAAAATCAGAATCACCTTCTTTTTTATATGAATACGACATATGAAAACATGCATTTCTAACTTTATATGCGTCCATAGAAAATAATGATTCCGTTTCCTTTGTGTATTGTTCAGCAGTTTTTTCGCTTAGATCAACATATAACAAATTTAGCAGGTCAGCTCGATCAATTTTATCTAGTTTAGGTAACAAAGCCGTAATATTTAATTTCCGCGCAAGTTTTACACAGTCAAATAGCTCATTATTTTTTAATAAAGAATGATAATACTCAAATAGTGATGAAAGTGTATCCATAATAAGATCAATATATTCTTCGGCAAGAATTTCTGTTTCATATGTTTCCCAAACAAATTTTGGATTTTTATTTTCTTTAATCTGTCTGAGCGGTTCATAGAACAATTTTCTAAAAAGTTCACCTCTTCTAAACGCAAGTAACTGTTTTTCATCCCCTGCTTTTTTATTGAGAATTATGCTTTTGTCGATGTTTTCGGTTATGAATTTACATTGAATATAAGTTGTTTCAAGATTTCTTCTAAAATCTTCTTCTAAAAAGGTTCCTCTAAAGTCAACCCCCACTTTGGCAAATTTTAGAAACGTCTGTTCTACGAAGCTATTGAGTTCCTCATTTATATTCATAAGATTATTAAAACGTGGCAATTATTAAATTTTTTGAATTCGAGAACATCCGTTATACATATACATTTAAATATTAGTTAGTCTTTACTATGTTTGGAATGAGCGATTGATGTGCTCTTTACTGTTACGTTTCTATGTGCTTCCGGCGGGGGCACTTTACTTGTCAGGTCTATTTTTTGGGGATTTTTGTATTTTTTCTTTTTTTTGTCTTTTTGTAGATACTCATTCCTAAAGGAATCCCCACGATTATGCTAACAATTAATACTATAATTCCTCCGATAACCCATAAGACTACGGTATAGAACTCCTGAAAAAAAGTAATATTTACTCCGATGGTATATAGTGCAGTAAATACGAAAGTCATATACACTATGAAATCCATAATTAAGAGTATGGTGTCCTTAAATTCAAATTGATATTCTTTTGATCGTGATCTGATGGATTTTGCAATATACCCCCCGATCAGAATTACCAATGCGGCAAGAATACATTTGGGGGCAAGTGTTATTGCGTCTTCTGCAATTTGTGTAGTAAATTCAAGACCTAAAAACTTAAGCGCCAACCTAATAAAAATTAATAATATTATCAATCCTAAGAACCAAGATATAAATTTTAGTGAAAAATTAATTATTCCTTTAGATTCAGGGTATAATTCAAAAAATCTTATAATCTTATTAGACACTCTTATTAAAATTATGATGACTACTGTGGAAAGTAATACTCCTGCCGTAATCAGTAATGCGGGATAGATAATTTGCTCATTCATTTTTTTATCTCTGTATAATATGTTAATATTTGACGTGTTATAGCATCCCAGTCAAAGTTCTGTGCTCTTTTATTGGCGAGTTTTCCTACTCTGACGCATTCCTCTTTATCGTTTAAAAGCGCTTTTACTTTATAAATTAACTCTTCTGTATTTTTGACAATGAACCCGGAATCCCCGATTACTTCAGGAATCCCGCCCACTTTAGGCGCGACTACAGGTCTGCCTGTAGCCATTGCCTCCAAAATACATAATCCGAAAGATTCATATTTCGAAGGTTGAATATACACCTGACAATTTTTGTAAAGATTCTTCAGAATCTCGGGATCTTGAGGACGGTCTATTATTTTTAATCTATCAGGATATTTTTTCTCTAGTCTTGATATATGCTCTCGTATCCTTTTCAATTCCCCTTCCAATGCATTATAAGGGCACACTGCGGTAAATGTAGAATTGTCTATACTCATTATGGAAGAAATAATCTTCGGAAGAGAATGTATCCCTTTTTCTTTACTAAATCTACCCACATACAATACATTTTTAGTCATAATAGGGTGATAATTAAACATCTCAAAATCTATTCCGTTAGGCACAATTATCTTAGATTTAAGTTTATAATGTTTCGGACATTCTTCCAATAAACTTTTTGAAACAAATATGGCGCCATCAGAATAGTTCACGGTATGTTCTACCCAAGATATTAAATCTTGAAAATGTTTCTCCTCCTTACCTAATTTTTTTATCCTAAGTTTTTCTATTGCATGAAATGTGTGAATCCATTTTATTCCATATATCTTTTTTATTATGAATGCTGCCTTTATTACGGCTCCTTGATGGGTGTGTATGATGTCAAAATTGCGTTTTGAATTTTCCCTAATGATTTCTTTGACAACTTCTGATTCAAAGAGATCATACTCAAGCCTTTTTTTAGATACACCGTTCATAGCAGGAATTAATACTCTTCCTATAGTATGAACTATTATACCATGCTCATTATAGATACTGTCATCATGGCCACTACAAAAAATATGTACTTCGCAGTTGTGATTGGTAAGATGTTTTGCGAGATTCCGCACGTGAACGCCCACACCCGATATTGAGGGTTTTTGATAGTAATAGCTGATAAGAGCAACCTTGAGTTTAGGTTTGCTCAGAACGGCAATAAGATTAAGAAAACTTTTTGAGATTTTTTGAAAAAACACCTCCGAGTGTCCAAGAACCGAGCAAGGAGTTATGACCTCTGTATATGCTTTTTTCGTATTTTTAGTTGAATATCTCATTTCATTATTTTCCTTTAGGTATACACTAGTATTATATTCTACAACGCACAAACCAAATGCTTATACATTTGTCATTTCTCGCAACTTTTCTTATATCTATTTCTTTAAAGTATTTTTTTAAAGTAGATCTCAATTTATTTTTTGTAAAATAATAGTGCGGTACAAGATACTCACAATTTTTTGCTAAATTATAGCATAAGAAAGGATCGTTCTTGTCTACTTTGACATAAATTCTACCAATTCTTCCATTATCTCTGGTATAATTAAAGAAAAACGTTTCTTTATCTCTTTTAATATAATAAGGAATAATTGTGCAGAAAAAATAGCCCCCTTTTTTAGTTACACGTTTGATCTCTTTGAACGCGAATTCAATTTGTGAAAGGCTTCCGTGGTATATTGCCTGAAAACAGAAAGTTGAGTCAAAAAATGCATTTTTATAGGGGAATTTTTTATACATATTAGACACTCTTGCGCGGGTTTTAAATCGTTCTTTCTGAGCATTTTTATTTAACGCATTAATAGACGCTTTCCATTTATCAAAAGAATATACATTATAACCTTCTCGAAGAAGAGGCAAACTAACTCCCAATCCATTTCCACAAGCGACATCCAGAACTCTTTTTGTCTTTCCCTTTTTTAAAAAAGGGAGAGATAAATGTACCTCATTACTTACAAAACTGTTCTTTTCAAATGGCTTATGTTTCCATACGTTGGCATGTGTTGTTCTCATATGCAATACCTCAATTGCGAATATGCTGTTTAATTTAATAATCTTTCCAAATTGTATTACATACTCCGACGTAATATTTCTTGAGATACTTATCAATTATATAGAAAAATACAAAATAATCCTTAAGGTGGAAAAATTCAAAGAGATATTACTCTGCGGATGACACCTTCTTCTGCCAGAGAAACAACAAGAACTCATAGAAATGGGCGTATATCCAAGAAAAGATGTCCAATGCAAATGACCTGACAGGTCTCGCTTCCGGCAGGGCACTTTACTTTTTCTTTCGAGAACTGATTTATTGGTTTAGTCTTATAAAAAAGAACTCATTCTCAACAGTTCCGGTATTCTCTATTCTATGTTTCATATTTGAAGGGATATAGATCAGGTCATCTTTTGCATATGCAAACGTTGAACCATCTCCAAACTCGATAACTCCTGTCCCTTCGGTCACTAAAAAGAATTCATCAATGTCTTCATGGTTGTGCCAATCAAAAATCCCGCCTGGCGCGAGGAATCCTTTAGTCATCGCATGGAGTTGTGATGAGACAGGATCATCTTTTGATAGTATTAACTTTCTTTTCCCGCTACCGCCATGCGCAATCTCAATATCAATCGCACCTAAATGCTTCTTGAATGGTTTTCGCATAACAATACGGGTTCTTTGCTGCTTAAATATTTTTCGTAAGTCTTTTTGTTTCTCTTGTCAGGTCAGATCGGGGATGTTGATGGAAACCTTTATATTTCTGTAGGGTATTGAATGCATATGACTTCCAAACTAACGATCACCTATATTTCTGCATACGCTGATCTCAACGCCATAGAAACGCATCTATCTGCAGTTGACAAATCCAACTTTGATATTTCTATCGTTAAAGGAAAAATGTATCACTATGATAAAAAGTTTGATGCAGTGCAATTGACCATGACCGGGGATTTGGTGCGTATTAATACGACTCTGGGCGAATTAGTAAATAGGTTTGATCTTCCGTGCTTTGTGGCCAAACCGTTCAGGATGAATTCCCTTCCTAAATTTATACGCGAAATCATCTCGTATTATGAATCTTCTCCCTCGACAAAAGATGCCTATACGCATCTTGCTGATATTATCAAGGAGAAAAAGATGCATTACACCTCGCTATCGGGCGGCATGCTCGAACTCGGCTATCTATTTTGAATTTTGCAGGATATGTCCACTAACCGAATCTAGCATCATGAGCGTATCCCCCACGAAGAAACATTTATCGGTCAAATCTTCCTCGATTGATCGCTTCTGCTCTTTTCTTCTGCTCTTCATCCATGCCGGGTTGCAACGGCTCGATCCATTGCGTAGTATTCTTTTTTAGTGTACACATCTTAAGATACCATTCTGTTGCGAGCTCTCGTTGTGTATCATCAGGATGCGTAAATTTTGTCGGGAGTGCAGTAAAGTCCAATGATTGAAACAATTGAGGTTCCTCAATGAGTCGTTCGACTTGCGCCCGGTACTTCTCGCTTTTCCATCCGTCATTTCCTGGAATAAACGCTTTTGCGATGTGTGGTCGGGGTATCGCGCCATACTTGTCCTGCATTTCTTTTGCGAATTCATATGCTGACTGTAATGATTCTTTTGTGTCCACACCTTCGTGCCCAAACACCATCAGTACTTCCGGTGTAAATCCATCTTCGTATGATTTGATGATGGCGTCTATGCAATCCTGTTCATTTCCGATCGGCTTTTTTGTTCTGCGGTGTACTTCAGCAGTTGCGCCATCTATCCCGAATCCTACGGTGTGAAACCCTGCTTCTTTCATGAGACGGATAAGCTCTTTGTCTTTTCTTGCATGAAGATACATTTCTACTGTCGAGAGTCCACGGAGTTTAATGTCGATTGTCGGACGATCTTCCTTTATTTCAATGATTGCTTTTGCAAATTCCTTTAATGGTTGAGGACTTTGGAATACGTCAAGGTTTGACATATACATAGTAAGTTCTTTTATCCCAAGCTTTTCTGCACGTTCAGTAAGATACGCGACATCCTTCTTGATGATGTCCGTATTCCTGTAAAATTCTCCTTTGCCCTTGCCGAGTATTGAGCAGAATGTACAGGTGAATCGACATCCACTGCTTACGTAGAGACTGAATTCACGCGAAAGATACTCTTTCATGGCTGCATCAGATATTGTTTCATACGCAGGGATAAGCGACGTTTTTTCTGGCGCAGGCATTTTTGACACACTAATGCCGAGTTTTTCCGCAACGAGTTCATCGATATTCCCATTAAATGCATTTGTACCGAATAATTTTTCAAATTGTCCTTGAGATAATCCTTCTGCCGCAGCTCCTCCTATAAGATATGTTTTATCTCCGTATTGTTTTTGCATCCCTATTGCTACAGGGATGTACGGCGCGCCAAGTAGCCCGATTCCTACAACGCTCGCAGTTACTTTAGGTTTTTTGATGTTTGCATCATAGAGTTTCACGTCTACTCCTGCTTGCAGGAGTCTTGCTGCAACTGTTAAAAGTGCTGTCGGCATATAGATATGCCCGTATTGCTCTTGTGGATCTGCATAATTGTGTCTTGGGTTGATAAGATCAATGTTCATAACGCCACCTCATTTTTAAAATTTGTTACTTCTAAGTGGTTAACTTAATATATTAAAGTTTCTTTGAAAAATTAAGCATAAATAACAAAATTTATATTATTAAGATAATAAACAACTAAAAATGGTAGAAATATCGAAAATAAAAGTAGACAAGACCGACAGAAAGATACTTGCAGAATTAGATAAAAACTGCCGGATACCAACAACAACACTTGCTAAAATTGTTAAGAAATCCCGGCAAGCAGTAGAATACCGTATAACTCAAATGGTCAAAAAAGGGGTTATTACTAGCTTCAATGCTGCATTCAATCCGCACAAGATAGGATATAAATTATATAAAATCTATCTTAAAATCCGTAATGTTCCGCAGGAAAAGCAGCATATCCTCGAATATCTGAAATCATCAGGAATAGTGTATTGGATGGGGGAATGTTCAGGACGTTGGGATCTCATTTTCGGGGTCTTTCTCAAAAGTGATTATGAATTCTTTGACATGAAAAACGAACTCCTCTCAAAATTCAAAAAAATAATTGTAGAAGAGTATGGCGATAGCATCCTTGATGTAAAACAATACCCCAAAATGTATTTCACCGGAGAAATAGTCCCGCCGACCATGTTCGCAGGAGAATTAGTGCACAATGAACTTGATGAAACGGATTATGCAATCCTTGGAACAATAGTGAATAATGCGCGGATAACAATAAATGATCTTGCGCGGGAAGTTCATTCAACACCAACCATTGTTCGTGGAAGACTGCACAGGCTCGAAGAAAAAGAGATCATCATACAATATCGACTGGGCGTAGACCTCAATAAACTCGGACTTGAGCTCTATAAGATAATCATACGGCTTGACGCCTACAGCAAAGAGGATGAAAGGAAAATGCTCGAGTACCTTTCCAATATCCCGAATATCCACTACTTTATCAGAAATCTTTGGCAGATAGAGCCAGAAATAGTCGTGAATAATTACCAAGAATATTATGAACTGGTAGAAAATCTCAAAAAAGAATTCCCCTTCGTCATACGGACAGTCGACTCAGTGCTCATGATAACCGATGAATGGACGCCAGGATTTAGAAATATGTTGAAACAATAACGCCCCTTTCAATTGCGTTTTACATTCGTTCTTCGCATCCTTCTGATCGGGTCTAGATACGTATGAAGAAACTTAATTCGCATTTATTTTATCAAAGAAGCTTTCGACAATCGCGCGGCCACTGTCCTTTACGGAGACATCCGCTAACTCATAATTACTATCGCGATAGATATCTGTTTGAATGGTTTTTTCTTTAGGCATGATGCGAATCACAAATTCTGCAGGTCTTTTCTTGCTGTCCGTATAAGGCATTACTGCGGAAAATATTGTTCCTTTCATGCTATTTTTTACCCGCGGTATGGCAAGGATCGTGTTATAATATTCTTCTAAATGTTCTTTGAATGCATAAATCCAGTGGGCATATTGCGAGTATATCCCAAAAAATTCTTCATTGATCTGCAATTCCGCTGAATCGAGAATAATCTTCCGGGCACGGATAGTACACGGAATCGTGCTTGAACATAAATCTTCAATATACATATATGCATAAAAGAATATCCTATTATTAATGTTTTCTTTTTAATGGGCGTCACTAATCATCGTCTATAGATATGTTTACGCAACAATCGCTCTGGCAGATGCTGATTGCTCTGCCGTCCAAGCTGCGACACATTTCTTAGCGTATCTCATATTTTTCAAGATGATCTTCTACGATCCCTGCGCCGTAGCCAAGAACATATCCTCCGTTGTTTACTACGGCTGAACCCAGCATTACCATGCCAGACATTAATGCGAATACCATGACGTCTTTTAATCTCCAAAGAACTCGTACTAGAGGATCATACCCGTCCATTTTTTCTTCCCACGGTTTGAATGCTACAGTAAAATCCACGGCGGCCGCCGTGCCCTGGGCTATTGGCGTTCCGGTTATTATGCTTTCAAGACCATGATATGTCTTTCGCGGAAAATCAACTATTGTTGTAGCGATTGGCATCTTGTTTTTTGCATCAATAAATCCCTCAACGGCGCCTTCAAGAAAACTTGCCGTGTACACTATTTTTTGCGCTTTGCCCAGTTTGTACTCTTTACATGTGCCAAATACTACTTTAGATGCATACCACATCATTTTTCCAAATTGTATATACAGCGGATATTCTTCAAGTTTCTTTTTTGGTTTATCGTGCATTCTTCCCCTGCTATGCATGACTTTTGGTGAATCCACCGTTACATTTAAATATTTCTTCCCCCCGAAAGGAGTGTAATGACTGATCCACGGATCGATATCCTCAAAAGCCTGAACCTGACCGACTACGAATCCCGGGCGTATCTGGCGCTCTTAGCGCTCGGAGAGGCAACATCCGGCATGATTCTATCCCGGTCAAAGATCAATTCCGGAAAGATATATCTCATCCTTGAATCCCTTGAAAAAAAGGGTCTGGTCAGCGAGATAACAAAGAATAATGTCCGTCATTTCACAGCAACAGATCCCCGGTCTATCGGTAAATACCTTGACCAGGCGCAAGATGATCTTGATGCAAAACGAAAGTCATACGCGCATCTACTTCCGCAGCTGCTCTTGCTTGCGTCATCTGCAAAATCCACGCCAGAGATAAGGATCTACACCGGCTATGAAGGCATGAAGTCCGCATTCGACCAAGAGATCATAAGATACGCGCCCGGCAAAGAGTTGCTCGTCTATGGAATCATTGATTATGACGCGCACGACCAGTCTTTCGTGCGGTATTTTACTGCAACCATATTTGCTGCGCGCGAACATAAGCGTATACGAGTGCGAAAGATCGTTTCCGCGCATGCCCGGAAAAATGAGATCGAGAAAGGAGTCACCCTGCGCTATATTGATTATGACTCTTACTTCACTTACAATATCATTGATGATCTGGTGATATTCTCGCTCTGGTCAGAAGATCCATTGTTTATTACCATACTTTCTAAAGAAGTAAGTTCTGGCCTGAGAGATAACTTCAACGCGATATGGAAACACGCAAGTAAGTGATACTGCACGTGCGGCATGCTGCTGGGGAAAATCGTTTATCTCTATAACACTCCACACGCAGGATATGTTCTCGTGAGCTTGTCGTACGATACTGTTACGCATAGACAGGATTGTCAACGAGTATATCCTTGTTCTTGTCGATGGGCTGTGGTGAAAACAGCGGGATATTCTTTTGTCGTGAATCATCATCGATGAATTCTATCTGCCTGAGAAAAACTGCATTGAGAGGTATTTTAGGGCGCGTTTCCACGCTTGAACCCTTGCCGGGCTTCAGTCCGGAGATGAAAAGCGTGCTGAAACGCGGATAGTATCGTCATCTTTTTCTATACCTTTTACTCAGAAACCTTGGATTTCGAGCCGTTGCCGGCTCGAAACCAAAGATCAACATAGCG
>DAIEQH010000013.1 GCA_027347985.1 Candidatus Nomurabacteria bacterium | reverse complement strand
TGGGTACAAAAAACTGTAACTTTTGTTTCCGCGGATACAACTTTGGTTATTCAAGGGGATTTAACAAATAATAGTATTGGAACATATTGCTATATGGATGATTTTTCTCTCATGGCTCAGTAAGGTAGAATAATTTCCTTAATTATTTTATATGAACAAAATTGAAGCTCAAAAAAGAATACAAAAATTGCGAAGCGAAATCGCAAGATTGCGGGATGCGTATCATACAAAAGATATTGGCACCGATGAAATTTATGATTCTCTAACTAAAGAATTAAAAAAACTTTTAGAACAATATCCTGAATTTAATGATTTAAATGCAGGAGAAAACAGAGTAGCCGGAAGGCCTTTAGAGAAGTTTGAGAAAGTAAAACATAAAAATAGAATGCTATCACTAAATGATGTATTTAGTGAGGAAGAACTTTATGATTGGGAAAAGAGAGTAAAAAAGCTTTTATCCTCAAACACAAAAATTGAATATTTCTGTGAAGTCAAATTTGATGGTCTAGCTGTATCTTTGATTTATGAAAAAGGTAAATTTGTAAGAGGCGCAACTAGAGGAGATGGATTTATTGGGGAAGATATAACTCAAAATTTAAAGACCATAAAATCTATACCATTAGAACTTGGACATCGGATGTCTACTTGGACATCCGATGTCCAAGTTCCAGATTATATTGAAGTTCGCGGAGAAGCATTAATGGCTAAAAAAACTTTAATTTCATTAAATAAACAAAATGAGAGTGAAGAAAAACAGCTTTTTGCTAATACAAGAAATGCAGCAGCAGGAAGCTTACGACAATTGGATCCAAAATTGTCTGCAGAGAGAAAATTATTTTTCTCTCCATATGATATAGCTGAGATTAAATATAATAACTTGGCGGTGAAACCGCCACTTGGCGGTTTCACCGCCAAGTCAAGGTCCGACCTTAAAACTCATTCAGAAAAACATAGATTGTTAGAAAAGTTAGGATTTCAAGTAGATAAAAATGATGCTATTTGTAAAAATATGGAAGAGGTGATTATTTTTATAAAAAAGTTTGAAAAAATTAGGCCAGATTTTCCTTATGGCACAGATGGAGTCGTAATTTCTATTGATGATTTGAAGACGCAAGAGATTTTAGGCGTTGTAGGTAAAGCTCCAAGATATATGGCAGCCTTTAAATATCCAGCAGAAAAAGCAACGACAGTAGTGAAAGATATAAAAATAAATGTTGGACGTACGGGAGTGCTTACGCCACTTGCTATTTTTGAACCGACTACTGTGGCAGGTTCTACAGTTAGCAAAGCGACACTTCACAACATGGACCAAATAGAAAGACTTGATTTAAGAATAGGAGATACAGTAGTAATAGAAAAAGCGGGAGATGTTATTCCGAAGGTAGTCGAAGTATTGACACGCATGCGTACTGGCAAAGAAAAGAAATTTAAAATGGTTTCTGAATGTCCTGTTTGTGGAGGAGATGTTGAGAAAAAAGAGTCTGGCGGGAAAAAACCGGGCTTTAAGAATTCAAAAAAGCCCGGTTTTGAGGAGCCAGAGAAACTATCTGTTGCCTTTTATTGTATAAATCCAAAATGTCCTGCGAAAAATGAAAGATCTCTTGTACATTTTGTTTCTGCTTTTGAAATCTATGAATTGGGTCCAAAGATTTTGAGACGATTCAAAGACGAAGGCTTGATAACGGATGCAGCTGATATTTTTACACTTCAAAAAGAAGATATTGCTCCGCTAGAACGATTTGGAGAAAAGTCTGCAGAGAATATCATAAAAGAAATAAACTTGAAAAAGAAAATCCCTTTTTCTAAATTCCTTTTTGCCCTTGGCATACTTCATGTGGGGGAAGAAACAGCTAGAGACCTCGCTACAAATTTCGGCACACTAGAGAAGCTCTCCAAAGCACAATTAGAAGAGATAAATGAGATAGAAAATATAGGTCCGGCAGTTTCGGAGAGTGTTTATAAATATTTTAGAGATAAAAGTAATTTATCTTTTATAGAGAAATTATTGAAGAATGGAGTAATTATAGAAAAAGCAGAGAAAAAACAAAAAGGAAAACTTTCAGGACTTAATTTTGTTTTGACGGGCACACTCCCTACAATATCCCGCGCTCTCGCCAAAGAAAAAATAATTTCGCTAGGAGGAAAAGTTTCTGGTTCTGTTTCAAAAAATACTTCTTATGTGGTGGCGGGGGAGGAAGCTGGGTCTAAATTGACAAATGCTCAAAAATTAGGGGTAAAAATTATAAACGAGAAAGAATTTTTAGATATGTTAAAATAGAACTCCATGGAAAATACAAAAAATAAATTAAAATTTTTTACAGTATTTGTTGCTTGTCTTTTGTTCAGATTATCGCCTTTAAGAGCTCCTAATGTGGAGCCAATAATGGCCTCTATTATGCCTCTAGGACGCAAATTTGGGGCTCTATGGGGCTTTTTATTTGGGTTCGCTAGTATTGCTATTTATGACCTTTTTACCCATTTTGGAGTTTGGACTTGGACGGCCGGTATTACTTATGGGCTCATCGGGGTTGCTTCATATTTCTATTTTAAAAAAGCTAAAACAAGCATTTTCAATTTTGTCCTCTTTGCTTTTTTTGCCACAATCTTTTTTGATTTAATAACCGGAGTTTTATTTGCACCAATGTTTGGGCAAAGAATTTTGAATGCCCTTGTCATGCAAATTCCTTTTACCGCTCTTCATTTAGCAGGGAATATCGGTTTTGCTCTTACCTTAAGTCCACTCATAAACAAGTGGCTTGTGTCAGAACAATTTTTTGCACTAAAAAAAGTTTCTAGCTTAGGGTTAGAAATAAATTAAAACGGAATTCTTTAGATTGGACATTTTATAGTATTATATTGTATTATATACATAATCTATGTTTGGAAAAGAATCATTAAATACTTCTGCTATTAAAAAAGAAAAAATAGAAACTTCGCCTGAAATACGTGACGGTATTTCATGGGGAAAAAATATTTCTGAACTGTATTTTTCTTTACTCAAAAAATATCCAAATTTAGAAAAAGTAATAGAAACTCCAAAATTAACAATTAAATTGCTTTCAGCATTAGTAATATTAGAAGGTGGACAACTTTTTGCACAAGAAATTCCAGTAAAAAACGAGGCGACAAAAAGTCCTTTTTCTATTGATGAAATGGCCAACCTTCATAGTATGACTTTCACTGAGATAGCACATCGTTTAGAACCACTAAAACAATCATTACCAGACGGAAGAAAGGTTACTTTTTCAAGTACTTTCAAATATGATGATCGATTGGAAGATACAGATTACAATGGCACTTTTTCTGAGGGATCTGTTCCTTTGGATACTGGGATGGTAGGAGATGCGGCAATAGTAACAAATGATATACATATTGAAAGAATAAATTCTGAATCAAGCACAAAAAAAAGTGATGAATTTGATTTTGATATATATAATCGTGATATGTATTCAGAGATGAAATTTTCCAAATTTGATTCAGGAGAGATTAAAGAAACTGGGAATAAAATTACTGTGATAGGAGGAGGATCAACAAAAGAAGAAGCTGTCATAGAAGCTATGAAATGGCTTTCGATGTGGTATGGGCAACATCTTTATGGAGGAAGCGTTGACAATTTAGTGGCTAAAGATTCTAAAAATAACATCCATGAATTTAGTCGAAATCATACAGGTTTTACTTCATGGAGTAGCGTTTCTTTTTTTAAGAATATTCACATAGATAAATTTGAAGAAAAGAATTTGATTAAAGTTGATACTTTTGGAAAAGAAATAGGAAAAAGCGATGAAGTTATATATTATGCTCATGTTTCTGCTGAAAGAGGTATATACGGGAAAAAGGAAAGTAAGTAAAAAAAATATCTACTAAGCTAAATTTATTGTGCAATGAGGCTAGATTACAATAGAAGAGTCTTTTCCGCTGAGATAACCATGCAAGGTTGTACCTGTGATTAAGACACATGGTAACTGCAACAGAAGTATATTTATTAAAAAGACATCGAATGGAAACCATATCCATATAAATAGTGTGGAAAAACTTAAGGTATATAAAACAATATATAAAAGCTCATTTTGGAAATTAATCTTTTCTTTCCATTTTGTTCTGCATAACATCATCCCAAGACAAACATTTTTATAAAATATAAGAAAGAAAAGATTGTAAAGAAAAAATAATACAATAACTGAAATTTTCCAAATAGTTATGGATAAGAAATAATAAATTGGGAAAGATAAAATAAATACAATTATTATATTGATAATTGATGGAAATATTTTTTGTAGAATATTTGTATTTTTCATCTGCGGAGGCGGAGAGATTCGAACTCTCGGTGGATTTCTCCACACACGCTTTCCAAGCGTGCGCACTAGACCGCTATGCGACGCCTCCGTAATTATCAATTTACAACATTTTAAAGATTTTTGCTAATTGTGCTAAAATTAAAGTAATCGTCGGTATTATTAATTTTTATAAATAAAATATATGAGTGAAGAAACAATAATAGAAAAAGTAGAAGTTTCCAATATGAATAGTTGCTGGAAAGATAAAAAGCATTATCAAAAATGCGGAAATGCAGGTTGTATTTATGGTTTGGGCTTGATTAGCGCGGCTGTATATTTTATCCAGAATGCAGACACATTTTGGATGGGAGTATTAGGTATAGTAAAAGCCATTGTTTGGCCAGCTTTGTTTGTCTACAAATTATTTGTATTTTTAGCCATGTAAATTAAAAGACTCTATTTAGTTTTTTATGCTAAAATTATAGATATATGGAACAAAATAAAACGCAACATGTTTTGGGAGTATTAAGAATAGTAATGGGCTTTGTTTTTCTTTGGGCTTTTATTGATAAAGTATTCGGTTTAGGTTTTGCTACAACAGCTGATAAGGCTTGGCTTCTTGGTACTTCTCCTACGGCAGGATTTTTACAATTTGGTGTTCACGGTCCTTTCGCAGTATTTTTTCAAAGTCTTGCAGGTTCACCATTGGTTGATTGGCTCTTTATGTTGGGTTTACTTTTTGTTGGCCTTTTCCTCATGCTAGGAATTTTCATGAGGCTCTCTGGTTTCGCGGGGATAGTGATGCTTCTCCTTATGTATTTGGCAGTCGGTTTGTCTCCCGCAAACAATCCATTTATAGACGAGCACATTGTTTATATATTAGCGATAATGATTTTAGTAATGGAAGATTCTGGAAAATATTTTGGGTTGGGTAGATGGTGGACAGACACTCTATTTGTTCAAAGATATAGAATCTTTAGATAGTCGAAATTATAAATTAACAAAAAATATTATGAAAAAAGGATTTAATACAAATATAGAAAAAGAAACTTTAGAAAATACAAATTTTCGCAAAGTTTTATACACTGGCAAGCATAGCCAATTGGTTTTGATGAGCTTAAAACCAAATGAAGAGATAGGAATGGAAGTCCATACAGACAACGACCAATTTTTCCGTTTTGAGAAAGGAGAAGGTAAATGTGTCATTGATGGTAATGAATATATTCTTAGTGACGGTTCTGTCATTATTGTTCCGGCTGGGGCTCAACATAATATTATCAATACATCCTCTACAGAAGATTTGAAACTCTACACAATTTATTCTCCAGCTCATCATAAAGATGGAATAGTGCGAGCAACTAAAGCAGAAGCAGAAGCCGACGGTCCAGAATTTGATGGCCTAACGACCGAATAAGAAAGGTGTATAATAGTGTTAATGACAGTGGAAACTTTTGCAGAAGAATACAAGAAGCTAAATAAGGCTCAAAAAGAGGCTGTAGATTCTATAGATGGGCCTGTGATGGTGGTAGCGGGTCCAGGAACAGGGAAGACAAAAATATTAGCACTTCGCATAGCTAATATTTTAGTAAAGACTGATACAGCTCCAGAGAGTATTTTAGCTCTCACTTATACGACAGCTGGAGTCATTGCTATGCGTGAAAGACTTCTTGAAATAATAGGCGATAGGGCATATAGAGTAAATATTTTTACCTTTCATGCTTTTTGTGAACATATTATAAAAGAATTCTCTTTTTATTTTGAAGAGTTGGGAGGTGCCAGAGTAATAGGTGATTTGGAAAGGGTAGAAATAATCGAATCTATTATCAAGAAAAACAAATTTGAACATTTAGTTTCCTTTCATGATGAATTTTCTTTTTTGAATAAAATAGTTGATGGAATACTTACGATAAAAAAAGAAGGATTGTCGCCAAACGATTTTCTAAATAAATTACCAATTTGGAAAAAAGAACTTCTTTCAAATAATGATTTATATTATAAAAAAGATTTTGGAAAATCAAAAAAAGGTGATTTAAAACCAGCCGAGGAAGAAAAAATAAATAAAAAGATAGAAAAAGCTCAAGAACTAGGAGAGATTTTTTTGCTTTATCAAGAAGAATTAAAAAACCGTGGTTTGTATGATTTTTCAGATATGATTTTGTATGTTTTAGAAGAACTCTTAAAGAATAAAGAATTAAAAGCAGAAGTTCAAGAGAAATATCAATATATTCTTGTAGATGAACACCAAGATACAAATGAAGGACAAAACACAATAATAGAACTTATAACTGATGCTCCACACCTAGAAGGTAAGCCAAATATCTTTACTGTAGGGGATGAAAAACAATCTATTTATAGGTTTCAAGGAGCTAGCGCTGAAACCTTCTCAAGATTTCAAAATTTATATAAAGATATCCACTCTGTGACCCTTACTGAAAATTATCGTTCAACACAAGATATTTTAGATGGAGCACATAGCCTAGTCATTAAATCAAAGGGTCTAGAAGATAGCGTAAAACTCTATTCCAATATAAAAGAAAATAAAAAAATAAATGTACAAGAATTTTCAAACTATAAATTTGAACTTTTACATTTAGCCGAAGATATAAAATCAAAGATTGAAAAAGGTGTGTCTCCTAGCGAAATCTCGGTCCTTTATCGTGCCAACAAAAATGTTTCAGATATCAAAACTATTTTGGATTTTTATAAAATTCCCTATACTATTTTTTCTAGGGATAAAATATTAGATGATCCGAATATTAGAAATTTAATTAATATTTTAAGAGTCATTTTTAACCCAAATGACGACCATTACCTAGGGAAAGCCTTTTTTATAAATTTTTTAAATCTGGATGCTTATGATACCGTTAGGATACTTGATAAATATAAGTCTTTACGTAAAGAAGAAAAAAAACATCTTTTTGCAATTATCCAAGATAAAAAAATTCTAGAAGAAATAGAAGTAAAAAATTCGCAGGAATTTTTAAATTTTGCTGAGATTATTAAAGAACTAAAAACAGAATCGCAGAATCAAAATTTTATAGATTTCTTCAAAATATTTTTAGAAAAAATTAGATATATCAAATATATGCTTCAGGCAATTGACAGTCGTATAGAACTTTTAAAACTAGATAAACTTTTTGATGAAATCAAAAGTCAAAATCAAGCTAAAAAAGGATATACACTTGCAGACTTTATTTATTTTGTTGATTCCTTCCTAAAATATAATTTAGATATAAAAAGTACTGACCCTGAAATAATAAAAGGTGTTTCCTTAATGACAGCCCATGGGTCAAAAGGCAGGGAATTTGAATATGTCTATATAATAAACGCTACTAGGAAATCTTGGGAAGCGAGAAATGGAGGAAGCAGCATTAGCTTGCCTATTTATCAATACGACGGTGACATAGATGACGAAAGAAGACTTTTTTATGTTGCTATGACACGTGCCAAAAAAGGTTTAAATATTTCTTTTGCTCGAACTGATAACGACGGCAGAGAGCATGAAGAATCTGAATTTGTGAAAGAAATTGATTCTCTCTTTAAGAAAGAAGAGAAAATGAAATCTTTTGAAGAAAAAAACATTGATAAGCTTTCTTTGTTTTTAAATTTTGAGAAAAGATCTGCCTCATTGTTTGATAAAGAATATTTAAGACAACTCTTTTTCAAGAGAGGATTAAATGTTTCCGCTCTCAATAATTATTTAGATTGCCCAAAAAAATACTTATACAAAAGTCTAATAAGAATTCCAGACTTGTATTCGAAAAGCTTAAAATACGGAAGTATAATAGATTTTGCGTTAAATAATTTTTTTGAAAAATCTAAAAAAGAATCGAAAATTTTACAGAAAAAAGTACTTTTAGAAGAATTTGAAAAAGGTTTAAGAAAGTTTAATTTACCAGAAAAAGATGAAGAAAAGTTTAGAAAAAGAGGAGAGAATGCTCTTTCAGAATATTATGATGAATATTCTAACGTTTGGACATACAAAGTAGACACACAGTTTTCAGTAAAAAGAGATTTCAAATTAAATAATAAAGAATTGCTTAAGATTAGTGGTACTTTAGACAAAATAGAGTATCTAGATAATTTATTTTCACCGACTATCAATGTCATAGACCATAAAACAGGAAAACCATTTTCTGAAAAAACAAAAGAACAAAAGGCTAATTATGAAAGACAGCTCGTTTTTTACAAATTATTGCTTACAGATTATGACAAGAAGGATTTTAAAATAAATAAAAGTATTCTTGATTTTATAGAAAAAAATAAGAAAGGAAACTTTGAACAATATGACCTTGAAATCACAAAACAGCATCTTGATAAACTGCAAGAGGAAATAAACACTTGCGCAGAAAATGTTTTATCTATGAAATTTTTAGAAAAAGGTTGCAATAAAAAAGACTGCGAGTGGTGTCAAATAGAAAGATAATATAATACATTTAAAACCTTGGGCCGTTGTCTAGCCAGCCTAAATAAAGACCCAAGAGAGCAAATAAGACTATCAAAGCGAGCAGAATCCAGTCGATTTTTTTCATAATGCAATTATAACCCCTAATAGAATTTAAACCAATTCTATGATATATTTTCTATATGGAAAAGGAAATAAAAAAAGGCAGAGAGCATCCACTTTCTATTGTGATAAACGACGCAGTAAAGATTTTTACTGAGCTTGGTTTTGAAGTAGCGACAGGTCCAGAGCTAGAAGATGAATGGCATAATTTTGATGCGCTTAATTTTCCTAAAGACCATCCAGCTCGCGACATGCAAGACACTTTTTTTATTAAAGATAAATCAGGGTATGTTTTACGCACACATACTTCTAATGTGCAGATTCACTTTATGGAAAAATTTTCCAAAGAAGGCAAAAAACCTCCTTTTGCGATAGTTGTGCCCGGAAAAGTTTTTCGTAATGAAGCGACAGATGCTGGACACGAAATGCAATTTTATCAATTGGAAGGGTTGATGATTGGTGAAAACATTAGTGTTGCCAATATGAAGTGGGCTCTTCTTGAATTTTTCAAAAGATTTTTGGGTGAAGATGTTGAGATTCGTTTGCGTCCTAGTTTTTTTCCTTTCGTTGAACCAGGATTTGAAGTGGACGTATGGCATGATAGTAAATGGATGGAATTATTGGGTGCTGGTATGGTGCATCCAAATGTTTTGAAGAATTGTGGGATAGATGAAAAAAAATACCAAGGTTTTGCTTTTGGTTTCGGTATGGATAGATTAGCAATTATAAAATACAACATTCCAGATATTCGATTATTTTATCAAGGAGATTTAAGACTCAATCAGTTTTAATATTATGAAAATTTCTTACAATTGGCTAAAAAGTTATATTCCTGATTTACTTGAAATTAATTTACCAAATGCTAATAAATTGCGTGATATTTTTACTTATCATTTAACCGAAATTGAAGGATTAGAAATAATTGATAAAAAAAATAGACCTCTTCAACTAAGACCAGATTATAATAATTTTGATCCGGACATTGATTATATTTTTGATATGAAAATTCTACCAGACAGAGCACATGATTTACTTTCTCACAGAGGAGTGGCTAGAGATTTGGCTGGTATCTTGGGCTTAGAGTATAAAAATATAGAATATAAAGTTCCCGTTGGGGAACAGACGAAACTTTCTATAAAAGTGGAAAGTGAAAATTGTCGCAGATACATGGGTAGAATTATAAAGAATGTAGAGGTTTCTGTCTCTCCAGAATGGGTAAAGGAACATCTTTCGTCAGTCGGACAACGCTCAATAAACAATCTAGTTGATGCAACAAACATTGTCATGTTTGATAGGGGAAATCCTATTCATGTTTTTGATTTAGATAAAGTGAGTGGCAGTATAGTAATTCGCCAGGCAAAAGAAGGGGAAAAGATGACCACACTAGATAATAAAGAAGTTAAATTAGGTCCTGCAAATATGGTTATTGCTGATAAAAAAAATATTTTAGCCCTAGCTGGAATAAAAGGTGGAAAGATAGCAGAAGTAGATAAAAATACAAAAAATATAATTATTGAAGTTGCCAATTTTGATCCGACGAGCGTCAGAAAGACCTCAAAAGAAGTAAATATATTTACTGATGCAGTAAAAAGATTTGAAAACGATTTGTCTCCCGAAGTGGCAAGTGATGCGATGAATGATATGAGTGCACTCGTTTTAGAGATGTGTAAAGGTGCCACTCCAGAAGAAGTCGTTGATGTCTATACAAAAAAACAGGAAGAAAGAAAATTATCTTTTAATATAAATAAAATATCTAAGAGGCTAGGCTTGGAAGTTTCTGTCGCTACCGTAGAAGACATTTTAAAACATTATGGTGTCTCATATAAAAACAATGAGGAGGATTTTGAAATTATTGTTCCAAAAAACAGGCTTGATTTAAATATTGAAGAAGATATGGCAGAAGAAATAGGTAGAATTTTAGGATATGAAATAATAAAAGAAAAATCACCAGAAATAAACAAAAATCCTAAAGCAAATGAAAATTTTGAAAAAATTAATTGGGCTCGCAATAAACTTTTAAATGATGGGTATAGCGAAGTTATGACTTACTCTTTTCGAGATAAAGGGGAAGTGGAAGTGCTTGCCTCTGCTTCTGATAAAAAGTTTTTAAGGACAAATCTAAGTGATGGATTAAAAGAGAGTTTGAAATTAAATCAATTGAATATGCCATTACTTGAGATGAATGAAATAAAGATTTTTGAAATTGGAACTGTATTTAAAAAAGACGGAGAAGAAATGCATATCGCTTACAACGAAAAGAAAGAAATAAAAGAAATGAAATTGGAAGAATTTCTCCCACCATCTCGCCCTGCGGGCACTCCTCCTCCGGCAGGAGGAGAGGAAATTTCTCCCCGCCTTGATAAGGAGGGGGCAGGGGGTGGTAGTTTAAAGTTCCAACCATGGTCTATTTATCCATTCATTTCTCGAGATGTTGCTGTCTGGATGCCGGAAGGCGAAAGTTCTGAAAAATTGAAAAAAATCCTTACAGAAAATGGTACAAGTCTCTTAATTAAAGAGCCTTATATCTTTGACTCATTTACAAAAGATGAGAAAACTTCCTATGCTTTCAGGTTGGTTTTTCAGTCTTACGAAAGGACCCTTACGGACACTGAAATTAATGAAATTATGACTAAAATAACTAATAAAATCAAGGAGAATAATGATTGGCAAGTAAGATAATTTTTGCTATAATTATCCTATAATGGCTAAAGAAAAAGATACAAAAAAGGTGCAGGGCGGAAGTTTATCTGCCTCTGGTAGGGGGCACCATTATGACGCTTCGGACATTTCAGTCCTAGAAGGACTAGAGCCTGTCAGGCGTCGTCCAGGAATGTATATTGGTACGACTGGTCCTGAAGGACTCCACCATTTAATTTGGGAAATTTTTGATAACTCACGCGATGAAGCGATGGGTGGTTTTTGTGATAGCATAGAAGTTGTTCTCTTGCCAAACAATCGTATTCGTGTAGCAGATAATGGCCGAGGTATTCCTGTTGATATACACAAAAAGACAAAAGTTTCTGCTCTTGAAACTGTAATGACGACACTTCATGCTGGAGGAAAATTTGGAGGTGAGGGATATAAAGTTTCTGGAGGATTACACGGTGTCGGAGCATCGGTAGTAAATGCTCTTTCTATCTATTGTAAAGCTGAAGTTCATAAGGACGGTGGAAAATATGTGCAAGAATATTCTCAAGGCAAGAAAAAAAGTGCAGTAAAAAAAACTGGTTCATCAAAATTACACGGCAGTATCATTACTTTCGAGCCAGATCAAGAAATTTTTAAAGATATAAAATTTGACTGGGCTACTGTGGTCTCTCATATTCGTCAGCAAGCTTATTTAGTGAAAGGTCTTAAGATTTTAATTATTGATGCCAGAGATTATACAGGAAAAATAAATGATGATAGCGTTTTTTATTTTAAAGAGTTAGGACTTGAATTACCATCCATCTCTTTTTATTTTGAAGGAGGACTTGTCTCTCTTATAAAATATTACAATCGTTTTCAGAAAACTATTCAAAGTCATATTTTTTATATTGAAAAAGAATTAGATGGTGTAGGCGTTGAGATAGCTCTCCAATATGTGGACGATATTGTGGACCACATCGTTCCTTTTGCAAACAATATTTATACCGGAGAAGGAGGGACACATATAACCGGTTTTAAAACTTCTCTTACACGTACACTCAATACTTACTGCAAAAAGAATGAAATGATGAAAGAGTCTGAAGGTGGATTTACTGGAGATGACGTCTTAGAGGGGCTCACAGCTGTAGTTTCAGTCAAACTCCGAGAAATTCAATTTGAAGGTCAGACAAAAGCAAAATTAGGTTCTATGGAAGCTCAGAGTGCTGTTTCCACTGTCTTTGGGGAGGCCTTTGCCACTTTCTTGGAAGAAAACCCAGATGAGGCTAAAGCTATAATAAACAAGTCTATTTTGGCATTAAAAGCTCGTAAAGCAGCTAAGGCGGCCAAAGATTCTGTCCTTCGAAAAGGTGCGCTTGAAGGTATGACTCTTCCAGGAAAACTTGCAGATTGTCAAAGTAAAAGTGCAGAAGAATCCGAATTATTCTTGGTGGAGGGAGACTCCGCAGGCGGTTCGGCTAAACAGGGAAGAGACAGACGCACCCAAGCCATTCTTCCTCTTCGTGGAAAAATTTTAAATGTTGAACGTGCTCGTATTGATAAAATGCTCGCTTCTAAAGAAGTTAGAGCTCTCGTCATCGCTATGGGTACTTCTATCGGAGATACTTTTGACCTTGAAAAAATGCGTTATCATAAAATAATTATTGCGACAGATGCCGACGTGGATGGTGCGCATATTCGTACACTTCTACTCACTTTGTTTTACAGATATTTTAGACAAGTTGTGGATGCAGGATTTATTTATATTGCTCAACCACCACTTTATAAAATAAAAAAGGGTAAAGAGATTAGTTATGCTTATTCGGACGAAGAGAAAATGAAAATTATTGGTAAAGAAACTGATGTGAGTGAAATACAGGCAGTAGAAGAGACAGACGTAGAAGCAACGGAGGAGGAAAAAGAAGAAGAGGTAAAAGCAAAATCAAATAAAATCCATATTCAACGTTATAAAGGTCTCGGAGAAATGAATCCAGAAGAGCTTTGGGAAACGACGATGGACCCGGCACACCGTGTGCTCAAAAAAGTAAATATAGAAGATGCAGAAGAAGCTGATAAAATATTTGAGATCTTAATGGGCTCCGAAGTTCCTCCAAGAAAATCTTTCATTCAATCCAATGCAAAACTTGCGGAGATTGATATTTAAAAATCTATGGAAATAGAATACGAGGCAAAATTTATAAACGTGGATAAAAATGAAATTCGTACACGTTTAAAAGAAGCTGGAGCAAAATTAGTTCGACCAGAATATATGCAACGTCGAGTTCCTTTTAATTTACCAGGAGGTCAGTCCAATAAACACACCTGGCTAAGAGTTCGTGACGAAGGAGACAAAATTACTTTATCTTTTAAAATAATTGATGGAGATCTAATACATAATCAAAAAGAAAACCAAATCGTAGTAAATGATTTTGATAAGACTTGTCAGATATTGAAAGATATAGGTTGTGTAGAAAAATCATATCAAGAAAGCAAAAGGGAACTATGGATGTTGGAAGATGTAGAAATAACCATTGATGAATGGCCTTTTTTAGAACCTTATATTGAAGTTGAAGGAAAGTCGGAAGAAAAAGTAAAAGAAGTAAGTAAAAAGCTCGGTTTTGATTACAGCCAAGCCATCTTTGGTTCAGTCGGCAAAGTTCTTTCTCTTAAATATGGAATTCCGGAAGAAATTATAAATAATAAATTTCCTAAATTAATCTTTGGCGACGAAAATCCATTTTTAAATTTTGATGGTAAATAAATTATGAAAAAGAAACTAATAATTTTTGACATGGATGGGGTATTAATTGATTCAATTCCATTTGCTAAAAAATATTTTATGGCAAATCATCCAGGAGTAACAAGTGAAATGTATGATGAGATACATTGTGGAAATTTTCATGAGGAAATAAAAAAATACTCTCATTTAAATAAAGAAAAAAATGAAGAAGAAAGAAAAATTAGACAACAACAATATTCAGAAATAAAAAGTAAAACACCAATGTTCAAAGGCATGCGAGAATTATTAGAAAAACTGCATTATGAAGGATACATTTTAGTACTTAATACTAATGCCTATAAACGTAATACCTTACCAATTCTTGAGAATCTTAAAATATCCCATTTATTTGATTTTGTTGCTGACGCTGAAATATCAAAAGATAAAATAGAAAAATTTAAGTTAATTGAACATAAGTATAAAGCAGAAAAAGAAAACGCATTATTCGTTACTGATGCCCTAGGAGATGTTAGAGATGCTGATGTAGCAGATATACCTACAGTTGCAGTTACTTGGGGAGTACACAACAAATCATTTTTTGAACGCGAAAAAAATCACAACCTTATTGGAATTGTGAATACGGTTGAAGAATTAGGTGAATTTATTAAAAAATATTAGTTTATGGAGTTGAGTGAAATAACAAAACAATATTGGACGAAAGAAGATTGGGAAAATCTTGAGAAAGTTGAATCAGTAGGGGATTTATACATTATTGCTCAAAGCATAATATCTAGAATGCCGAAACCATTTGTGCAAGTTTGCGGACCGATAGCTACGGGAGGCCTCGGTTCGATTGAGGCAAATTTGAACGCTTTTAATGAAACGATAAAAAAATTACAAAACGAAGGCCTGACCGTTTTTGATCAGATGCCTTTTGAAGAGCCAATGCAAAAGTTAAAAACAAAAATAGCCTCAAAAGGAGAGTATTTAAGCGATATTTTAACTGGTTTTTATTATCCAATATTTAAATCCGGAATGATCTCAGCCTTTTATTTCATGCCTAATTGGCGAACTTCTTTTGGAGCAAAATGTGAGCACGAAAAAGCAAAAGAGCTCGGTATAAAAATAGTTTACTTATAAAATATTTTCTTAACCTATCATATATGATATATTAAGGAAATTAACTTTTTATTTTCTCCAAAATTTTTGGGATTTTTTTGAAATCCTCTATTAGAGTTTCTCTCATTCCGCCATTGTAGAGGGCAGTAGCCGGGTGATAGAGAGGAAGGAAATGCTTTGTATTTATATGATTGAATTTTTTTATTAAAAGTTTGCCGTGGACATCAGAAATTTTTTCAGTAGGGAAGAAATCGTTCATAGAATGTCTACCTAAAAATACTACCAACTTTGGATTTATAAAATTAAGTTCTTCTATGAGCCATTCTCTACACGCGTCTTTTTCTTC
>DAIEQH010000133.1 GCA_027347985.1 Candidatus Nomurabacteria bacterium | reverse complement strand
ACATCACGAACAACTCCAGACTTATATCCCCATTCAGAAAGTGCATATATTCCCCTACCAACTAGAACAAATCTAGGATCTTTTATAAGTTCATTGTGGCAAGTTGCAGTATGACACTTCTTATCGAAAGTATCAGCAACAGCCTTCGCAACCTCCCTAAAATGCATAGGACTACCATGCTTACGCATCATAAGAAAAGCATAATCTTTAACTCCACGAGCTTTGATAGAAGAAGATGTTGACTTACCCCATTCTCCAAGAGGATTTTTGCTCAATGTCTTAGAGATAGAAAGCCATCTTTTAGCAATCTCTTCATTCTTGTATTGTTCAGATAAATCTTTTACTTCTTCTAAGAACCTAGAAACTAGTTCTCCTTCTGAAATTAAATCTTCATCAGCTAAACTTTCATATAAATTTTTTAATGATTTATGAACTTGTGAAGAAACATTGGCATCTACACTCCAGCGAGTTTTAAAATGAGCATCTTCTTTGTGTTTAGTAAA
>DAIEQH010000132.1 GCA_027347985.1 Candidatus Nomurabacteria bacterium | reverse complement strand
CAGACGGCGACTCTTTTGGACGGCACAAGTTTGCCAGTTGCCGACATAACGGTTGGACAGGTTGTATCAGTACGTCCTGGCGAACTTATTCCACTCGACGGAAAGGTCACCGAAGGTCTCTCTGCAGTCAATGAGGCGACTATTACCGGAGAGTCGATACCGAAGGACAAGCGTGAGGGAGACAACGTCTTTGCAGGAACACTCAATGAAAACGGGTATCTCGAAATCGAAGTCACCAAAGAAAGCAAGAACTCTACTTTTTCAAAAATCGTCTCGCTTGTCGAACAGGCGCAAAAAGCCAAAGCTCCCACGCAGGAGTTTATCGACAGCTTTGCAAAATATTACACACCCTCGATCGTCGCTATTGCCGCCCTTATCGGCATCGGTGCTCCGCTTTTAACTGGCGATCCTTTTACTTTGTGGCTTGAACGCGCGATCACGCTTCTAGTCATCGCATGTCCTTGTGCGTTGGTCATTTCAACGCCGGTAGCAATAACGTCTGCGA
>DAIEQH010000131.1 GCA_027347985.1 Candidatus Nomurabacteria bacterium | reverse complement strand
ATCTTCTTCCGAAATGGACTCAGCGTTGTCAAAATAGCCTTGGCGTCGTTGGCAAGCTTCTTCTCCAGTTGCTTCTTGCCTTCTTCATCAATAACTGTCAGGTAACTGTTGCTTGAATGCAAGTCGAATGCTGCGTACAATTTCATCAGGCACCTCCAAGGGTAAAGATTGGGCTCTTTTCCCTAGCATATCAGGTGCTCCGCACTTGGTATGCGGAGGTGCCTTTATATGATTATCAGGTCTTTGATCTTGATATTTTCTTATTATCGTCATTTATCATCCCGTTTATCGTTGAATAATGCAGTCTATCCGCAGTAGGCGTGCCATGAATTAATATAGCACATTCTCTCGTATTATCCAAGATCAAAGACCTGACCCCAGTTCGTTCATTTTATTGTTTACATTTTGTTGTTTCGCTATATCTCTGCCAGCCCTCGAAGAAGTTGTCCAGAGAGCAGAAGGCCAAGAAAGAAAATAAGATTTATGGCGACCAATACTGCTACAAC
>DAIEQH010000130.1 GCA_027347985.1 Candidatus Nomurabacteria bacterium | reverse complement strand
TTTATAAGCTACTAGGCCTGTTGATAGGAATAGTCCCCATACTGGCCATAGCCGGGCTATCCCTAGCACTTACTTTCTATAAACCGAATGGTAAACCTTTCATAACCATGGTTGAGGCCAGTATAAAATATTTTATGCAAAGCAAGCTTTATATTTGGAAAAGACATCAGGTAAAAATAGGTGGGCAGGGGGATGTTAAAAAAGTCGCCCAAGTGTCAAATGACCTGATAAATGAAAACAGGGCGAAATTAAACGGCAGTAAATTAAGAGATTTAGCCTGGAGTTTGGATATATTAGATTCAAAGAAGCAATAAATAACACAATGATAAATGCAAAAGCAACTCAAGAGTTTGTGCCAATAAAAGAAGTCCGAGACGGGATAATTGTCCTGCGAGATGGCGGACTTCGGGCTATTGTCTTGGCAAATTCCGTAAATCTTTTTCTCAAATCGGACGACGAGCAGAGAGCTACTATAATGCAATTTCAAAATTTTTTAAATACTCTGGATTTTT
>DAIEQH010000129.1 GCA_027347985.1 Candidatus Nomurabacteria bacterium | reverse complement strand
TTGACCTCTCATAACATGAGTGACTCCCATTTCCAAATCATCTATGATATGGGCAAAGTTATAAGTTGGATAGCCATCACTTTTTATTAAAATAAAATCATCCAAGGCCTCAATTCCAGCCGAGAGATCTTCCCAGACCAAATCTTTCCATTCCATTCTTTTGAGAGTTGGAATTTTGAAACGTAGAGGCTGTGTCCCATCCCACACAGGTGGTTTTTCGGGTCTATGGTCTCTGTATAAAAACGGTCTTTTTTCTTCTTCGGCTTTTTTTCTAAAACTTTCTAATTCTTCTTCGCTATAAGGATCTGCATAAGCTAGACCTTTGTCGATCAAAATCTCAGCATATTTTTTATAAGACCCTAATCTTTCAGACTGAATATACGGAGCATTTGGGCCACCAACATCTGGACCTTCATCCCAGTTCAAACCGAGCCACTTCAAAGAATCTTTTATATGTTCGATAGAACCCTCTACTTCTCTTTCTTTGTCTGTATCTTCAATTCTCAAGATAAAA
>DAIEQH010000012.1 GCA_027347985.1 Candidatus Nomurabacteria bacterium | reverse complement strand
CATTGGGCTTTAATATTCTTTTTGCCTCTTTTATAAAATTACTTTTATCTTCAATTTGAAAAAGTACATTAGAAACAATAGCTGCATCAATGATGCCGTCTTTCATTTTTGTTCCGCCTATTTTTTCAACATCCCCCCAAATGCATTCTATATTACCAAGATGAGATTCTAACGCTTTGTTTTTTATTGAAGTTAAAAAATCTTTCTGAATATCTATAGCATAGACTTTTCCTTTAGTAACTATCCTCGCTGCTGGAATAGCGTAAAAACCTGACCCAGCTCCCAAATCTGCCACGATCATATTTTCTCGTAAGTCAAAAGCTTTTAAATTTTTCACCGGGTCAGTAAACATATGTATATTATAGTATAAAAAAGACTTGCTGTATATTAAAAACAAAAAAGTTATTAACAAAAAGGCTTGCTGTCAAAGAGACACTTTGACATAATATAAAAATGAACAACAGAGACTACAAAAATTTTAGTAAAGGATCAATTGTCCATATTTATAATAGAGGCAATAATAAAGAAAAAATATTTTTTGATGAACAAGATTACAAAGCTTTTCTTTTTAGATTAGGACTTTGTTTGGGATTTACAGAAGAAGAATTAAATAAGGAAAAATTAACTGCCATGCCCTATTCAAGAATTAGGATTACTGATACAGATAAGAAAAATTTTAAACTTCATGCATTTTGTTTAATGCCAAATCATTTTCATTTACTAATAGAACAATGCAATGATATATCAATTTCAAAATTAATCTCAAAAGTTTGTGCAAGTTATTCTAAATATATCAACAAAAAATATAATCGTTTCGGACATGTTTTTCAAGATTGTTTTAAAGCTGTATTTATTGAAGATAACCCTCAATTAATGTGGACTTCGGCCTACATCCATATGAATCCTGTAAAAGATAATTTAGTAAAACATCCTGAAGATTATAAGTGGAGTAGTTATAACGATTTTGCAGCTAATAGAAATTTGTTAATAATCAGCAAAGAACTATTAACAGAAACCTTCGGTGGTCAAAAAAATTTTATAAAAGAAACGTTAAATTTTAAGGTTAAACAAGAAATCTAGTCAAGGGGCATCCTTGACATATTGTTCCTACTTAATTATTTTAGCAAAAACCATATCCCATTTTTCTTTATACCCCCTTTTGGTTTTTTGCCTTTTTAATACTTCCCTTAATTTACTGTATAATAATTTATTTTTTTCAAGACCAAGGCTAATATCTTCAACTTTACCAATCAACTCGTCAACGTTATCAAAAAAATATGTATCGTCTTTTGAACTAACATAAATTTTACTAAAACCGATTTTTTTGGCTTCTTCTCTAAATTTACTAGCAGAAATTTTCTTTTTCTTATGTGTTTTATAAGTTGTGTTAAAAAGTTTAACCTTGAGTTTATCTATTTCAAATAGTACTTCTTTCTTCTCTTGATTAAAATTTATTATCGCTTCCCCTTTTGGTTTTAATATACGATAAACTTCTTTTAAAACAGTACGAAAATCATCAAATTGTTGAAAAGTCATATTACTAAAAATAGCATCAAAAGAACCCTCAGGAAAAACCTTCATATCGCTTGCATTTAACAAAAGAAACTTTAACTTCTTATCTTTTAGTTTTTTAGCTTTTAAGATTCTTTCCTTGTCTAAATCAATACCTACAATTTCTTTGGCCTTAGTAAGCCTCAATATTTCACTAGTCAAAGAACCATTACTACAACCAATATCTAAAACTTTTTTATTGGACCAATTTATGTTTTTTATACTTCTTTGAGCAATTTTTAATTGATGTTTTCCAGCCATATTTTTTACTAACTAACATGTCAAAGAGACTCTTTGACATGTTTACATACAGGTAAGAGAAGCTATGCCGTCGCCAGCGCGGAGACGCATAATGGTCACACCTTGAGTTTGTCTGCCAAGAGAAGAAATGTCTTTCAATGCAGTCCTTATAACTTGGCCTTTTTTAGACATTGCAATCAATTCTTCTTCTTGTCCTGTCACCACTCTTGCAACAATGAGTTTGCCTGTTTTCGGTGTCACTTTCGCAGTCTTGATACCAGAGCCACCACGTTTTTGAACTTTATACTCTTTGAGAGAAGTTTTCTTGCCGAAACCATTTGCACTCATCGTTAAGAATGCGCCATCTTTATTTTCTTTTTTTACAACATCCACGCCGATGACAGCATCTCCTTTGCCGAGTTTTATTCCACGCACGCCGCCAGCTGTCCTACCCATTTCTCTAATATCGGACTCTTTGAATCTGATTGATTGTCCACCTTCTGTCGCCACCATCACTTCATCACCTTTCTCTACTATAAGTGCAGAGACGAGACTGTCGCCTTTGTCTAAACGAATAGCAATGATGCCACTTCTTCTAACATCTTTGAATCCTTCTCCCGACATTTTTTTAGTTGTACCATCTTTAGTAGTCAAGATGAGTGAAATTGGAGATTTCTTTAATTCTTTTGGCATTGGCAATATAGAAGTAACCTTTTCGTCATTATTAAGTGACAAGAAATTCATGATAGATTTACCTTTTGTCGCACGACGGCCTTCTGGTATATCATACATTTTCATTTGATATGCTTTTCCTAAGTTGGTGAAGAAAAGAAGGTCGCTGTGTGTAGAACCAGAAACAAGCATCGTGACAAAATCTTCTTCTTTGGTTTCTAAATCAACGACACCGACTCCCCCTCTCTTTTGTGCATGATATTCTGACGGATCAGTGCGTTTGACATATCCACCGGCAGTAAAAACAAGCATTGTTTCTTTATCTGGGATCAAATCTTCATCAGAAATTTCTTTATTACCACCTTTAACTATTTTTGTCCTACGTTCATCTGCATATTTTTCACGAATTTCTTTCAACTCAGCTGAAATAACTCCCAAAATTTTCTTTGGAGATGCTAAAAGATCCTTTGTTTCCTTGATGAATTTCTGTTTCTCGGCAAGTTCGTTTTCTACTGCTTTTCTTTCGAGTCCAGCGAGTTTTTGTAACTTCATTTCCAAAATTGCAATCGTCTGTAATTCTGAAAACTTAAATTCTTTCATCAAATTAAATTTTGCGACTTGACTATCTTTAGATCCGCGAATGACAGTGATGACACGATCAATTTTATCTAGTGCTTTCTTCAAACCGAGTAAAATGTGTTCACGTTCTTCTGCTTTACGTAAATCATAAATATTTCTTCTCTTAACAATTTCTTTTCTGTGCTCAACAAAGAGAGCAAGTATTGATTTCAAGGAAAGAGTTTGCGGCACACCGTCTACCAAAGCCACAACGTTGAAATTGAAATTGGATTCAAGTTGAGTATTTTTATAAATATAATTTAAAACTTTTTCTGGTACAGCTGTATTTTTCAAATCAATAACGATTCTGATATCTTTTGTGGATTCATCTCGCAAGCCTTTGATACCATCCAACTTTTTCTCTTGAACGAGTTCTGCGATAGACATTATTAAATTCGCCTTATTTACACGATAAGGAATGGAAGTGATGATGATTTGAAAGCCACCTTTTTGTTCCACTATTTCAGCTTCCCCTCTGCAAACCACTCCGCCACGTCCTGTGCCATAAGCATGGAGCATGTCTTTATAATTGTAGGCAATGCCTCCTGTCGGGAAATCTGGACCTTTGACAAATTGCATTAAGTCCTCCGTCGTAGCATCTTCATTCTCAATTAAATAACTTGTTGCATCTAGCACTTCTGCCAAGTTGTGCGGAGGAATATTTGTTGCCATACCGACAGCAATACCGAGAGTACCATTCAAAAGAAGCGAAGGAACTGCCGCTGGAAAAACAATTGGTTCTTTACGAGTCTGGTCATAGTTTGGACGAAAATCTACTGTCTCTTTTTCTAAATCTCTAATAAGTTCATTAGAAATTTTTGACATTTTTGCTTCCGTATAACGCATAGCGGCAGCATTGTCTCCGTCTATTGAACCGAAGTTTCCTTGCCCCAAAACTAGTGGGTAACGAAAAGAAAATTCTTGTGCCATGCCTACCATAGAGTCATAAACAGCTACGTCTCCATGCGGATGATATTTTCCAAGCACATCTCCGACTACTGCAGAAGATTTTCGAAAACGCGCAGTAGAAGTAAGCCCCATTTCATGCATGGCATACAATATTCTGCGATGAACAGGCTTCAAACCGTCTCTCACATCTGGCAAGGCGCGCGCCGTAATGACGGACATAGCATAAGCTATATATGAATCTTTCATTTCTTTGACGACGTCTACTGGAAGAATTCCATCAGTGCGTGCTTCTATTATTGGTTCATTCGATTTTTTTGCCATGAATAAATATTATTTCGTTATGCTGTCTTTTAATGTATTAAACGGTTGCAAGTCTTGTTTCATTTTTATTTGTGTATCAGGATTTGATAAACTTTTTCCTAAACTAAAAACCCAAAGCGCTATCATAATGAGAGCCACAATAAATATAGAAAGATGTAAAACATGTCTTCGTACTTCTTCTGGTTGTTTTCTCAAATGATGAATTATTTTTTTCATTTGTTTATGATTAAATTGCTTTTAATATAACCACTTCACCTTCTTTTCCATCCAAATCTTTTAATTTGAGTGTGAGCTTGTCTACTACTTCTGCTTTATCTTCTCCTAATTCTTTCAAAAATATTTTTAGAGAGCTATCATCATAACTCATCGGTATAATTAATTTTGATTCAAAAAGTAATGCAAGCTTGGCTGCTTCTTTGGCATCAAGTAAGGCCACATCTTTGGAAACATTTTTTCCTCCAATCGGCACAAAAAGAATATCAGGACTATCTATGGCTTCTTGAGCTTCTTTGGTAAGCTCTCCGCTTGAGAGCGCTCCAAGAAAAGCAACTTTTATATTATCTAAGGTAAATGAATAAATAGTATTGATATAATCTTTACCTCCCACTAAAGCTTTTGACATTACACCTTTTATAAAAACATCTTTCACTTCATAGTCTCCTGGACCAGAAATAACAAAAGGCATCCGCTCTCCATGAGAAAGCTGTTCCACACCGTTATAAAGAGGATGATTTGTCGTAACGAAAGCTATGTCTGCACCGAAATGTGTAGAGACGTCGGATTTAGCATTTTTACTGACAGGATTGAAAGCCAAGACCATATCTCCCTGCCCAATCTTAAAAAATTGTTCACCGAAATAAGTGATAATCATTCTATATATTATAGCAAATTGCCAATAATAAACCAAGTAAAAAATATCTTTTTTGTGTATAAAATACTTGCTTTTTTGTGGAATTGTAGTAAGATTATTTCTAATATATTAAAAGCATGGATTTAGGGTAACCCTGAGCGAAACGAGTTGTTTCAAACAGAACCTAAGCCTTATATCCGCTTGCAGGCGGATTTTGTTTTTTAAGTAAAATATGAATAAAGATAAAGAAGAAGTAATAGTAGAAAATTTAGTTTTGAAATCTATCGTTGATAGAAGCGGTAGTAGGCCTGAGGTAGATTCACTCGTAGAAGGTCCTGTCATCCTCGTAGAAAAATCATCCGTTTTTGTTGATTTGTCTCCTTTTGGAACAGGTATCATTTATGGCCGTGAATTTATTAATGCCAAAGATATTATTAAAAAGATAGCTTTAGGTGATATCATCAAAGCGAAAGTCGTTGAAAAAGAAAATGAAAATGGTTATACAGAACTTTCCTTAAAAGAAGCTAAACAAGCCCTCACTTGGAGCGAAGCTGAAAAAGCTATCAAAGCAAAGACAGTTCTAGAATTAGAAATTAAAGATGCCAACAAAGGCGGACTCATCTTGGAATGGCAGGGCATACAAGGTTTCTTGCCTGCTTCTCAATTAAAAGCTGATCACTACCCTCGTGTTTTAGATTCTGATAAAGATAAAATATTAAAAGAGTTAAAGAAGCTCGTCGGTGAAAAAATTTCTGTCATGATCATTTCTACTCTTCCAAAAGAAGGCAAGTTAATCTTCTCTGAAAAAGATAACAATCCTGAAGAGAAAAAAGAAATTTTGAGCAAATATGCTGTCGGGGACGATCTTGATTGTACCGTTGCTGGGCTTGTTGATTTCGGAGTTTTCTTGAAATTAGAAGATGGGCTGGAAGGACTCGTACACATATCTGAACTTGATTGGGGACTCGTGGAAGATCCTCGCAGTATGTTTAAAGTAGGAGATAAAGTCAAAGCGAAAGTGATTGAAATAAAAGACGGGAAAATTTCTCTTTCAATCAAAGCTTTGAAAGAAAATCCTTGGACAGAATTTGAAGGAAAATTGAAAAAGGGTGACATCATCAAAGGTGTCGTTATCAAATACAACAAACACGGCGCACTTGTTTCTATCAAAGAAGGTGTGGCTGGACTTGTCCACAATTCTACTTTTGGAACAGAAGCGAAGCTTCGTGAAAAACTAGAACTTGGAAAAAATTACAATTTCCAAATTACCTTGTTTGAACCCAAAGAACACAAAATGACTCTAGTGCATTTGGAATAAAATTAAAAAAGACCAAGAACAATATTTTTGTCGGTACGGAATTTTTGAAGCTTAAAAATTCCTGAAATTGGCTCGCCGTCGGAGGCCTTACCCCTTAAAAACATTTTCTTGGTCTTTTTTTATGAAGCGAAAGACGTAGTCATATCTTCCGGACCTATGTCACTCATTATTTTCATCACTTGTTCAGCATAACGAGGCACTATAGAAGGAGGATTGTAAGCACGTAAGATTTGTTTAGTCGTTTTATCTGCATAGTGTTTTTCTGTATTAGGATTATTACCCCCTAAATTTCTGGCTACTGTTTCAATAGCGTCATCAAGAGAATCAAAACCTATCTTACAGGAACCCCAACCGAAAGGATTGTTTTCTACCTTTTTACAGTCAAATTTTCCTCCAGTGGACTCTCTGACAGCTATTGCCGGCAAAAGACGCCAATCGAGATTATTGTTTTTTGCTTCTTGCACCATCTTTAAACCCGAACCTTCGAGTGGCATGTCGTGCGACTTGAAATAACTATCTATAGCTTCCGTCTTAGCTTTCAAATCTTTAGCTTCGTTCGCTACGGCCTGGTTAAGGGCCAATAGTCCCGAAGCTTCAATATTTTGTTTTTGTATAAATACGGTCTGATTGGTATCTCTGGTCGTATCTAGAATAATACTACCTAAAGGCACCGTTGTTCCTGTCATAAATGGCAAAAACATCAAGGATTGGGCAAACCGTATTAAATTGTTTTTATTCATATTTGAGCGGTATTTGCTCCGCCAACTCAAGAGACATCATTAAAGCCTCATCCGTAAAAATATCTATATAAACAAAGCGTTAAACCTGATTTATATAGATATACTAATATACTAGCATTTTAGAAAGGAAAAGTCAATGGTTATGCAATAATTTTATCATATGTCAAATTAAAAAACCCTTATAAAATAAGGGTTTTTTAGAATACCCTATTGACAAATAAGGGTAAAATATGAGTAATTTAAGCCAAGTGGAAAACTTTATCGGCTACTTTGTACGCCTCCCCAGCCCCCATTGTCACAAATATGTCATTTCCTCCTAGATTTAGCTCCTTGATGTAGGCTTCTGCCGACTCAAAGTCTGGAAATGCCTTGGCTTTATCCCCCGCCAAGGTAATAGCCGAGGCTAGCTTCTCACTTGAAATACTCTCATCTTTGGCTTCTCTAGCAAAGAAAATGGGCAACAGGAAGATATTGTCTGCCCCCTTGAAACATTTGGCAAAGTCATTAAACAGAGCTTTGGTCCTGCTATAAAGATGCGGTTGGAAGAGAATAATAATCTTTTTCTCCCCGGCTGGGTAGATCTCGCGCAAAGCTTCCAAGCTCGCTTTTATCTCCGTCGGGTGGTGAGCATAGTCATCGTAAATAATAGTTCCCTTTTCTGTTTGCCCTCTTTTCTCCAATCTACGCCAAGTGCCAGAAAATTCACTCAAGGCCCTTTTCGCAATTTCTTTATCAATATTTAAAACATCCGCGACGGCCATTGCTGCCGCTGCGTTCATTCTATTATGCTCCCCTGGCACGGAAAGCTTTGGGACTTCTGCTAAGTATTTACTATAATCTAAAATTTTATTTTCTGTTTGAGAGAGAAACTTATCAAAAGCATTTTGTATATCCTCTAAATCTTTATAACAATCTAAATGATCTGCTTCAATATTTGTAACCACTCCAATAAAAGGATGAAAATTTAAAAAGTGTCTATTGTATTCATCTGCTTCAACGACTAGGTATTTACTTTTTCCTGCTCTGAAATTACTACCGAATTTTTTAACGAAAGAACCGACGACGACAGTCGGGTCGAGTCCTCCCGCAACTAAAATTTCCGCTATCATGGCTGTGGTCGTCGTTTTACCATGAGTTCCAGCTATTGCTATCACTTTGTATTCTTTTGCAAATTCTCCGAGCGCTTCGAAATAAGAAAGAACTGCCTTTCCTGTTTTCTTTGCACTTTCAATAATTTCCGGACCTCGATATATCCACGCATCACTGTACACATACATGTCGGCCTCGGGCAATTCTCTATTTTCATTTTGATAAAATATTTCCACTCCAGCTTGTCGCAATGGCTCCAAGGTTTGCGGACTTTCATCATCATTTACTCCACTTACCTTTATACCTTTAGAAATGACCATTTTAGCCAAAGCCGAAATACCTATCCCACCGATTCCAATGAAATGTATATTTTTAATTTTTTGTAAGTCTAGATTACTCATAAATTTATTATACTACTAAAAACTTATACCTAGTTTTTTAAACTTTTCTTTTAAATCTTGATTACCAGTAAATAAAATAGGAATATAACCTATGTTCTCGGTTTCACGTAAAGAGGATAAACTATCGTCTATAAATACCACTTCATTACTTTTTACCCCAAGTCTGTCAAACAAAATATCAAAAATCTTCGGATCAGGTTTTTGATAACCAACCTCATAAGATATAACAATAGCATCAAATAAATCAGTAGTGCCTTGATTATCCATTATTTGCCTTAATCCGTCAGAAAAATTACTAAGCATACCTATTTTGTAATTCTTTTTTAATTTTTTTATTAAATCAACAAGTTCGTTATTTACCTCCCACGTTTTATCCATCTCGTCAAATAAATCACATATATATGCTACCTGTTCATCTGAAGCATTAAATTTTTTTGCAACCATAGATAGGATCTCCTTATATTCTCTCCCTTCTACATTATAAAGATGGTTTAAGGTAAGATAAACATTTCTAAATTCTTTTCTATCTACTCCTAGATAATCAGTAATCTCCTTAAACAAATCACCATCTCTTATTTCTATTACTCCTCCGTAATCAAAAACAATTGCCTTTATTTTTGGCTTTGGAAATAGAAAATTTTTAATTTTTGATAAATCTAGATTCATTTTAATTTCTTTACTATTTTCATAAATAAATCATTTCTCTCATATTCATTATTAAATTGTCCGAAGGAGGCAAAAGCGGGAGAGAAAAGAATGACATCACCTTTTGAGGCAAGACCTAACGCAGTCTTGAGAGCTTTATTTAAATTATTTACTTTATAAACTTTATCACTTTTCACTTTATGACTAGACAATAATCTGTCCGTTCCCGTACCCGGAGTAAAAATTACCGCTTTACAAAAAGTATTTATGATATCTACAAAAAGATTTAAATCTAGCTTTTTGTCTGCCCCTCCGCAAATTAAAATTATCTTCCCTTCTTTGCCAGCTTGATAAAGAGCTTTGATGCCAGCAATCGTGGCTTCTGGTGTCGTCGCATTGTTGTCATTATAAATTTTTACTCCTTTATTAACTGTCTTTACATATTGCAATCTTCCCTCTAGCCCTTTAAACTTTTGAACTGCATTTTTTATTTTTAATGCAGGAATATTAAAAAGTTTAGCCACTTCAAGAGCACAAGCGAGATTTTCTCTTTGATGTTCTCCTGGAACAATGAATTTGTACCCTTCTGTTGTTTTTACATCTGCCACAATCAATTTTGACTTTATATTTTTATTTATGAGTTTTTTAACATGCGGTCGCACAATCAAATAATCCACTTTTTTTTGATATTTAAAAATATTTGCTTTATCATCAAAATATTTCTCCATACTATCTTTATAATAATTCATATGGTCAGGCATAAAAGAAGTAAAAACAGAAATATGCGGAGACATTTTGTTATCACCAAAACCTTGCAATTGCCAAGAATCAAGTTCGCAAACTAAAATATCTCCTGCTTTTACTTTTTTAAGAAGTGGAAGAGTTGTCGTTCCCCTGACATTACCTCCGATATATACTTTTTGTTTTAAAAATTTCTCATTTCTTTTCAAAATCTCATAAATAAGGGCTGTAACCATAGATTTCCCTCTTGTCCCCGTCACACCTACTATCACCACTTCCGGTGCACATTTTGCAAAAAATGACACATCCATTTCTACAGGTATTTTATTTTTTATCGCCTCTTTTATATAAATAGAATCAAGCGGAACACCGGCAGCCTTTATAACCATATCCCTGTTTCGAAAATCCTTTAATCTATGTTCACCTAATACAAATTTAATATTCTTATATTTGGACAGAGCTTTTACGGAAGTTGCCAATTGCTTTTCTGTTTTTAAATCTGTCACAATCAAATCTGCCCCACATTCTGCCAGAAATTTAGTATACCCTAGTCCCCGCCCTAAAAGCCCTAGCCCCATGATTGTGATTTTCTTTCCCTTAAATTGTTTTTTATAATCTTGCATAACACTTTTATCCGATCGTTTGAAACTGTTAAGAACTATTTTAAAAATTTTTTAAACTCTTCTATGTCGTCAAAATGTGATTTCACTCCTTTTACTTCTTGATAATCTTCATGCCCTTTACCAGCACAAAGAATAACATCTCCTTTATTTGCTAATTTCAGAGATTCTTCTATCGCCAAGCGACGGTCTACAATAGTTATCGCTTTTTTATTTTCTTCGTGGTCTAAATCACTTTTCATATCATCAATAATTTTATTAGGGTCTTCGCTTCTTGGATTGTCTGAAGTAAAAATGGCAATATCTGACAAGCCTGCTCCTATCTTTCCCATTTTAGGACGCTTTGATTTATCACGATCACCACCACAACCGAAGACAGAGATAATTCTACCCGCTTCAGGTTTAATTTCTTTTACAGCTAAAAGTATTTTTTCTAATGCATCTGGCGAATGAGCGTAATCTATAACAACTAAGACGCCTTCGGGAGTAGTGAAATGTTCAAATCTTCCTCTTGGAGGCTGTATCCTTTCTAAAATTTTATTAACTTTCTGCCCGCCTGCAACGCTATGCGTAGCATTGCGGGCAGGCATATCAAAATTAAGCAATTTACAAGTAGCCCAAACAGCAAGTAGATTATAAGCATTGAATTTTCCTAAGAGTTTTGAATTTACTTTTTCTCCATTGAAATCAAGTTCTAGCCCGTTGAAATCAGATTTTAAAATTTTGCCGTAAAAATCTAAAAATTCTGTCTCTTCGCCAAAACCATAGAAAAATTTCTCTGCTTTGATATCATCCAACATTCCATTGCCATAATCATCATCCATATTAGAAAGAGCAAAAGCTGTTTTGGGCAACATTTCAAAAAATTTCTTTTTAGCTTTAAAATAATTTTCAAAATCTTTGTGATAATCCAAATGGTCGTGAGTCAAATTGGTGAAAATTCCGCCGGTGAAAGTTATCCCTGCTACTCTATTTTGATCAAGTGCGTGGGAAGAAACTTCCATAAATACATATTCACAGCCTTTAGCTACCATCTCGGCAAAAATTTTAGTCAAAGAGATAGAGTCTGGGGTGGTGGCTGGAATAGGTTTATTAGAGTTTAATTTTAATTTTTCTTTTCCTACTAATATTTCTACTGTACTGATAAGTCCAGCCTTGTAGCCTAGCTCCATTGCTACTTCGTATAAGAGAGTCGCTGTCGTCGTCTTGCCATTTGTGCCTGTCACCCCAATTATTTTTAATTTTCTAGATGGGTTGCCATAAAGAATTCTCGCTATAAAAAGTTTCCCCGCCCACCAAATATTTTTTAATTTCTTTAACATAATTATTATATTTTTTTAAATCTGTTAATTTTCTTTCCATTTACAATGGTTTTTTCTAAAAACATTTTGAGTGGTCTTATCCATAAATCTTTCTTCCCATAAAGTGCCTTATAAACAACAAAATCTTCAAGTGTTTCACTGTGTTTAGCTACTCCAAGAACCTTATATTCTCCTCCTTTGAAATGTTTGTATTTTCCAAGTTCTATCTTTTTCATGAATTTATTTAATTTTCTTAACCTAACATATATATTAGACTAAGAATTTTTATATTATATCAACTTCTTCCAACTGATAATTCAAAATTTCCTCATTTTTACCAAAAACAAATTTACCTCTGAATTTTTTGTCGTCCAAAAACATATGTATCCAATAAGGGTCGTCTTCCCACATTTCAGCAAAAGGCATTTCCTCGACATTGAACCATTCTGGCCTCATTTCTTCCGTTTCAACTGGTTCCCCGATAAATTCCCTTGCCTTATAAATATGATTCTCTATCATAAAATCCAAATGCGGAAATTCAAATTCAATTATCCCTAATTTTCTCGGGTCTTTTAATTTTATACCACCTTCTTCTTCTACTTCACGATGTAGCGCTTCTTCAATACTTTCACCTTCTTGTATCTTGCCACCATATCCATTCCATTTACCTACACCAAATCCTCGTTTTTTCATTCCAAGTAAAACTTTCGGATGTTGATGAACGATACAAAGGTTGGTGATAATTCTCTTCATAATTTTTATAATCCTTTTCTTCTATGTTCCTTTTTAATTCTCCAATATTCACTTTCAGTTCCTGGTTCTTGAGTCCTATTTCGCATTAATTTCGCTGGATATTTTTTACCTGCATGTGTTAATTTCCTTTTTATTATCTTTTCTGTATCAAAATTTAAAAGTACTGACATTTCAATACAATAAATAAGAACATCTGCTAATTCCTTTTTTATTTCTTCTATTTTCTCTTTATTCTTTTTTACATCTTCAAGTGAAAGATTTTCCCATTGAAAGAGTTCAAGAAGTTCTGCCCCTTCTATCATAATAGACTTAGCAACATCTGCTGGTCGCAAATTGTGCCAATTTCTATCTTTTAAATGTTTATAAATTTTCTTCTCTAAATCCTTCATAAAGAAAAAATTAATTTATTAAAGATTTGCGATGTTGGGGTGCATTTATGAGTCCGCATTTTTTATATTTATACACTTCCCCTGTGGTTGGATTGATAGCTCCGCAAGGACAAGGATCATTTCTACCGATATTCATATTATTTTCTATATTCTTTTTAGTCTCAGAAAATTCGGAAGGTTCAGCGTGGCTCGTGACCAAGGTTTGTTTTGGCTCTTTTGCTTCTGCTTCTATATTAATTCTACTTTCAGTGTTGATAGTCTCAATCAGCGAAAAAACCTGTTCCTTAAAGGCTTCCTCCATGCCCCGAAACATCATTAACCCTTCTTTTTTATATTCTACTATAGGTTCTCTTTGTCCATAAGCACGTAAGTTAACAGAGGAACGCAAATAGTCCATCGCTTCTAAATGCTCCATCCAGAGAGTGTCTGTCGTATAAAGAGCAATTCTGCGAACAGTTTCAAAAAATGCTTCATCACCTAATTTTTCTCTTTTTTCTTTTATTGTCTGGCTCGCTTGGCTAGGACCTTCTCTTTCTACTAAAATAGAATCCAATAAATTTTCAATCTCTGCCCTATCTGCTCGCATCATTTTCTGACGTCTTTCATAAATAATTTTACGTTGATGGTTCATCACGTCGTCATATTCAAGAGTATTTTTTCTGGCATCAAAATGGAAACCTTCTATCTTCGCTTGTGCATTTTCCAGAGATCTACTAATGAAACCATTTTCTATCGGCTGATCTTCTGGGATACCAAAACGTCCCATCATAGTTTTTATTCTCTCGGAACCAAAGACTCGCATCAAATCATCTTCTAGCGAAACATAAAATTGAGTTTCTCCCGGGTCACCTTGTCTACCTGCACGACCTCGAAGCTGATTGTCTATACGTCGTGCTTCATGTCGCTCAGTACCCAAGACAAACAAACCCCCGACACTTTTTACAAATTCATATTCTTCTTTGTTTTGAGGATTCCCGCCGAGTTTAATATCTATTCCACGACCTGCCATGTTCGTAGCGATAGTCACTGCGCCTCTACGTCCAGCTTCTGCAATTAATTCTCCTTCCTTCTCGTGATTCTTCGCGTTCAAAATAGTATGCTGTACACCTTCTTGTTTTAGATAGACAGAAAGAAGTTCATTTTTTTCAATAGAAATCGTACCAATCAAAACTGGTTGACCTTTCCCATTTAATTCTTTTACTTTTTTCGCAATAGCTTGAAACTTTCCTTTCTCACTTTGAAAAATTAAATCGGAATGGTCTTGTCTTATGACAGGCCGATTGGTAGGAATGACCATCACATCTAAGTTATAAACTTTCAAAAATTCTTCAGCAGAGGTAAGAGCCGTACCCGTCATACCTGATAATTTTTTATAAAATCTAAAATAATTTTGAAAAGTAATAGAACCAGAAGAACGAGTTTCTTTTTCAATTTTTACACCTTCTTTAGCTTCTATCGCTTGGTGAATACCCTCAGACCATCTTCGTCCTGGCTGAAGACGCCCAGTGAAAGGATCAACGATAATGACTTCTCCTTCTCGAACGACGTAATCCCGATCACGCTCAAAAATAGCCTGTGCTTTAACGGCCGTTTCCAAATGATGCACATATTTAATGCCTTTTTCGGTATAAATATTCTCTACTCCAAGCAATTTTTCGGCTTTGTTTATGCCTTCATCTGTTAGAGTTATAGCTTTCAGCTTTTCATCCACTTCATAATCAGTGTCTTTTTTAAGTTGTTTTGCAATTTGATAAAATTTAACATAAAAATCTTCTGAATCTCCGGAAGCCGAAGAAATAATGAGTGGCGTTCGTGCTTCATCTATCAAAATAGAGTCCACTTCATCAACTATCGCAAAGTTATGTTCTCTTTGCACAAGGTCATTAATAGAAGTGGATAAATTATCTCGCAAATAATCAAAACCATATTCATGATTTGTGCCATAAGTAATTTCCGCAGCATAAGCTTCTCTTCGAGAACACGGTTTCAAAAAATCATAAATAATTTTAAATTCCCCCACAGTGTCGCGTTCCTTATCTTCTTCAGTATGTCTAGGATCATACAGATAAGAAACATTTTGTGAGTTTATTACCCCGACAGTCAATCCTAAAAAATTGTAGACTTGTCCCATTAAGACTGCATCTCGACGAGCTAGATAATCGTTCACAGTAATAAGATGAGTTCCCTTCCCAGTGAGCGCATTTAAATAAAGTGGCAAGGTGGCAACATTTGTTTTACCTTCACCTGTTTTCATTTCAGCAATCTTGCCCTGGTGGAGTGCTATACCACCTATAAGTTGCACATCATACAATCTAATATTTAAAGTTCTTTTCCCGGCTTCTCTAACCAAGGCAAAAGCTTCTGGCAGAATGTCATCTAAGCTTTCTCCTTTCGCTAGTCTTTCTTTAAATTCTTGCGTCTTTTTAGAAAAATCGTCATTTGCCAACTTTGACATAGATTCCTCAAAAGCGTTGATTTTAGCCACTATTTCTTTAGTGCTTTTTATAAATTTTGAGCTTGTATCACCGAATATTTTACTATATAGACTCATAATTATATCTTAACATATATGGGCATAACTAAAAAATCCTCCTAACCTAAGTCGGAGAATTTTTTAGAAGTAGGAAAAAGACTATGCTCGCTTCTTTGTTGTCTTTTTTGCTTTCTTAGCTACTTTCTTTGCTTTCTTTTTTGCTGCCATATTATTATTCGCTTGCGCGCAATTATTTTTTAATTTAGTTTGCAACAATACGACCTCAAAATATTTTTTAAAAAGATCTAAAAAATATTTTTAATTTATTATTGCTGAACATATTAATTATCTCGCATATCAAAACATAATACAATGCTTTTTACTGCAAAACTGTGGATAACTCAAAAAATAAAAAGTCACAAAAATTTTTGTGACTTTTTATTTTTATTTTCATTTGAGGCAGGTGATGGCTAAACTCCAACATATGTGCCTATGTGAGTGCGACCACCTGCCACAGATAAAAACAATTCTACATTTCTATTATACCATATTTGTCGGGGCACTGGGATTTGAACCCAGAGTCTCACGAACCCGAATCGTGAATGTTGCCGTTACACTATGCCCCGTTCTGCCTAATCTTTTAAGGCTTTTTTAAAAATATGCTCTATTACATGGTGCATTTCTGCTCCTATACTTTTACAAGATTTCTCAAAATGAGATTCTGCTCTTAAATCTGGAGAAAGTTCAATACTTATTAAAAATAATCCCATTCTGGGATGTAAAACAAAATCGGATTTTAGGTAATGTTTTGCTCCCAAGTGCTTGTGCAAATTTTTTGCTAGATTAACTATTTTTTCTTTTTCACTTGCTCCAAAGTTTTGTGGGGGTAAAACATAAATATCTTCATCGCGAAAACCGTTTATGGAATAAACAGAAGAAACTCTCCCTTCGATAAATTCTTCCACTATTACGTCTTCCCTGTCTTTTATCATTTCTGCAAGTTCGTTAAAAGTTTTTGCTAATCTAATCTCATTATTAATTTTTACAATCCAAGGGGAAGGAAATTTTTCAAAAACTTCTCGTGCATTTTTGGGAGAAATTACAGACTTTGGCATTTTTACTCCAATATTCTTCACATATACTTGAAGCATTTCCTTATTATTTTCTAAACCTCTCAAAAAAGAGCCGCTATCTATTTTTGGGACAGATAAACTGTCTAAAATAAGAGAAATTTCAGGATGCTGTGATAAATTCCAAACAATATCAACTTTATGTATTAGATCCGTGGGACTAACAGGCATTCCATTCATATGCCAGATACCCTCTTTATCAATCAAAATATCAATCGTTTTATATTTG
>DAIEQH010000128.1 GCA_027347985.1 Candidatus Nomurabacteria bacterium | reverse complement strand
AAAGACGATTTTTGATTTTTAATCCTTTATTGTTTACTTCATAAAATACTAGGTCAGGTTTTTTGATGGCGAACATAAAAATTAAAATTCCACCTAATATCAAAAATAATCCAAAGAAATAATTTTTGTAAATAAAAGAAGTTATGGAACTTGCAACAATAATAACACCAAGAGCCCAAAACCAATCGTTGCCTCGTTCTTTTTCTTCGTATTCAAGCGCGGTCCATTCTAGTTTTCTATTTGGATCCATTAGTTTAATTATACCCCCACACCTATTTTTTTCAAAATAGGTGTGGGGGTATACTAACTTTTAATATTTAATGCAAAATATTTATTTGCGGGACACGTGGGTTAAGTACTTATAAGTGCAACACGTGTAAGCATATTCTAGCACATTTTACTGACTCAACTTAAAGTACTCGGGTCGGAGTTAAGTTTTATGTAAATGAGACTGATGAGACGGTTTATTAAGCTTTTCATGATGTCTCATTTGTTGCAGTTATACACAGGACATGATT
>DAIEQH010000127.1 GCA_027347985.1 Candidatus Nomurabacteria bacterium | reverse complement strand
ACGAAATTCTCTTCTTTAATTTTATTTCATTAATAATATTTTCTGCACTTTTTTCTCCAAAACGTTCTAAAAGAGCGATATCCTCTTTTTTCAAAGTAAAAATATCGGCTGCATCAGTAATCAATCCTTCATCCCGAAAGCGCCTTAGAATTTTGGGACCTAATTCATAAATTTCAAAAACTGAAACAAAATGCTCCAGAAATCTTTCATTTTTTGCTCCACATTTAGGATTTATGCAATAGTAAGCGACACTTTCAACATTCAGAGCTCCTGTTCGAAAGGTCCTCGGTTCTCCGGGGCCCCGAACCCCGGCCAGACCATTCTAAAAAGCAAATTCCTACAATTTTATATTAATTTATAATGAAAAAATTAAAATACCAAAAGCGATAAGAATTAATAATAATATGACGCGTGCTTTCTTCGTCTCTAATCTGCGCAATTTATCTATCTTTTCTGCCATCACTTTATTTGTAGCAAATAGCAATATAAGAATGAGTGGCAAAACGAAAATAAAATTGT
>DAIEQH010000126.1 GCA_027347985.1 Candidatus Nomurabacteria bacterium | reverse complement strand
AGCACAAAAAAGTCTTGACACAATAGATTGTTTTGTTTTGTAATCAAATATAAAAAAACAGGAATAAAGTTTTTAAGGGGTTGCGAGCGCGACTGGCGCGAGCATTTCAGGATTTTTTAAGCTTCAAAAAATCCGTACCGACAAAAATTTTGTTTCTGTTTTTTTTGTGTTAATATATATAAATATGAAACTAATAGTTGGTTTAGGAAATCCAGGAGAAGAATATGAAAAGACCAGACATAATACTGGCTACATTATGCTTGCGATGGTAGAAAAAAAATTAGATATTAAGGATAAAGTTAAATTTGTCTACCCAGATAAATTTATGAACAATTCTGGCAAAGTAGTCGGTCCACTTATAAAATCCAAAAAAGATTTGAAAGATTTAGTTGTCATATATGATGATATTGATTTGCCAATTGGAAAAATGAAAATTTCTTTCAATAGGTCTTCAGGAGGACACAATGGTTTAGGTTCTATAATTAAAGCATTGAAGTCTGAAGAATTTGTAAGAATAAGAA
>DAIEQH010000125.1 GCA_027347985.1 Candidatus Nomurabacteria bacterium | reverse complement strand
AGTGAATCCCCACGCCTCAATTACTTCTAATGCCTCTTTTAACTGCGGGAATGTTGCCCACATAAGAAGAACGCCTGTATCTTCCGCTATGTTTGAAATCGGCAACTTCTTAATGTCTTCTAATTTCATTGTTGGGTATTGCAGATTTACCCCCCCCTGTGGCACCCCTCCATTTTGATAAGACCACGGCGGGTCCGCATATATTATTTTATATTTCTTCATATCGTTTCAAAGTAATCATCTATTGATTTGCTAACCTTTGCGTCTTGGGTTTTCATAAATTATTCTTCTATTATTTTTACTTGCGAGCCGTCTTTGCATAGTTCGTTGATATGCACGCCATATTCCGTACTGTCGCCAAATTGCCCCTGCCCCTCGTCTAACTTAAACGCTACTCTCATCGCTTCTTCCTTAGTCTCGCAGACTGCGTCTGCGGTTTTTAGACGTAGTTCGTTATCACGACCCTCAATGACTTTATTGTTTTCGTCAATCTCACACCATGACTCGGCTTGAATGTTAGCGAAT
>DAIEQH010000124.1 GCA_027347985.1 Candidatus Nomurabacteria bacterium | reverse complement strand
TACGTTTATATTTTAAAAAGTTTGAAAGATAACGGTTTTTATATTGGTTGTACAAAAAATATAGAAAAAAGAATTTTAGAGCACAATAAAGGAAAAACTATATCTTTGAGAAACAGAAGACCCTTAGTGGTTGTTTATCATGAAAAACATGATAATGTTAATAATGCTTATGCACGGGAAAAAGAAATTAAGTCTTATAAAGGAGGTAATGAATTTAAGAAATTAATTGAAAAATAATTTGTAACCACAGCGGAGGCGTCGCATAGCGGTCTAGTGCGCAGACCTGGAAAGTCTGTGTGGGGAAACCCACCGAGAGTTCGAATCTCTCCGCCTCCGCATTTTAGTGTGTTGTTCTTTGTTATTTATGGTAAACTTATACTTATATGGATCCCGTTAGAAGCCGCGATCGCAATTTGAATAACAAACAAAAAATATGATGTCGAATATATTAAAAATTAATAACATAAAAAAGCAGGCACGCGAGTTGATCGCGATCTGCTTCTAAACGGGATGGAACAAAATAATAAATTA
>DAIEQH010000123.1 GCA_027347985.1 Candidatus Nomurabacteria bacterium | reverse complement strand
CATGGCGCGGGTCTTTGGCTATAATTCTCTCGGCCACTTCCTTTTGTACCATAAGCACCATCATCTCCGGTTGATTTCTTGCTGAGAGAAATTTTTTCAATATTGCGCCAGTGATATTGTAGGGAATGTTGGCGATTATTTTATATTTTAAATTTCGCAAAATGTTCTCGGACTCACCACGAAAATTTTCAGCAGAAAATTTTCTCTGTCCGTCGCCGACGCTCCTACCAAGGGTTCCCTCGAGAACATTTTGCTCTATTTTAAAATCCAGAATATCTCCGTTTATTAATTTTAACTGGCCTGATGAAATTTCTTTCTCGAATTTTTCTTTTAAAAATTCGAAAAGCTCCCGATCTTTTTCTACTGCTATCACGCAGTTGCTTCTCTCTAGAAGTTTTTCTGTGAGTGCCCCCTTGCCGGGTCCGATTTCCAAAATTATATCGTCTTTGGAAATTTCTCCAGCCTCCACTATTTTATTAAGCGCCGGAACGGATTTTAAAAAATTTTGCCCTAAAGATTTTTTTGGTTTCATA
>DAIEQH010000122.1 GCA_027347985.1 Candidatus Nomurabacteria bacterium | reverse complement strand
GAAAGGATTTGGTTGAATCTTTTCGGCTTCAAGGTAAAAAATTGAACTGGATTGCATAGGTAGTGAATGAGCATATTTTATCATAAAAATCGGTCTTTTTCGGCTCGTTGAAAATTATCGAATAAAAAGATAAAATAAAAACATTGCAAACGGTATGCAGAGCGTATTTGCGTCAGGCTGGGCGAGTGGCGGAATTGGCAGACGCGATAGACTCAAAATCTATTGATCGCAAGGTCGTGGGAGTTCAAGTCTCCCCTCGCCCACCAGAGCGGGGTAATTTCAAAAAAAATATGGTTTTTCAGGAAAGTTTCAAGAAGGATTTAGCCCGACAACTGGTTTTTGTGATTCCGGTGATTTTATTGCTGCTGGCATCATCTTTATTCCTTTTCTTCAAAATTAAGAATTCAGTTCAAGAAGTTCTGATGATGAAAGACCAGGCTTCGCGGGACCAGCAAATGTTTTCCAATTTCTCTGAGCTGAAGCTTCAGGAAAAACAGTCTGGAGAGCTCTTGAAATTAATTTTACGGGTTATTCC
>DAIEQH010000121.1 GCA_027347985.1 Candidatus Nomurabacteria bacterium | reverse complement strand
GCAAAAAAACGCTCATTATAACCACTGATCCGGCTTCCAATCTGGCCGATGTCTTTGAACAAAAAATCGGCCACAAAGTTACGCCCATTAACGGCGTGGCAAATTTATTCGCGATGGAGCTTGACCCAGATGTTGCGACAGCCGAATACAAGGAACGGACGCTCTCTCCTCTCCGCGGACTGATTCCCGTTGAGAGCTTCGCGGTTTTGGAAGAACAATTGAATTCGCCGTGCACCGCGGAAATGGCCGCCTTTGACCGCTTCACTGATTTTTTGCAGGAGCCGGAATATGACGTGGTTATTTTTGATACTGCCCCGACCGGGCACACCCTCCGACTTTTAGAGTTGCCCGTAGAGTGGAGTGGTGTGATAGAAAAAGCGGCCAAGGAAGGAGACGGCGGACAAACCTGCATCGGCCCGGCCGCCGCGCTTGCCGAATCAAAAGCAAAATTCGACCAGGCTATTGAGGCCATGAGGGATACATCCAGGACTACCTTTATTTTTGTCCTTCGCCCCGAGGTCACCCCGATTTACGA
>DAIEQH010000120.1 GCA_027347985.1 Candidatus Nomurabacteria bacterium | reverse complement strand
AGAAACTATTATAGACACGGGCAAGTTCTACGAGATAGTTCGCAATGTGGTGCGATTCAAATTTTTCTGCAGAATACAGGACAACTTCGGGGAAACGATACAACAATTTCTCTGTCTCTGAAACTTCATTTGGTAAATTATTCAAACCAACTTCTATATTTTCCTTTTCCGCATTCCTTAATACAGACTTCGCTCGAGCATAAGAATATTGCAGATATGGACCAGAGTCCCCTTCGAAAGATATAGACTTCTCGAAATCATAAATAATATCTCCACCAATAGATTGCTTCAATATTGAGTATTTCAAAGCGGCTACTCCCACGTCAGATGCAATTTGTTTCTTTTCTTCATCCGTGAAATCTCTATCTTTTATTTTCTCAGCAATCTCTGCACGGGAATCTTCTATTAATGATTCCCCTGTAATCACATTCCCCTTCCTAGAAGACATCTTACCAGAAGATAAGCGCATCATTCCATGGACAATATGTTTCATTCTACTAGCTATGCCATCATCGATAAGCATCAAGACCTGACGCACAACT
>DAIEQH010000119.1 GCA_027347985.1 Candidatus Nomurabacteria bacterium | reverse complement strand
CTGGTATGAAGTTGCGCGTGCAAGCCAGCTTGCAGCTGTAATAACTGCGATTGCTACCATTGCAGTACTTTATTTTCAATATAGGAAACTTTAAAAAATTTTACATATCTGTCCAGAATAATTTGTTTTTTTCAAGAAAAATAATTTATTTTGGACAGATATAGTATTGCCGTTTAAATCTTTGTTTTTTATGTCAAGATATTTGAAATGATTTCCCATATTCCATCATACATATTCCATATTCCATTGCGGCTTGCCGCACTATGACATTTCTATTTCTTTCTTGATTCACAAATAACAATTAATATTCTTGAAATAATCAAACATTAGTTCTTTTTCTCTAAATCGCATAGTTCCCTAGCTGATACCAACTAATTCTTTCAAACCATTCAAAAAAAGGAATGCAAATCCAAAATAGCTCCAAAAACGTTTTGAATACACTCTGAATCACTCCTAATACCTTCAGCATGTACTGATCTCTTAATTAACTTTTATCTTTTCCATTCGAATTTATTAGCTTCTTCTTGAGCATGTATCTCTTCTG
>DAIEQH010000011.1 GCA_027347985.1 Candidatus Nomurabacteria bacterium | reverse complement strand
ACAAATACTATCTATAGAAACACAACTGTAGTCACAAACAACACCACAGGAACTTCTAGACCTTCTCTTGTATTATTGACTGTCAGTCGAGATGGAGAAGGTATAAAAAAAGGATCTGTTGTTGAATACATAGTTAATTACAAAAATGTTTCTTCAAAAAAACTAGAAAATATCATCTTGCAAATTTATATTCCCAAAGAACTTGAATTTATAGAAACAAGCAGAGGTACTTTCTCTACAGAAAATTCCACTGTCGTGGCTAATATTGGTAATCTCAATTCGCAAGAAGAAGGTAACGTTCGAGTTTCTGTCAAAGTAGCAGATACTGCAGAAATAAATAAAACTATTGTAGTTACTGCAAACCTCGCTTATACAATAACAGACACTGAAGCCCAAGAAGAAGTTTTTGCTTATTCTAAAAATACTATTGAGGACGGAGGAACGCCCATACAGCAAGGAGCTTTAGCTTTCTTGTTTGGCAATAGTTTTCTTCCAAATACATTGTTGGGGTGGCTTTTACTCATCTTATTAATTATCCTTGTTATTCTCGCTGCTAGAAAAGCATATTATGGAAAACAACCAGCTCCTGTCGTATCCAATACGCATAAATAAATATTTAGCTTCTCAAAAAATTTCTACTAGAAAAGGGGCGGACGAATTGGTCAAAAACAAGAAAGTTTTTATCAATGGCAAATTAGCTGTGCTTGGAAGTAAAGTAGAAAAGAGCGACAAAGTAGAAGTGAAAGGAAACAAAATAAAAGAGTATAAATATTTTGCTTACAATAAACCAATCGGAGTAGAAACAGATTCTCCAAAAGAAAGCCTCTTCCCTTTAGGACGCTTAGACAAAAATTCTCATGGACTTTTGATTCTAACAGATGATGGACGCATCACAGACCAATTATTAAGCCCAAAATATTTTCACGAAAAAGAATATATTGTGAAGACAAAAGAAAAATTGCGTTCAAACTTCAAACAAAAGATGGAAGCAGGGGTAAATCTTGACCCCGTTAGAGGCAGAGGGTCGCTGCGAGCCCTCGCGACCTCTAACGGGGTTGGAGGATATATTACTAGACCTTGTCAGGTTAAAATAATAAACGAAAATACTTTTAGGGTGATATTAACCGAAGGCAAAAAACACCAAATCAGAAGAATGTGTGCAAATCTTTTTCAAGAGGTAGCTGACTTAAAAAGAGAAAGAATCATGAACATCAAGCTAGGAAGCCTCAAATCGGGAGCTTTTAGAGAGATAAAAGGTGAAGAATTGGCTCTTTTTCTAAAAAACCTTGACAAATAAGTAACTATATACTATACTTATAGTACAAATAGGTGCGAAAAGAGTCGATTTCTAAAGCAATCTTACTTTGTATTTAACAACTTAATCAAAAAAATCAATGACTGGTACAATAAAAAGACTCACTGATAAAGGTTTCGGTTTCATAACTGGAGAAGGCCTACAGAAAGATTTATTCTTTCATAGTAATTCTCTTGTCGGAGTTAGCTTCGATGAGTTACATGAAGGCGATGCTGTTTCTTTCGAAACAGAAGAATCCCCAAAGGGATTGAATGCTACAAACGTACAACGTGCGTAATATTCACTTTATCTAAATAAAAAAAGCCCCACTCGGGGCTTTTTTTATTGTAAATTTATTTAACTAATTTTGATAAACGAGATTTCTTGCGAGCAGCATTATTCTTTTTGATAACGCCCTTTTTTGCTGTCTTGTCTATAATAGCAAAAGCGGAACTTAATAACTTCCCTGCTTCTTTTTTATCTGTCTTTGCAGTTTTCTCAATCTTTTTAATTACGTCTTTCATGGCATGCTTTTGACGGTCATTAAAAGCCTTCTGACGAAGAGATCTGCGAACTGCTTTTTTAGCTGATTTAATTATTGGCATATATGCTAATCTAACAGAAAACCCCTCAAAATGCAAACCTCTATATAAATGCTATAATAAACCTATGATTGGAAGTATAAAGGGGAAAATAATCTTAAAAACTGACAAGTTCTTGATAGTAGAAACAGGTGGCGTCGGTTATAAAATAAACGTATCAGGTGATATCATGTCGGGACTCTCTGCCCCTCGTGAAAACTCGGGACAAAATGATACTGATGTATCATTTTGGATTCATACTCATGTACGTGAAGATATTTTAGATTTATACGGATTTTTAGATAGACAAGAACTAGAATTTTTCGAAATGCTTATAAATGTCTCTGGCATCGGACCAAAAGGCGCGCTAGGTATTTTAGGAATCGCTTCTATTGAAACATTAAAGAAAGCAATAAGCACAGGAGACACGGCATACCTCACAAAAATTTCTGGCATTGGTAAAAAAACTGCAGAAAAAATAATCATTGAGCTTCGAGATAAAATGAAAAATGAAATAGGAGAAGAGAAGACAGGTACTTCCCTACGGGATGAATTAGATGCGCTAGAAGCATTGAAATCTCTCGGCTATTCTCAAAATGAAGCACGGAATGCTTTGAAAAAAGTTTCTTCTGACGCAAATACAAATACAAAAATCCGTGAGGCTCTAAAAATTCTGGCAAATAAAAATTAGAAAACCGAAAAATTTTTGAGTTTTTACTTTCCAAAAAAATAATTTTTTAAACCAGCCACAGTAAGATTGGCCATATTGGTATACATCTGATGGCGCACGAGACTGTTGCCAAATCTGTAAATATAACCATATTCTATCAATACAGACCTAACGCTTTCCAAAAGAGTTCCATTAGAACCCAACGCAATTAAACTCTGGTCGGGAGTAAGCCCCCCCATTTCTTTTTCATAAGTACTTGGAATATATTTTTTAGAAATTTGTAAAAAAATTTTCTTTGCAAGTTTTATACTTTCTACTGAATTTACCATTTGTCCTTCTGGCATATAAATATTAAAACCTTTATATATACCTTTTATCCATTTATTCTCACGTGGATAATCATTAAAGTGAATATGAATCACGGCATCTATTTTATTTTCATCTGCCCATTTGTTTATGCCATAAAGTCTGACAGCCATATTTGGGGTAGCCACATTGTGTTGCACATCTATCTTTTCAACAAAACTTCCATCATTAATTTTGTTTTGTAATTTTTTCTTAGAAGCTTGCTCAAAGGAAATTATTTCTTGCTTATTTGATGAAAAATAATCAGCAAATTCTTTCGTATAACCCATGCTATCACGAGTAATCCATACGTGAAATCTTTTATCACTCTTAAGAAGATTGTAGATTTTAGTTGCTAATACTAAATTCATATCTGCTTCTTTTATGTTGCCATATTGTGAACCCCAAATCTCATTGTCGTGTCCGGGAACTAATAATATTTTTATAAGGGAAGACGCTTGCACATGGAAATTTGGCAAAAATAATAATGCCAATAAAAAAGTTGCAAATAGCAGTCTTTTGGTTATCATAGTATGATTATAGCACTTGTCCCGTTAAAAAATCTGCGGGCTTGTATAAAGATAAATATTATAAATTAAATTTTTTAATGGGATGCCTGAATTACCAGAAGTCGAAACGACAATTAGAGGTCTAAGAAAGACAGCGGTAGGCCTTACAATAAAGGACGTTTGGACAGACCTTAAAACAAAGGATAAACGTCAGCGCGATGCGGTTGCAAATCCAAAGTATTTTTTGTTGTTCAAAAAAGAAGTCCTTAATAAAAAAATTGTTTCAGTCGAGAGACGGGCAAAAAATATTTTGATAAATTTATCTGGCGGAAAAACAATTTTAATTCATTTAAAAATGACTGGGCATTTACTTTTTAATAACAAAGATAAATTTGTACATCTTCTATTTACTCTATCAGGGCGAAATTATCTGGCTTTTTCTGATATCCGTAAATTCGGTAAAATAACTTTACTAGACCCCGAAGGAAAGCAAGCTTCCTACGGGGCAGGTACAAAAACTAATTATTTTGCTCACCTTGGTCCGGAGCCTTTAGATAAAGACTTTACTTGGCAGAAATTAAAAGAAAGATTAAGCAAAAAACCACAGGGTAAAATAAAGATCGTCTTAATGGACCAATCTCTTCTCTCGGGCATAGGTAATATTTACTCTGATGAAATACTCTGGCAATCTCTAGTCAACCCAGAAAGAAAAGTAAAAGACATAAAAGATGAAGGATTTAAAAAAATATTTGAGAGTTTGCAAAGTATTTTAAAGAAAAGTATCAGTTTAGGTGGAGATTCAATGTCCGATTATATAAATTTATTTGGTAAAAAGGGTAAATTCCAGCTTTGCCATAATGCCTATAGACGCACAGGAGAAAAATGCGGCAAAAAAGGCTGTAAGGGTATTATTTTAAGGAAAATAATAAATGGCCGTAGCGCACATTTTTGCTCTATACACCAAAAATAAAATAAAGAAATATAAAATTTAGAAAGCCTTGCGCAGGATCTTAGAAAATAAAGGAGGTATTCCGACTATTATTTTCTTGAGCGACGAGCAGTTCGCTGGCAAAGCTTTGCCAGATAGATTGCTTTATAAATTTTGATATTTCTTTATTTTTATATCTTCAATATTTCAAACAAAGCAATTCCGCAAGCGACAGAAACATTCAGAGATTCTTTTTTGCCACGCATTGGGATTTCGGCAATTATGTCACATTTTGCAAGTATATTTTTTGGAATTCCTGTCACTTCTGCCCCCACAATAAAAACATTTCCCCGCCCTGAGTGAAGTCGAAGGGTTTTATAATCAACAGAATTTTTTGCTTGTTCTATGCCTATTATCAAATATTTTTCTCCCTTCAATTTTTTAAGTAGAGACAAAATATTTTTTTTATACTCCCAAGAAACAAAATCTTCTGCCCCAAGAGCAGATTTTGCCATATCTTTGCGAATTCTTCCGAAGCGGTCAAGGGGTGTGGGTGTGTACCCCGTCAAATAAATTTTATTTACCCCTGCTGCATCAGCAGTTCGGAACATCGCTCCGACATTTGTTACACTCCTAATATCATTTATTATTAAAATATTTTCCTGTGATTTTTTCATTTTAAAAAGTTTTTATTCCTTAATTTTTTATGATAAGCAATAGCAAAACGATGGGCTTCATTGTTTGCTAATAAAATTTCTCTTTTGTATTTTAGAGCAATTTTCTTATCGCCTAGAATAGCTTTTGCTTTATGTCTATCATCTTTTAAGACAGAAACAACCTCTATTTTTAAGCCCATTTTGGCTAAAACAGCCTTAGCTACGTTGATTTGGGCTATTCCCCCATCCACCACAATAAGCTCTGGAAAAGGCCATTCTGTGTGTGCTAGGCGCCTTTCTAGCACTTCTTTTAAGGCTCCGGTGTCATTCGCGTCTTCTTGGCTTCTAATCTTAAATTTTTTGTATTCACTTTTTTCTATTTCTCCATTTTCTACAACAACCATCACCCCAACCATATTTTTTCCAGACATGTGAGCGATGTCGTATGCTTCTACCCTGCGGAGATTTCTTTCAATTTTGAGCTTCCCGAGGGTCCCACCCCTGTAATCAGGGGAAGGGCGCAGGGACGAAAAATTGGAAGAAAACTTTGCAGGGGTTTTTATAAAGGGCGCAGGACCAAAAATTTTATTATCTGCTCCGCTGTTACTTTTTATTAAAGCCACATCATTAATGTGTTGAAGTGCAAAAATTTGTTTTTTTACTTCTCCTGCTTTTTCAAATTCTCTAATTTTTGCATATTCTTTCATTTCTTTTTTTAAATTGCTTAAAATCTTTTTCTTTTTGCCTTCAAAAAGCAATTTGATGTTTTTGATATTGCTTTTATTCTCTATTAAATCTTCCGGCACTAATTTTATTTGTTTATAAAACTCATCTCTTCCTTTCGTGCCTTTTTTGTCATCAAAATAAGGAAAAATTTTCCTTATAATTTTCAAAGCTTCGCGCAACTGATTGCCATTTGGAAAAGGACCAAAGAAAGAAGAACATTTTTCTTTATTGAGTATTTTCCCTCGAACTATGGCAACCTTTTTGTCTTTAGTAATACAAACATAGTTGAAACTTTTATCAGATTTTTCTTTAGTATTATATTTCGGTTGATGTTTTTTTATTAAAACTGCTTCTAAAATAAGAGCTTCTAAAACACTCTCTGTCTCTTGCCAATCTATTTTGTCTGCTTTAAAAATTAAATCCACAAGTATAGGACCCCTAGTCTCAACCAAGTCTTTTCCAAAATAACTTTTGACTCTATCTTTGAGAGAAGTCGCTTTACCAATATATAAAATTTCTTTTCCTTTCTTAAAAAAGTAAACACCTGGTTTATTTGGTAATCTTATTTTTTTTAGATATGAAATTTTCATGAGAATTATTTACGTAAAGCCTTTTTAAGATATTTACCAGTATAACTCTTATTGTTATTGGCCACATCTTCAGGAGTACCTTTAGCTACTAAATTGCCACCATTTACTCCTCCCTCAGGCCCAATATCTATAATATAATCAGAGCTTTTTATAATATCTAAGTTGTGTTCAATTAGGACGACCGTGTGCCCTTTAGATATAAGCTTATTTAAGACTTCCAGAAGTTTAACCACATCATCATAGTGTAGCCCAACCGTTGGCTCATCTAAAAGATAAATAGTTTTTTCTAAATAAGGACGAAAAAGCTCGCTTGAAATTTTCACGCGTTGAGCTTCTCCTCCCGAGAGAGTGGTGGCAGATTGACCGAGTTCTAAATATCCTAGACCTACACCCATCAAAGTATGAAGACGGTCAGAAATAGCGGGAATATCTTTGAAAAATGTAAGCCCTTCTTCGACGGTCATGCGAAGTATTTCATAAATATTTTTTTTCTTATATTTGACTGTGAGTGTTTCTTTATCAAAACGTTTACCATTACAAACATCACAAGTGACATAGACGGTCGGCAAAAAATGCATTTCCACAGCAATTTGCCCATTTCCTTCACAAGCTTCACAACGTCCACCTTTTACATTGAAAGAAAAACGATTTGATTTCCAACCGCGAAGTCGTGCTTCTTCTGTCGTAGCAAACAAATCTCGGATATGAGTGAATGTGCCAGTATAAGTCGCTATATTTGAGCGTGGAGTTCTACCTATTGGAGATTGATCTATTAAAACCGCTCGGGATAAATATTCTGTGCCCGTAAAAGAAGAACAATTGAAAACTTTTGCTGTACGATATTTCCTTTCATAACGAGCTTGAAGATTTTTATACAAAATCTCATACATCAGAGAACTTTTACCGGAACCAGAAACACCAGTAATAGATGTCATCACCCCTAGTGGAATTTCTATATTTAAATTTTTTATATTAAAAACTTTTCCACCTGCTATTCGTAAAACTCCTTTTGCATTTCGACGTTTTTCTGGAGTTTCAATTTTTAACTCACCTCTTAAATAACCAAGAGTCCTAGATTTAGTATTTTTTCCTGCCCCGTAGGAAGTACTCTTTCCTTCGGGGTTTGCTGTCAGTAAATCTTCTAGCCAACCTGAAACAATAATTTCTCCGCCATGTACTCCAGCCTTGGGTCCAATATCAATAATATAATCTGAGGCATAGATAGTGTCTTCGTCGTGTTCTACAATTAAAATCGTATTTCCCAAATCACGTAGATTTTCCAAGGTTTTTATCAAACGATCATTATCTCTTTGGTGTAATCCAATAGTTGGTTCATCGAGCACATAGAGCGCTCCGACAAGCCTAGAACCAAGCTGTGAAGCCAGTCTGATACGTTGTGCTTCCCCTCCTGACAAGGTGTTTGCTTTACGAGAAAGCTGTAAATAATCGAGTCCTACATCTAGCATAAACTGAAGTCTAGCTTCTATTTCTTTTACTACTGGAAGAGATATTTCACGCTCTTGTTCCGAAAGTTTTAATGTTTTGAAAAATTCATGCGCATCTTTAATTGAGAGAGAAGCAACATCTAGAATATTAAGACCCCCTCCTTTCTCCTCCCCCTTAGTAAGGGGGAGGTTGGGTAGGGGTCCTTGCCCTTTCAAAAAAACATTCAGAGCTTCAGGACGAAGTCTTGCACCACCACAAGCATCACATGGTTCATCTCCCATAAAATATTTTGAACCTAATCCATGACAAACTTCACAGGCACCATATGGAGAGTTAAAAGAAAAAAGGCGAGGTTCAATTTCTGGAAAAGAAAAACCGTCATTCTTGCAAGCAAATTTTGCAGACATGACAAATTCTTCTTCTTTACCAAAAGAAATAGTGACAAGTCCATCTGATTCAAGAAGTGCCCGTTCTAATGCTTCAGAAAGTCTCATTCGGCTCTCGTCTTTTTTACTAGCAAACTCATGTACAGCAAAGTGGTCAACCAAAATATCAATGTTGTGCGCTTTATTTTTTGATAATACTATTTGTTCACGTAATTTCTTCATCACTCCATCTAAACGAATTTCTGAAAATCCTTTACCAAGTAAATCATAGAGAAGTTGATAGTATTCACCTTTACGTCCACGGACAATGGGAGAAAAAATGCTAATTTCTGTTTCGTTCCATTCTACCCCCATAACAGATTTTTTATTCTTTTTGCTTTTCTCTAGTGTTTTTATTTTTTCTAAAACGAAATTAAAAATTTCTTCATTGGAAAGTTTTTTAATTTCTTCTCCACAAGTCGGACAATGTGGATGACCAATACGCGCATACATAACTCGAAGATAATCGTAAATTTCTGTAATTGTCGCAACAGTAGAACGAGGATTGTTAGACCGAGATTTTTGATCAATAGAAATAGCGGGAGATAACCCTGTGATTTCATCTACATCTGGCTTCGGCATTTGATTTAAAAATTGTCGTGCATAAGAAGATAAAGATTCCACATATCTTCTCTGTCCTTCAGCAAAAATGGTGTCAAAAGCAAGGGAGGATTTACCTGACCCAGAGACACCAGTAATAGCCACCATACTATTGCGTGGCATTTCAACACTTATATTCTTTAGATTATGGGTTCGTGCCCCTTTAATCGTTATTTTATCTACGTTTTTGTCTAATTTATTCATATATACTACAATCACACCCCGCCTTACTCTTAGGGGGTGTCAGTGATTTTCTTTGCAATATTAAGTTATGCTTTAGTATAACAGAAAAATGAATTTTAGAAACTATTTATTTATTCTCTCTTTTAAAACGATTATTTCATCGCGCAGTATGGCAGCTGTTTCAAAATCTAATTCTTTCACTGCTTTGTTCATTTCTTTCTCTTTTATTTTAATTATTTTTTCGTAAATGAGATTCCCTCTCTCTTCATCAGACAAGATTTCTTTCCAAAAATTGGAATTGACTTTCTGGCGAGCAAGATTTTCTTCTTTTTTAAATTCTTTAGAATAAGCTCGTTTAAATATTTCTAAATCTAACTTTAGTTCTGCATTCACTGTCTTACCATGTTCACTTTCCATTTCTTGTGTGATGTCTTTAATATTTTTTATTATCGTTTTTGGAGTAATCCCATGTTTTTTATTGTAAGCAAGTTGAATATTTCGGCGACGAGTCGTCTCTTCTATCGCTCTCTTCATTGAACCAGTCAAAACATCTGCATAAAGAACAACTTTGCCTTCCGAGTTACGAGCGGCACGTCCTATCGTCTGAATTAAGGCTGTGTCTGAACGCAAAAATCCTTCTTTGTCTGCGTCTAAAATTCCAATCAACGCAACTTCTGGTAAATCAAGTCCTTCTCGAAGTAAATTTACTCCGACTAATATGTCTATCTCTCCTTTTCTAAACTGAGTAAGAATTTTTATTCTATCTATTGTTTTAATATCACTATGTAAATATTCTGCTTTTATTTTTTTATCTTTTAAATATAAAGATAAATCCTCTGCCATTTTTTTTGTCAGTGTTGTCGCAAGAACACGAAAACCTTTCTTAATTGTTTTCTCTGCTTCTTTTATAAAATCCTGAATCTGGCCAGGGTAATTATAATTATTCCCCTCTTGAGGGGTAGCTCGCTTGCGAGACGGGGTGGAAGATTTATCCACCTCCCCCTTCGGGTACTCCTCAAGAGGAGAATTTTCGCTCACAGGCCTTACCAAAATTTCTGGATCTACGAGACCAGTCGGACGAATTATTTGCTCTACCATTTGTTCACTTTGAGTGCGTTCCTGCTCACTTGGGGTAGCGCTAGTATAAATAACGGGTCCAATTTTTTTACTAAATTCTTCATATTTTAAAGGCCTATTGTCTTTAGCGGAAGGTAGACGAAAACCATACTCTACAAGAGTATTTTTGCGAGAAGCATCTCCTGCATACATACCTTCTAGTTGAGGTAATGTTACATGGGATTCATCAATAATAGTCAAAAAGTCTGGCTCTCCCGAAGCCGGGCTTTTAGAATTTCCCAAAGCCCGGCTTCGGGGAAAGTAAGAAAGCAGGGTTTCTGGTGGTTCCCCTTCTTTTTTGCCCGATAAATGTCTAGAATAATTTTCTATACCATTACAATAACCGACTTCTTTTATCATTGCTAAATCATAATTGGTTCTTCTTTTTATGCGTTCCGCTTCTAACAACTTACCTTCTTTTTCAAATTTCTTCAGTTGTTTATTTAATTCCTTTTTTATTTCTACTAACGCTTTTTTCTTTTTCACATCTTCTGTAATGAAATGTTTAGCTGGAAAAATAAAAATGTCTTTTTTTTCTTCAATTATTTGGGAAGAAATAGGATCAATTTTTTTTATTCCACTTAAAACCGAGCCCAAAGCTGGGCTTTGGAGATTCTTAAAGCCCAGCTTTTTTATCAGTTTTTGGTTACCAAATTCTACTTGATACATCACTGTTTCAGATACTGGCATAAATTCAACTCGGGAACCAATAGAACGAAATTGTCCTGGACTTAAATCCACATTTGTACGTTCAAAATGAATTGCAATTAACTTTTTCATTAAAGTCATTCTGTCCATTTTCATTCCGACTTTCAGTTTTAAATTAACCTTTTCATATTCTTCCGGAGAACCTAATCCATAAATACAAGAAACTGATGCGACGATTATTACATCAGGTCTTGTAAGTAATGCTTGCGTCGTAGCGTGACGAAGGCGATCTATTTCTTTATTTATTTGGGCATCTTTTTCAATATAAGTATCAGACACAGGCATATAAGCTTCTGGTTGATAGTAGTCATAATAAGAAACAAAATAATGCACCGCAGATTCTGGAAAAAATTCTCGAAATTCAGAAGCAAGCTGAGCGGCAAGTGTTTTGTTGTGAGCAATAACAAGAGTCGGTTTATTATATTTAGCTATGACATTAGCTATGGTAAAAGTCTTACCCGTACCTGTGGCTCCAATCAACGTTTGTTTTTTCATCCCCTTCTTGAGACCGGCTAAAATCTTCGAAATAGCTTCCGGCTGATCACCAGCTGGTTCAAAAGGACTGTGTAATTTAAAAATATTATTCTCCATAATAACCTTTCTCAAAAAAACGATCATAAGTCTTTATAATAATTGTATAAGAAAGAAAAGAACTTATTATCGTGAAAATAAGTATATATATAAGTGATTTGTTAACTGAATGCATAATTCTTCCATTATAGCATTTAAATTTGTCCGCCCGCTCGGGATCGAACCGAGGACCTTATCCTTAAAAGGGATCTGCTCTACCAGCTGAGCTACGGGCGGAAATTTCATTTAACACAGATACTGTCTCATACTACCAGATTTTTAGAAAGCTTCAAGTAAAAACTGCTCAAAGACAGTTTCGGCGTCTTTGCCTTCCTTACGAGCTTCGGGTAATAGGTATGAAAGTTTAGCTGTAAAATTTTTCAATTCTTCTTCTTTAAATTTGCCAAAATTCCTTTTCAAGAGCATATCTTTAGCTTTCCAAAACAAAACTCCGACTAATTCCTCCATTCCGACACCGACGTCTATCGCTTGCCTATAATGAATCCACAAATTTAACTTGTCTCTTTTTTCAAAGTCATAAGTCAGCAAAAAATTGTCATATTTTTCTTTTTTCTCTTTCGGTAATTCAAAAACATTGAGTTCTGCTCTAGTTTTTTTAAAAGCATCCAATACAGGTTTGTTTAATTTACCTTCTATAAAAACGAAATCATTCTCCGACTCTCCCATTAAACTCAATTTCTCTAAAACAAAACTTAGGGTCTCTTCTTTCTCAAAAATATTCGTAAAAACAACCACACATTTATTAAAAAATAATCCTGATCCAGAATAAAAGCTTTCCACTTCCATAGGAGAAAAATCATTTTTACCAATAAAAAATGTCTCCGTGCCGACTGGTACAGATTTTATGAATTTCTCGTAAACTCTATGTTTGTTTTTAGTATCATCACCACAAAAAAGGTAAATCATATTAGAGTTTGACTGATCTTTTGTATTCTAAATAAGGAGCCCCGTATTTTTCTCCGAGAATTTTCTCTTCTTTCTTTATAAAAACAAATTTAGTAATCAAAAAAGAAATTACGGAAAAAATAATTATAAATAAAGCATTGGCCATAATTCCAAAACCCAACATCAAAAAGAAAAGCCCATAATGCGTCGGACTTCTAGTATAGCGATAAGGTCCACGTAAAAATGTTTCTTTAGTTATATTTTCTTTTTGCAATTTAAGAGAGGACTTCTGTGCCCAGATTATCAATAATGTACCAAAAATTAGAAATATGGCACCGATAGAAGCCATAGTAACTTTCTCAAAAATTTTCATTGGAAACATAAAATCTAGAAAAAGTGCAACTAAAAAAGACAAGAAATAAAAGAGATAGGAATGTGCCAAAATTTGATGTACCTTGTTTTTATGAGGGTTTTTTTCTTTTGTTTGTTCCTCTAGACCTTCTTTTTCCATTGTTCTATTATACCACACAAACAAAGACTATTTAACTTCCCCAAAGTTGTTCCCAAAGCCTGAATGTACCAATAAAGGAATGTCTGTTTTGTATTTTAAATATGACCTCTCTAGGACCGTTTGCATAGCATTTTCTATTATTTTTAAGGCCTCTTCTAAAACATTTTCTTCTACCTCATAAACCAGTTCGTCATGTATTTGGAGAACGAGATGTGCTTTGTCTAACAATTTTGCTTTTTTTAAATCCTCTTCGGCATATCTGATAGCAAGCTTTATTATGTCCGCAGTAGCAGTACCTTGGACAGGAGCATTGATGGCTGTACGCTCTGCCATGTTTTTCAAAAACGGAATCCTGGAATTTATATTCGGGAAATACCTGCGTCTACCAAAAAGAGTTTCTGTATAAGTATTTTTCATCGCAAAAATTTTTACACTTTCTAAATAATCTCGCACGCCAGAAAATTGATTAAAATAATTGTCATAAAATTTTTGCGCTTCTTCTCGAGTGCCTCCTAAACTTTTACGTAAAGCTGAAACACCCATGCCGTAAATAATACCGAAGTTTATCACTTTCGCTTTGCGACGCATCTCTCTATCTACTTTATCTATTGGCACACCAAAGACAAATGAAGCCACCCCCGCATGAATATCTTTGCCTTCACGGAAAATTGCTGTCATTTTCTTATCCCCTGAAAGCATTGCTGCCACCCGAAGCTCTATCTGACTGTAATCAAAAGCCACGAGCTTGCATCCTTTTCCCGCGATAAAACCATTTCTTATTTTTTTACCTAGCTCAGTTTTGATCGGTAGATTTTGTAAATTTGGATCTTGAGAAGAAAATCTTCCTGTGGTCGTGCCGTTTTGTAAAAATTTGGCGTGTAGACGTCCGTCTTCTGCCACCATTTTTGGAATCACATCAACATAAGTAGAAAGTAATTTTTGTAATTCCCGATAAGAAAGAATTTCTTTTATAATCGGATTATCTTCTTCTAATTCTTCCAGGACAGAAACTTTTGTAGAGAAAGAACCGCTGGCATTTTTCTTTTTACTTGATTTCATCCCCATTTTCCCGAAAAGAACTCCCCCCATTTGCTTCGGAGAATTAATATTAAATTCTGTTCCAGCCATTTTATATATTTTAGCAGTTAGTTTGTCTAGTTCATCATGATATTCTTTTGACAATTTTTCAAAATATCCTTTGTCTATAAGGATGCCCCACTCCTGCATCTCTTTGACTATTCCAATTATTGGTTTTTCTATCTCTTCATATACTTTTTCTAATCCTTTTTCTTTCAGCTTTTTAAAGATATATTCATAGGCTTTTTCAAAAGAATTAGTATTAGCAAAATGTAAAATATCATCCTGTGTGGGATTAGTTATATCTGAGTTTATAAGCCAGAGAGCAATCGCTACTTCTTGAAACTTTTTTTCGTCCACCTTTAAGGAAAGCAAGCCAGTTTCCTGAGGGTTGTGCTCGGAGGAGTATTCGCTACGACCAGATAAATCTTGCCCTTCCAAGATAGAGTGCGAACGACGGAGAGCATTACCCTCGGGAAACTTTCCTGCAAAAAAATTTTTCGATCTTGCAAACAAGCTTCTAAACTCAAATAAAGAAAAAGTTGTCTCAATTTTTTTCAAATCTGCATTTTCCCAAAAAGTTTTTTCTGGCAATTTGAAATCTATTGGCGCATCCGTTCTAATCTTTGCTAAAGTCTTTGAAAACAAGGCTTCTTCTTCGTTATTTTTTATTAATTCCAGCACCCTAGGAGAAATTCCACTTTTTATAAAAGAGCTCTCATCTTTTTTTATCTTTTTATATATTTCTTCTATTGTTCCAAAATTTATAATTAAATTTGTAGCTGTTTTCTCCCCAATACCTTTGATCCCGATGATATTATCTGAGGGGTCACCGCGCAATCCTTTATAATCTGGTAAAAGTTTTGGCTTAAATCCAAATCTGTCTATTACTTTTTCTTCGTCATATAAAATAGTGTCATTAATTCCTTTCTTTAAAGTGTATACTTGTACTTTTTTATCATCTATTAATTGCATTGTATCCATATCCCCTGAAGCAATAATAATATTTATATTTTTATCTTTTTTTAATTCCTCGACTATTGTGCCCAAAACATCATCTGCTTCAAAGCCCGGCGAATCATAAATGGGTACATTAAAGGCTTCAAAAATTTGTCTAGAATTTTTTAACTGTAAAACGAGAGCGTCTTCTGTTTTGGCTCTGCCCGCCTTATATCCATCATATGCTTCATGTCTAAATGTTTTTTGAGGCAAGTCATAACAAGCCACTATATAATCAGGCTTTAAATCTGTAATGATTTTCATCAACATAGTGGAAAGCCCATAAAGTGCCCCTGTTGGTTCACCTTTGGACGACAAAAATTCAGGCAAGGCATGATAAGCCCGATGTATTATCGCATGAGCATCCAATAGCACTAATGTCTTTTTATCTTTAGCCATTAGCTAGATTATATCATTTTTATAGTTGGTTATTCATAAGAAAATGTTGTATTATTAAAAAGTAAATGGCAACCTTCGACGAAGAAAAACAAAATAAACAACTGGATGAAATACGAAAACAGGAAGAGGAAGAGCTCGTGGCTGTGCTCGCAGAATCAAAATACAAACTTCCTTATATTAATTTAGCTCAAATAGGAGTAGATAATGAAGCTTTGCGAGCTATATCTGAAAAAGAAGCACGTGATTTAAAAGTGGCACCTTTTAAACTTTTTGGAAAGAATATTTTTATAGGATTGCGTTCTCCATCAGATGAGTTAATTTCAAAATTAAAAGACCAAATAGAAAGAGAAGGATTAGTTCCTACTTTTTACATGGTTTCTCTCGCTTCTTTAGAAAAAGTTTGGGCGAGATACGTGGAACTTTCCCAAGCAGAGAGTTCAAAGATAGGAGGCTTGGATATTTCTATAGAAGTATTAAAAGAAATTGGAAAAGATATTAAAACAATTAAAGATATAGAAAAACTAGTAGAAGAAACAAAAGAAATAAATCCAATACATAAAATTTCTCGTATGTTTGAAATAATTCTAGCTGGAGCAATTGCAATAAAAGCCTCCGACATACATATAGAACCAGAGAAAGAACAGGCTAGATTGCGATTTCGTTTAGATGGCGTACTTTATGACGTAATGTTTTTTGAAAATAATATTTATCATCTTCTAAATTCAAGAATCAAACTTCTTTCTGGTATGAAATTAACTTCCAAGACAGCCCAAGATGGACGTTTCAGTATTATGGAAGAAAATGAAGAATTAAGTATTCGTACTTCCCTCATTCCTGGAGCTTATGGTGAAGCTATTGTCATGCGTATTCTTGATCCGAAATCTATCCGAGTAAAACTTGAGGATATTGGGATAGAACCTTATCTATTCTCTGTAATAGCAGAAGAAATAAAAAAGCCCAATGGTTTGATATTGGTTACAGGACCGACAGGCTCAGGAAAAACAACGACTCTTTATGCATTTTTGAGAAAAATATATACACCAGAAATAAATATTATAACCATTGAAGACCCAATAGAATATCATTTAGAAGGTATAACCCAAACTCAAACAAATGATGAAAAAGGTTATACATTTTTAGAAGGATTGCGTTCTGCTCTCCGTCAAGATCCAGATGTCATAATGGTCGGAGAAATACGTGATTCCGAAACTGCCAAAACAGCTATAGAGTCTGCTTTGACTGGACACATGGTCTTTTCTACCCTTCACACCAACAACGCAGCTGGAGTCATTCCTCGTTTGATAGACCTTGATGCTAATCCGAAAATCATGGTCTCTGCTTTGTCTCTTTCTATCGCTCAACGTTTAGTCCGCAAACTTTGTCCATTCTGTAAGAAAGAAAAAGCTGGAGAAGAAAAAGAAATGGCAACAATGAAACTAGTAATGGATAGTATAAAAGAAGAGGGCAAAAATTTGGCAAATTATAATATAAATCCTGATGCAGCGATAAAACTTTTTGCTCCTGTCGGTTGTGATAAATGTAATATGACTGGATACAGCGGACGAATAGGTATCTTTGAAGCAATCAAAACAGATGAAGCAATAGAAAAAATAATGCCTCAAAATCCAAGTGAGCGTGAAATAAAAAAAGTTGCTCGAGCTCAAGGAATACTTTCCATGCGCCAAGATGGCATTGTAAAAATTCTAAATGGTATTACTTCTTTTGAAGAAGTGCAAAGCGTCGTTGATCTAAACGAGGAATAAAAACAAAAAAAACACTAATCTCTAAACAATCCTTTCAGAGCTAAGCCCCAAAAGTAACAAATCATTAAAGGATAGCCCCAGGAACTCGTGAGAGCACCAAAACGTCCTATGCAAATTTGTATAACCGATGGCTGATTGCTTAGAGATTAGTGTCTTCTTAAAACAAAAAAGGCCTAAACCTCTACAAAATAATTATACTATATTCCATACCAAGCAAATGCTATAATGTGGACAGTATTGTGTATAGCCTGTTGATAAGAAGCTATATAAACAAATATAGCATATAAAGAATAAAAAGTCAAGCATATAATACAATTTTAAAGTAAATTACCTTGAGCTAAAAGCATAAAAACCATGCAAAATAAAGCTAAAAACGAAATAAAGACAGAGGAGTCTATTCTAGATACTACCCTAAGACCCACCCGTTGGGACGAATATATTGGCCAAAAATACATAAAAGATAACGTTAAAATACTTTTACGAGCTGCGGAAGAAAGAGGTCATATCCCAGAACATATCCTCTTTTATGGACCTCCAGGTTTGGGAAAAACGACTCTTGCTCATCTGATAGCAAAAGAGACTGGAAAGCAAATGAAAATAACTTCTGGACCAGCTATTGAAAAAGTTGGAGACCTCGCTTCTATTCTCACTAATCTTGCTTCTGGAGATATTCTCTTTATAGACGAGATACATAGACTCAACAAAATGGTTGAAGAGATACTCTACCCTGCCATGGAGTCTGGCGTCCTAGATATAATCATCGGCAAAGGTCCTTCTGCTCGTACTATCCAACTTGATCTTCCACCTTTCACATTAATTGCAGCCACAACACGCGTCGCTCTCGTTTCCTCCCCTCTTCGTTCACGATTTTCTGGTGGAGTTTTCAGATTAGAATTTTATTCAAACGAAGAAATTGCAGAAATTGTAAAAAGATCTAGCAAATTATTAAAAACAGAACTAGACGAAGGAGCTTTAAAA
>DAIEQH010000118.1 GCA_027347985.1 Candidatus Nomurabacteria bacterium | reverse complement strand
GTCGTTCTGTTCTTTCTTCAGGTTTTGCATCATCTCGTGATAGTCGTTGACAAGCGAGCCCATGTGTATCTGCATCTGCATCATCTGGTCCTTCATCTTGGGATTTGCCATCATCCCCTTGTCCGCCACACTCTCGCTCATCTGGTGAATCAGCGATTCCATATTCGTTCCTAACTTCTTCATCTGCCCCATCATGGCCATTTGTTGATCCATCCCCTTTCCGCCAGAGGCGGATCCGCCTTCGGCGGACATTCCGCTCATTCCTTTCATGCCGTTCATCCGATCCATCATGCCTGACAGCTCATGTGTCATGGCCTGCATGTGCTGCATCATGTCCTGCATCGACATCATCTGCTGCATGTTGTTCATGTTCTGCATGTGCTGCATGCCGCCCCCCATCATTCCCTGCGCATACGATGCTGGACTATATGCGAACACGATGGCGACTGCTACTAGCGCTATTGAATTCAATGCTGCTTTCATTTTGGTTTCCTTTCATTTTTGAAGTTGATTTATGCTCAAGTCTCAGCAACCGCACCTGGAAA
>DAIEQH010000117.1 GCA_027347985.1 Candidatus Nomurabacteria bacterium | reverse complement strand
AATGAAGAAGCCGTCGGTGGCATCTGCGACCGTTGTGGGAGTGCTACGGAAAAACGAGAGAAAGAACAATGGATGCTTGCTATTACAAAATATGCAGACAGACTCGATAAAGATTTAGATTTAGTAGATTATCCAGAACGAGTAAAATCTCAACAAAGAAATTGGATAGGGAAGTCAGAAGGGAGTGAGATTAGTTTTAAAATCCTCACTTCTTCCAATTTTTCGTCCCTGCGCCCTTCCCCTGAGTACAGGGGCGGGACCCTCGGGAAGCTCAAAATTGAAAGAAGCTCGGATTTTTTTGTTAAGGTCTTCACCACTCGCGCAGATACGCTTTTTGGGGTGACATATGTTGTGCTAGCACCAGAACATCCACTTGTAGAAAAACTTTTGGGACAAGTTGAAAATAAAAAAGAAGTTGAAGATTATATTCAAAAAGTCAAAAAGGAGTCAGAGCTTGAAAGAACAAGAGAAGATAAAGAAAAAACAGGAGTGGAACTGAAAGGAATAAAAGCAATTAATCCTACAAATGAGGAAGTAGTGCCTGTATGG
>DAIEQH010000116.1 GCA_027347985.1 Candidatus Nomurabacteria bacterium | reverse complement strand
GATTCCGGTAATTGCAATTAAAATAAAACTCTTCGTATCTGGTTGCCGAAATAAAACTACCGCTATTATTGCAAGCATAACGCCAAAAGGAAGAATACCAAATTTAAAATCCTGCACTTTGTTTTTTACCCACGATAACCAGGCGGCAAAATATATGATGAAACCGAATTTTAAAATCTCTACCGGCTGAAATCTAAGCGGGCCTAAAGATATCCATCTAGTAGCTCCCAGGTGTGTCCATCCTAAATGGGGTATAAAAACCGCAGCTGTAAGAAGAATGGATCCTAAAAAAATATAAAAAGAATAATTACGCCAAAATTTATAATCTACTTTCATGGCCAAATACATTCCTGCCAATCCGAAACCAAAACCGAATAAAAGCTGGCTCACTAATACGGAAGTGAAAGTGGACTCGCTTCTTTGTAGAATTCCCAAAGAGGCGGAAATAAACATAGCTACGCCTATAAAAACAAGGAGTAAAAACACGGTCAAAAAGAATTTATCTACTTTTTTTTCTCTCATATTATCTGCTTATAACAGCTAATATTATGC
>DAIEQH010000115.1 GCA_027347985.1 Candidatus Nomurabacteria bacterium | reverse complement strand
TCTTAACTATACGAATGCAAGTCACTTTTACTATACTGGCAGTTATAAAGGAATACTAAGAAATGTCTGCGTTCCTTTTCATTCTAAAAAAACAATAAAACCAAGAACTCTGAAAGGTATTATTTTACAATCTGGAATTTCTAAGGAAGAGTGGCTAAATAATTAAGTTTTGAGAATTCTTTGAATTCAGTGACGGGTTGGTTCAAACTGAGTTTCATGGGGTCCACAAAAAAAAGCAGTCAAATTTATTTGAGACTGCTTTTTCATTTCTCTTCTCCTTTCTTCTTATGTGGTATTGCAAAACATAGCATTACCACTATGTAAAAAAACAAGAAACCCAACCCTATTTTCGTCATCATAAAGGAATACCTCCTTTTAATAATTTGTTTTAAAAATCAAGCCTGCGTATAAAACCACAGGCTTTTTAACTTCCGCAATTTGGACACTCCCCTTGATCAAAAATGGGGGTAAAACAACCAGGATTTGAACAAAAATTTTCCGCGTCAGGTTGCATTTCTTTTAGTTCTTGAAATACTTCTGACTTTTCTAATTTTTG
>DAIEQH010000114.1 GCA_027347985.1 Candidatus Nomurabacteria bacterium | reverse complement strand
CTCGGGTTGAAACAATCTTGGAAATTGGGTATTAAAAAAGCCTTAATAACCTGTGATGAAGACAATGTCGGTTCTAGGAAAGTTATAGAAAAAAATGGTGGAATTTTTGCAGGTAAACATAAAAATAAAGAGGGTATTAAACTACGATACTGGATATATAAAAATGAAAGATAAAACAAAAGCAAAAGTTATGGTTTTTGGAACCTTTGATGGCCTACATCAAGGGCATTTGAACTTCTTCAAACAAGCAAAAAACTTCATAAAGAATTCATTTTTAATTGTTTCAATAGCTAGAGATAAAAATGTATATAAAATAAAGGGCTCCAAGCCGGAGTTGAATGAAAAACAAAGATTAAATTTAATAAAAAAATGTCTCTTGGTTGACCGTGTTGTTTTATCTGGACTCAATAACCATATACCGCATATAGTGAAAGAGCGCCCAGATATTATCGCTCTTGGCTACGACCAGAGAAATTATATTCAAAACTTGAAAAAAGATTTGCAAAATAAGGGTTTAAATGTGAAGATTGTCCGTTTAAAACCCTATAAAAAAAATATTTAT
>DAIEQH010000113.1 GCA_027347985.1 Candidatus Nomurabacteria bacterium | reverse complement strand
TTCAAAGAAGAAGTATAGTGTCCACCTGTTCCACCTCGTATTATTCCGACTTTAATTTTATCTTCCATTTGACTATTATAACACACCTCACCCCCTTACCCTCTCTCCAAATTACAATTATACATATACTCTGCTATAGCTAAGTATATGTATATTATACAATTATGTTCTATTTTTATACGACTTAGCCAATTTAAAAGTCTTGACATGACTCTTAAGTTTTATCTCTCCAAGATAGTCCAAAAAGTCTTTTGGCAAAGGAGACGGTCCAACCCAAACACTTCTTTGAATCATTTCATAACCGAATTTCTTAAGATGGAAACGAAACCATTCTCTTTCTGCTTTTTTATCTTCAGGAATATCGTACATAACTAAGAGATTTTTTGGTGAATCTTTTGGAAAGGAAAAAAGAAATATGGAAAGACGGAAGAATTACTTGGGCTACTTCTCATAAAATGCCCACAATTGATGAAAATGGAAAAATTATAGGGACATTTGGGTTCACAAGGGATATTACGGCTAGAAAAAAAGCTGAGGCAGTTAGAGAAGCTCTGCTCAGAAT
>DAIEQH010000112.1 GCA_027347985.1 Candidatus Nomurabacteria bacterium | reverse complement strand
CTCGTCGGTGAGGACATGGTAGGTCATCGCCTCGGCGAATTCTCCCCGACCAAGAAGTTCTTGCGCCACGGCGGTAAGATGCAGAAGGAGCTCGAACAGAAGAAGAAGGAATCCGAGATCGCCGCCGCACAGGCAGCTAAGGCAGCAACGACCGACACGAAGAAGAAATAATGAACCCAGGCATCAGGCTCTAGGCGCTAGGAAATCCCTAAAGCCTAAAGCCTAAAGCCTAAAGCCTTATGAAAACCGCAACCGCACAACTCTCGAACTATCGCCAATCACCGCGCAAGGTGGGGTTGGTCGTTGGTCTGGTCCGCGGCAAGCGCGTGAATGAAGCGCTCGTTGTTTTGGATGCGATGCCGAAACGTGCGGCGGAGCCGGTCGCCAAGCTCATCCGCTCCGCGGTCGCCAATGCGCGCACCAAGGGCATTTCGCAAGACGACCTCGTCGTGTCGAAGATGACCGTCGGCCAGGGCGTCGTATTCAAGCGCTCAATGCCGCGCGCACGCGGAAGCATGTCGATGCTCCAGAAAAAATCAAGCCACGTCACCGTAGAACTTTC
>DAIEQH010000111.1 GCA_027347985.1 Candidatus Nomurabacteria bacterium | reverse complement strand
AAAGAAGAGCAATGGAGAAGTAAGTATTGTTCGGTATAATAATACTGGTAAGTTTATAAAATTATTGAAGTGGGTATAGCTTGAGACAACGAGCGACACGATAATAAAACTAAAAACCAAATCGAATCTTCTAATTTTACGTGTTATTAATAATCCACCCAATAAAACAAATGGAGCCATATAAGCAGTGCTGATCCACCAACTCGCGGATTGATTGATAGTAAATGCTGTCAGCATCACAGCGAAAGCTGCTGGATTGAAAATATGTTTTTTGCCGATAGCTAGAATGTACTTCGAAGCCATTGCCCAGACTGCTGCCCAGAAAATAAACAATAGGTAGGGTATATCATTGAATGAATTTGGCGGTGTGATTATGAGTACTAAAATTAGGGCGGTGATGTAAGCCGATTCAACATTAGTGGGTGCATCGAAAGCCTTAGAAAATAAAAAGTTAACAATAAAGGAAATAAAAATTATTGCCACCGTGGAGAAAAGAAGCATCAATGGATTGTATTGCAATATGCCGAGATAGCTTAAAATTCCCGCAATTAAAATAAGCAATAAAAGG
>DAIEQH010000110.1 GCA_027347985.1 Candidatus Nomurabacteria bacterium | reverse complement strand
AATTCTTTTCGACAAAATCTACCGAACCGGCACCTCTGCTTAGGCATTCAAGCCCAAGTGAACCCGAGCCGGCGTATATATCTAAAACTTTTATTCCTTCGAAATTTATTATGTTGTTTAATAAATTGAAAAGAGTTTCTCTAACACGATCAGTTGTCGGTCGGATAAGTTTTGATTGCGGTACATTGATCAACCTTCCCTTAAATTCTCCTGAAATAATTCTCATCCGCATATAGAAACCCTTAAACAAAATTCTGCTGATTTAGTATTATAGTATTACAGTTTATCCGCCATAGGCGGATTGTTTTTTATGTCAAGATATTTGAAATGATTTTCCATATTCCATCATACATATTCCATATTCCATATTCCATTGCGGCCTGCCTGCCGGTAGGCAAGCTTGCCGCGCTATGAATATTTAGGTTTATCCGATCCTGTAAGCAATCCCCGCTGCTGACGAAAATGAATTGTACTTTTCAGAATAGTTCTTATTCTCAAATAGCTTCGGATTTGGAGATATATTTTCAAAGGGATTAAAGTATATAAATTCAACGTCTAACAAACTGCT
>DAIEQH010000109.1 GCA_027347985.1 Candidatus Nomurabacteria bacterium | reverse complement strand
CTTTCTAAGCTAATTTAGTTTTAAATATCTTAAAAATATTTAAACTTTTTTAATTAGCCCAACTACTTTCCACTAAAAAATTCCATATATAAGCCGTAATTAAACTTTTCTCACTGGCATAAATTTTTCTATAGTACTGCTGTCTGTCCGCAATGGAGGAATATCTCCTTTGCTTTTTTCTTGGACTTGAGCTTGAACCCCAAAGTAAGTAAATTATTGTTATTAAGGATATAGACATAGCGCGGAAAGCCACAATGGAATATGGAAAATCATTTCAAATATCTTGACATAAAAAACAAAGATTTAAATGGCAATACTATAATAGCAATTCTAAAAATTTCATAGGAAATTAAACTAATGATTAAAATATCAGCATTAATTCTTTTTTTATATTTATTTTTGCCGGTTTCAATTTATTCACAAACCCCGAACGGTAATGATAGCTTAAATAATCTGGTCAATGTAGCAATTCAAAACAATCCCCAGCTTAAAGCAGCCAGAGATCAGACGCTTGCTGAAAAAACAAAAGTAAACCAGGTAACAGCTTGGGATCCGCCGCAAGTCGGAATTTCCT
>DAIEQH010000010.1 GCA_027347985.1 Candidatus Nomurabacteria bacterium | reverse complement strand
CAATCTTTATTTTTATTATGGTTTGAAAAACCTCTTGTGACTCTTCTTTTCGACTATCAACGATGGAATCGTCCATTTCGATATAAAAAAAATAATCGATTTGAAAATACTGTACGAAATGAAATGTCACACTATTTTTTTTATACATGTCGAAGTGATGGAAAAGAAAGGATCTCTTTTACGTATCCAGCCAGTTTGGCAACCTTTTTGGAAATGATCCAAAAAAAAATGTCTTTTTTCACAACCGAAAAGGCAGAAACTTTTAATGAATTGTATAATCATTGGAATTACACCAATGAACAAAAAAAAAACAACGTAACCAAAGAATTTATAAATAGAATAGAAATTTTAGATAAAGGATCTCTTTTTCTGGATGTACTCGAAAAAAAGACTCAATTGTGTATTGGTAAGACTAAAAAAAAATACTTACCTAAAATATATGATCCTTTCTTGTATGGACCTTATCGTGGACGAATCAAAAATCGTAGAAGAATCAAAAATTTATTTTCACCTGTAATCCTAAATGAAACTTATATAAAAAATAAGATAAGAACGAGTTGGATAAATAAGATTCACGGTTTACTTCTTACTAATGATTATCAAGAATTTGAACAGACAATAGACGGATTTAATCAAAAATTATTTTCAACAGAAAAAGTCCGGTCTTTATTTCCAAAACACAAACGAAAGCAAATTGATTCAGAAAAACGAATCCCAATTTTAAAATTTTTATTCGATGCAGTTATAACCGATCCACAAAACCAAATAATTAGAAAAAAATCAATTGGAATAAAAGAAATTAGTAAAAAAGTTCCACGGTGGTCATACAAATTAATCGATAATTTAGAACAAGAGAATATGATATACTCTGGACGTATACCGGAGGAGTGTGAAATTCGTGCACGAAAATGCAAACGTATAATGCTTTTTACTGAGAAAGGCCCAATTTTCCCTATTTATACTAATACCAAAAATAGTGATCAAGTGGAGGAGGTGAGTTTGCGACGTTATCCGGAACAATCGGATTTTCGTCGAGGTATAATCAAAGGTTCCATGCGCGCACAAAGACGTAAAACCTTAATTTGGGAACTAGTTCAAGCAAATGCCCATTCTCCCCTTTTTTTGGACAGAATAAACAAAGCGTTTTATTTGAATATTTCCGCACCAATAAAAGTAATTTTTAAAAATTGGATGTGGAAAAATAAAGACCAAAAAATTTCTGATTATACAAACGAAAAGACAAAAAGAGAAAAATACAAAAACAACAAAACAGCAAATAGTGAAATAGCAGACAACTGGGAAATCCTTGTATTGGGTCACGCAGTAAGAGGTTATGTATTAGTAATCCAATCGATTCTTAGAAAATATATTATATTACCTTCATTCATAATAGCTAAAAATATTGTCCGCATACTATTATTCCAAAATCCCGAGTGGTCCGAGGATTTAAAGGATTGGAGTCGGGAAATGCATGTTAAATGCACCTATGATGGTGTTCAATTATCCGAAACAGAATTTCCGAAAAACTGGTTAACAGAGGGTATGCAGATAAAGATTCTATTCCCGTTTCGCCTGAAACCCTGGCACAGATCTAAGATAGAATCCCCTGATAAAGATCCAATAAATGAACAAGAAAATGATTTTTGTTTTTTAACAATTTGGGGACTAGAAAGCTACCGGACTTGTGGTTTTCGCCAAAAAAAATCTTCGTTTTTTGAACCCATTTTTCAAGAATTCAAAAAAAAAATTATAAAATCTAAATTTATAGTTTTAAGAGTTTTAAAAAAACGAATAAAATTGCTTCGAAAAATCGCAAAAGAAACCAAAAAATGGGTCATGAAAAGGATTCCATTTCTAAAAAAAAGAAAAAAAGAACTCTTAAAAAGAAACTTATTTACATTGAAAGAAAGAGAAACATTGAAAGAAAGAGAAACATTGAAAGAAATCGATGAATTGCACGAAACTAAAAAAAAATTAATTCAGATGATTCACGAATCGTCTCTTGAAATTTCATCTCTGGATTGTACAAATTTATCACTGATAGAAAAAAAATTGCAAAATCTGACTAATAGAACAAGCATTTTCAAAAATGAAATAGATAAAATTACAAAAAAAAAGAAAAAAGGATCACTAACTCAAGAAATAAATATTAGTTCGAACAAAACAAATTATTATGCTAAAATATTAGAATCATCAAAAAAAAATTGGCAGATATTAAAAAAAAAGAATACTCGATTAATCCGTAAATACAATTTTTTTATAAAATTTTTTATTGAAAAGATATACATAAATATTTTTCTATCTATCCTTACTATTCCAAGAATCCATGGAAAATCTTTTCTTGATAAAAACGTCTACAATAATGAAGTAAATCAGGAAATAATTAATAAAACAAATCAAAATCAAATTAACTTTATTTTGACTATCAAAAAATCACTTTATAAGATTAAGAATAAGAATTCAAAGATTTCTTGCGATTTATCGTCTTTCTCACAATCACAAGCATATGTATTTTACAAATTGTTTCAAGCCCAAGTTATTAACTTTTCTAATTTAAGACCCATTCTTCAATATCACGGAACATCTCTATTTCTTAAGAATGAAATAAAAGATTTTTTTGAAAAACAAAGAATATTTAATTACGAATTAAGACATAAACCTTTTTTGAATTTTGGAATGAATGAATGGAAAACCTGGTTAAGCAGTCATTATCAATATCAACATGATATATCTCCGATTAGATCGGCTAAATTAGTACCACAAGAATGGCGAAATAGAATCAATCAGCAATGTATGGTTCAAAATAAGGATTTAACTAAAAGAGATTCATATGAAAAAAATGAAAAAAACAGATTAACACATTGCGAAAAACAAAATTTTTTTGAAGCAGACCCATTACGGAATCAAAACTCTAAGTTTAAAAAACACTATAGATATGATCTTTTATCATATAAATCGATTAATTATGAAGATAAGAAAGACTCGTATATTGATAAATCACCAGTCCAAGTAAATAATAAAGAAGAATTTATTTATAATTACAATATAAAGAAAGGCAAATTCTTTGCTATGTTGGGAGGTATCCCTATCAATAATTATCTAAGAGAAGATGATATTATGAGTAGGGAGCAAAATTCGGATAGAAAATATTTTGATTGGAGAATTCTCAACTTTTGTCTTAGAAATAAGGTCGCTATTGAATCCGGGATTGATTGGAGGAAAATGAATGAAGAAAGATTAAGTTGGTCTATATCAAACCAGGAGCTTTGGTTCTTCCCAGAATTCGTGCTACTTTGGAATGCATATCGAATGAAACCCTGGATCATACCAATCAAACTGCTTTTTTTCAATTTTAATGGAACTGAAAATTGGAAGAAAAATATAATTATAAAGAAAAAAGCAGATCTTTTTGTATCATATCATCAAAAAAAATATCTTGATTTTGTGAATCAAAGTCAAGAAGAAAAAAAAACCGCAGGCCAAGAGAATCCGAAATCAGATGCACAAAAGCAAATAAGTCTTGGATCAGTTCTCTCAAACAAAAAAAAAGATGTTGAAGAAAATGATACGGGATCGGACATAAAAAAACCTAAAAACAAAAAGCAATACAAGCGAAACACAGAAAGAGAACTTTATTTCATCAACACAGAAGTAGAACTTGATTCCTTCTTAAAACAAAATTTGTGTTTTCAGTTGAAATGGGGTAATTCTTTAAATCAAAAAATAATTAATAATATCAACATGTATTCTTTCCTGATTCGACTGAGAAATCCCAAAGCAATTGCTATATCCTATATTGAAACGGAAGAAATCTGTCTGGATATTTTGACGCTTCAGAAGGATTTAACTCTTCAAGAATTGATGAAAACGGGAATGTTGATTATCGAACCCTTTCGTCTGTCTGTAAAAAATGATGGACAATTTTATATATATCAAACCGTAGGTATTTCATTGGTTCATACGAATAAGCGAAAAATTACTAAAAGATACCGAGAAAAAGGATATATTGATAAGACAAATTTGGATGAATCCATTGCAAGACAGCAAAAAATGACTGGAAGTAGACACAAAAATCATTATGATTTACTTGTTCCTGAAAATATTTTATTCCCTAAACGTCGCAGAGAGTTGAGAACTCAAATTTGTTTCAATTCAAAGAATCGAAAGGGTATGCATAGAAATCCAGTATTTTTTATTAAAAACGTAAAAAACGGCGGTCACGCTTTGGCTAAAAGCAGAGATCTTGCTAGAGAGAAAACTAAACTAATTAAATTAAAGTTCTTTATTTGGCCCAATTATCGATTAGAAGATTTAATTTGTATGAATCGTTATTGGTTTAATACCAATAATGGCAGTCGTTTCAGTATGGTAAGGATACATATGTATCCACGATTGAAAAGTCGTTAATAGTATATTTTTCCTATCTATCATATCCCATGTTTGGGATATGAAAACAAAGAAATGTACACATGTCTTGTCTTAGATTCCAGTCTGATACATGATAATAATTTAATTATATACATATCAATTAGATCCATAAATGACTCAACAAAATATTTTTTTTTAGGTCTAAATTTTTTCTTTTGCATAAATATACCATCCTTTTTGATCCGTAATCAAATTGAAAATTGGATTGATTTATTATTGATTTATTATTGATTCTCTAGGACGTTCATAACGAACTTAAGATTGTTGTATATATTAAATTCAAGTACCTAGCATTATTATTACTGATCAGTAAAATTCATATTAAAAAAAAGGGGGATTTTGTTTTATGGTAAAAAATTCATTTATCTCAGTTATTTTTCAAGAAAAAAAAGAAAAAAACAGCGGATCGGTCGAATTTCAAGTATTCCGTTTCACCAATAAAATCCAAAGACTTACTTCACATTTAGAATTGCACAAAAAAGACTATTCATCTCAAAGGGGTCTACGAAAAATTCTGGAAAAACGCCAACGTCTCCTAGCTTATTTGTCAAAGAAAAATAGAGTACGTTATAAAGAATTAATTAGTAAGTTGAATATTCGGGAGTCAAAAAACCGTTAATTAAAAAAAAAATTGAATTATTTATTTGATTTTGAATCTTGATGAACTTCTTAGCACTTTCAACAATTCATGTAAGAATGAATAGAGGAAAAACCCATGAGTATACTAGCTACAGGAAAGGACTTTATGATAGTCAATATGGGACCTCACCACCCATCAATGCACGGTGTTCTTCGTCTCATCGTTACTTTAGATGGTGAGGATGTTATTGACTGTGAACCAGTATTGGGTTATTTACACAGAGGGATGGAAAAAATTGCGGAAAACCGAACAATTATACAATATCTGCCTTATGTAACCCGTTGGGATTATTTAGCTACGATGTTCACAGAAGCAATAACTGTAAATGGACCAGAACAGTTGGGAAATATTCAAGTACCTAAAAGGGCTAGCTATATCAGAGTAATTATGTTGGAGTTGAGTCGTATAGCTTCTCATCTGTTGTGGCTTGGCCCTTTTATGGCAGATATTGGTGCACAGACTCCTTTCTTCTATATTTTCAGAGAAAGAGAATTAGTATATGATCTATTCGAAGCTGCCACCGGTATGAGAATGATGCATAATTACTTTCGTATCGGAGGAATAGCGGCTGATTTACCTCATGGCTGGATAGATAAATGTTTGGATTTCTGCGATTATTTTTTAACCGGGGTTGTTGAATATCAAAAACTTATTACGCGAAACCCTATTTTTTTAGAACGAGTTGAAGGGGTAGGAATTGTTGGTGGAGAAGAAGCAATAAATTGGGGTTTATCAGGACCAATGCTACGAGCGTCTGGAATAGACTGGGATCTTCGTAAAGTTGATCATTATGAGTCTTATGACGAATTTGATTGGGAAGTCCAGTGGCAAAAAGAAGGAGATTCATTAGCTCGGTATTTAGTTCGAATCGGTGAAATGACGGAATCCATAAAAATTATTCAACAGGCTTTGGAAGGAATTCCGGGAGGACCCTATGAGAATTTAGAAATCCGATGCTTTGATAGAAAAAGTGATCAAGAATGGAATGATTTTGAAGACCGCTTCATTAGTAAAAAACCTTCTCCTACTTTTGAATTGCCGAAACAAGAACTTTATGTAAGAGTCGAAGCCCCAAAAGGAGAATTGGGAATTTTTCTGATAGGAGATCAAAGTGGTTTTCCTTGGAGATGGAAAATTCGCCCGCCGGGTTTTATCAATTTGCAAATTCTTCCTCAATTAGTTAAAAGAAAAAAATTGGCTGATATTATGACGATACTAGGTAGTATAGATATCATTATGGGAGAAGTTGATCGTTAAAATGATAATTGATACAACAGAAATACAAGATATCAATTCTTTTTCCAGATTGGAATCCTTACAAGAGGTCTCTGGGATCATATGGATGCTTGTCCCTATTTTGACTCCTGTATTGGGAATCATAATAGGTGTACTAGTAATTGTGTGGTTAGAAAGAGAAATATCCGCAGGAATACAACAGCGTATTGGGCCTGAATACGCCAGCCCTTTGGGAATTCTTCAAGCTTTAGCAGATGGGACAAAATTACTTTTCAAAGAGAATCTTCTTCCATCTAGAGGAAATACTTTTTTATTCAGTATTGGACCATCTATAGCAGTCATAGCAATTCTACTAAGTTATTCCGTAATTCCTTTTAGTTATAACCTTGTTTTAGCTGACCTCAATATCGGTATTTTTTTATGGATTGCCATTTCAAGTATTGCTCCTATTGGACTTCTTATGTCCGGATATGGATCAAATAATAAATATTCCTTTTTAGGTGGTCTGCGAGCAGCTGCTCAATCGATTAGTTATGAAATACCATTAACTTTATGTGTTTTATCAATATCTCTACGTGTGGTTCGCTAAAACCTAAACTTTTCTTTTTCCTATTCTTTTCCTTTTCGCTATAGAAAAAAAGAAATTGAATAGATATCTTCATTTTTTTATTCATTTATTCTTTAGGTTAATAAAAGATCTTTAGGTTAATAAAAGATCTTTAGGTTAATAAAGAAAATTAGATAGTTATATATGAGTGAAAGAAAACAACTTATAAATTTGCAGTAAAGTGGATTGAGTCTCATTTCCTATGTACAAGAATTAAGGGTAAGTAAACAAAACAAAAGTGGAAGAAGCCCTTTTTTACCCCAAGATTGGATGATTGATCATCCTAGCTTGAAGCGGGTTCAAAAGATCAATCATATGGAATTTTCACTAGTGGTTGTATGTATTATAATACATATATTTCAAAACAGGAGATTGAAAAAAAAAAATGGGTGGATAGTAAGGAACACCAAAATACACACAACGGATTAGTAATGGAGGTTATGTAAATTATCTAAAAGGATACTTCGGCATAACATAAAAAGAATACTAATTGGGGCTTTAAGTTGGTAGAAATGATCAGGCAGTACTCCCCACAATTCCGATCCAGAGTATACTGCTATCCACCAATTAAAGAAATGACTATCAGGAACGAAATAATCCTTTACCTTTTTTTAAGCCCCCTTTTCTCAGAAAGAAGAAGAGGAACAAAAAAAGTAGAAACAATACAATTACAATCAAAAATAAAAAGGGATCCTTTTATTCTGTCTTTCCTATATTCATCGAAATCAAATTGGTGTCATCATTCATGAACTAATGTAATGTCTAATTCTTTTTCGTAATCAAAATAAAAGGATGGGTTGAAATATATATTGATATTTCTACAAGGAGTATTTTATTGAAGGATTAATTAAGTTATTACTCAACACAGAAAAATTGAAATTATTAAAGGATGAGATTAATTCAGAAATCCTCTTTTTTTTATCCTTCTAGCAGACAGAATTCCATTGGTCTAATTGGGGACCCTACGTTAAATTTTGACTCTATCTATCTATACCCATATCAAGATAACTAATACTGAACCGGTCCTTACATTTATTTGTGGCCCTGAGGAGCCGTATGAGGTGAAAATCTCATGTACGGTTTTGTAATAGCGATGGGAACAGTAATGTTCTCACCGACTATGATTATCTAACAGTTCAAGTACAGTTGATATAGTTGGGGCGCAATCCAAATATGGGGTTTGGGGGTGGAATTTGTGGCGTCAACCTATAGGGTTTATCGTTTTTCTAATTTCTTCCCTAGCGGAATGCGAGAGATTACCTTTTGATTTACCAGAAGCAGAAGAAGAATTAGTAGCAGGTTATCAAACCGAATATTCAGGAATCAAATTTGGTTTATTTTACATTGCTTCCTATCTAAATCTATTAGTTTCCTCATTATTTGTAACAGTTCTTTACTTGGGCGGTTGGAATCTTTCCATTCCATATATATTTGTTCCTGAGCTATTTGAAATAAATAAGGTGGATGGAATCTTTGGAACGACGATTGGTATCTTTATTACATTAGCTAAAACTTATTTGTTCTTGTTCATTTCTATTACAACAAGATGGACTTTACCTAGATTAAGAATGGATCAACTATTAAATCTTGGTTGGAAATTTCTTTTACCTATTTCTCTTGGTAATCTATTATTAACAACTTCTTCCCAACTTCTTTCGCTGTAACGAAAAAGGGGAATACTATATTTACCACTTTTATCAAACAAGAGAAAGAAAAAAACTCAAATTATTCAAAGATATTCACGATATGTTCCATATGGTAACTGGATTCATGAATTATGGTCAACAAACAATACGAGCTGCAAGGTACATTGGGCAAAGTTTCATGATTACCTTATCCCAAGCAAATCGTTTACCTGTAACTATTCAATATCCTTATGAAAAATTAATCACATCAGAGCGTTTTCGCGGTCGAATCCATTTTGAATTTGATAAATGTATTGCTTGTGAAGTATGTGTTCGCGTATGTCCTATAGATCTGCCTGTTGTTGATTGGAAACTGGAAACAGATATTCGAAAGAAACGATTGCTTAATTACAGTATTGATTTTGGAATTTGTATTTTTTGTGGTAACTGCGTTGAGTATTGTCCAACAAATTGTTTATCAATGACTGAAGAATATGAACTTGCTACTTACAACCGTCATGAATTGAATTATAATCAAATTGCTTTAGGTCGTTTACCAATGTCAGTCATTGATGATTTTACAATTCGAACAGTTTTGAATTCGCCTCAAAGAAAAAATGGGTAAACCTCTTAATTTCCAATTACTAAGGTTCGGTTTTGGTATATTTGGTATAAAGGAATCAAATTTTTTTCTTTGCTTGTTCAATAACTACAAAGCCCAACTATTGATTGGGTGATGAGAAGTACAACTTAATTTGTATTGAAAGTCTATTAATATATACATATACATAATTTTTTCGAACTATATAGTTTCAATTTCAAATTGCCATTTCGAATAAAGAAAAGAACGAAATTGATGCAACAGCTCTACTGTACTCGCATTAATTTCCACTTAGTATATTAGAATTTAATTCAATTGGGAATGCCCCATAAAAAAAAAAATTCCTGGTTGGTTCAATAAGGTCATGAAAAACATTTCGATTTATTTATCTCTTATTTTAATATAATGGATTTGCCTGGACCAATACATGATTTTCTTTTAGTTTTTCTGGGATCGGGTCTTATATTAGGAGGTCTGGGAGTGGTATTACTTACTAACCCAATTTATTCTGCCTTTTCCTTAGGATTGGTTCTTGTTTGTATATCCTTATTCTATATTCTATCAAATTCCCATTTTGTAGCTGCCGCACAACTCCTTATTTACGTAGGGGCTGTAAATGTTTTAATCATATTTGCTGTAATGTTCATGAATGGTTCAGACTATTCCAACGATTTTAATTTTAATCTTTGGACTATTGGTGATGGGGTTACTTTCCTGGTTTGTACAAGTATTTTTTTTTCACTAATCACTACTATTCTAAATACGTCGTGGTACGGGATTATTTGGACTACACGATCCAACCAGATTATAGAACAAGATTTGATAAGTAATAGTCAACAAATTGGAATTCATTTATCAACAGACTTTTTTCTTCCATTCGAACTCGTTTCAATAATTCTTTTAGTTGCTTTGATAGGTGCAATTGCTGTTGCTCGTCAGTAAAAAATCTTTATAACGAGCAACAGTAATCCAAATTTAACCTTTTTTTCTGTGTTATCACATCTATTTCCCTTCAATTCTAGTTGAATACTATTCATGTATAAATAGAAAATGAAAATCGAAATTGTTTTATTCGATATATTACCAATATAGGTTTTTGTTCCATACTTGTTAGATTCTAAGCAATCAAATTACTTGAATTTTTGTTCATATTGAAATAAATCGAAATTGGTAGGGAGTTGGTCAATGATGCTCGAGCATGTACTTGTTTTGAGTGCCTATTTATTTTCTATCGGTATCTATGGATTAATCACAAGTCGAAATATGGTTCGGGCTTTGATGTGTCTTGAACTTATACTAAATGCAGTTAATATAAATTTCGTAACATTCTCTGATTTTTTTGATAGTCGACAATTAAAAGGAGATATTTTCTCAATTTTTGTTATAGCTATTGCAGCCGCTGAAGCAGCTATTGGATCAGCTATTGTTTCCTCAATTTATCGTAACAGAAAATCGACTCGTATCAACCAATCAACTTTGTTGAATAAGTAGTATTTAGAATAATAGTCATCAATTCGCCTTAGCATATATAATATGTCGTAACCTCGATCAGGTTTGTGAAATTGGAAGAAATCAAAGTATCTTTGTTCCCTTTTAGTAGTTGATCCAGAAGTGGATTAATTAGCAAAATTCTGGTAAATCATTGATTCATCTGGTGTTTAAATATATGATGTTTGCAAATTGACTAGATCGAAAATTTAAGAGTTCAAAAATCGATAGATCCAATGTCACATTCAGTAAAGATTTATGATACATGTATAGGGTGTACTCAATGTGTCCGAGCTTGCCCCACAGATGTATTAGAAATGATACCGTGGGACGGATGTAAAGCAAAGCAAATTGCTTCAGCTCCAAGAACAGAGGACTGTGTTGGTTGTAAGCGATGTGAATCCGCCTGTCCAACAGATTTCTTGAGTGTTCGAGTTTATTTATGGCATGAAACAACCCGAAGCATGGGCCTAGCTTATTGATACGTTCCCGAAACCCCCACTTGAATCCATTTTGAATACAGTTTATTTTTTTTACCGATTACCGACAAAACCCGGACTCGAAAAAGAAAAACAAAATAAGAATATATTTTGTTTTTCTTTTTCGAGTCCGGGTTTTTATGGTCCAAGTGTATCTTGTCTTTACCACGAATAATTTTCCTTGGTTAACAATAATTGTAGTTTTTCCGATAGCCGCGGGTTCTTTAATTTTCTTTCTCCCTCATAGAGGAAATAAGGTGATTCGAGGGTATACTATATATATATGTGTCTTAGAACTTCTTCTAACGACCTATGCATTCTGTTATCATTTCCGATTGGACGATCCATTAATCCAGCTGGCAGAGGGTTATAAATGGATCAACTTTTTTGATTTTGACTGGCGATTGGGAATAGATGGACTTTCCGTAGGACCTATTTTACTGACGGGATTTATTACCACTTTAGCTACTTTAGCGGCTCGGCCAGTTACTCGGAATTCACGACTATTCCATTTCCTGATGTTAGCGATGTACAGTGGTCAAATAGGATCATTTTCTTCTCGGGACCTTTTACTTTTTTTTATAATGTGGGAGTTAGAATTAATTCCCGTTTATCTACTTCTATGCATGTGGGGTGGAAAGAAACGTCTTTATTCAGCTACAAAGTTTATTTTGTACACTGCAGGAGGTTCTGTTTTTCTATTAATAGGAGTTTTGGGTATTGGTTTATATGGTTCCAATGAACCAACATTAAATTTAGAAACATTAGCTAATCAATCGTATCCTGTGGCGCTGGAAATAATATTCTATATTGGATTTCTTATTGCTTTTGCTGTCAAATCACCGATTATACCCTTCCATACATGGTTACCAGACACCCATGGGGAGGCACATTACAGTACTTGTATGCTTTTAGCCGGAATCTTATTAAAAATGGGGGCATATGGGTTGGTTCGGATCAATATGGAACTATTACCGCACGCTCATTCTATATTTTCTCCCTGGTTCATGATAGTAGGTACAATGCAAATAATTTATGCAGCTTCAGCATCTCCTGGCCAACGGAATTTAAAAAAAAGAATAGCTTATTCCTCCATATCTCATATGGGTTTTATAATTATAGGAATTGGCTCGATAACCGATACAGGACTTAACGGAGCCATTTTACAAATAATTTCTCATGGGTTTATTAGTGCTGCACTTTTTTTCTTGGCGGGGACGAGTTATGATAGAATACGTCTTGCTTATCTCGACGAAATGGGCGGGCTGGCTATCCCAATTCCAAAGATATTCACGCTATTCAGTATCTTATCGATGTCTTCCCTTGCATTACCGGGCATGAGTGGTTTTATTGCGGAATTAATAGTATTTTTGGGAATAATTACTAGCCAAAAGTTTTTGTTAATGACAAAAATACTAATCACTTTTGTAATGGCAATTGGAATGATATTAACTCCTATTTATTCATTATCTATGTTACGACAAATGTTCTATGGGTACAAGTTATTGAATGTCCCAAACTCTGATTTTTTTGATTCTGGACCACGAGAGTTATTTGTTTTGATCTCTATTCTTCTACCCGTAATAGGTATTGGTATTTATCCGGATTTTGTTCTCTCACTAGCAGTAGACAAGGTCGAAGCTATTATATCTAATTTTTTTTTATAGATAGTTTTTATATTTTATAAATAAAACAAAAAAAAATTAAAAAGCAATCCCATTATTTTTAAAATAGTTCGTTGTCCAATGAAAAAAGAAGTCTTTTTTCTTTAAATTAAATAAAAAAAAAAGAAGTTCAAAAAATGGAATTTGAATTGTGAACCGATGCCTTTGGCGTTTGTAAGAACCTTTTGAATCAAGTAGCGCGGTGATTCAAAAGGTTCTCGGCGTCTTACACCAAGTTTCGTTTTGATATATGTGTTGTCCTATGTTTGTATTCATCAAGCCCTTTCTTCAATTCAAGTAGATTTTAATTAAATGAACCATAACTATGTAACCCTATTCCTAATAGATTGACTCCAAAATAGCATACCCAAATTATAAGAAAGCCGAGAGAAGCCACAATTGCAGAATTTACACCTTCAAAATTTGTATTTGTTCGAGTATGTAAATAAATCCCAAAGATAGTCCAAGTAATAAATGCCCAAGTTTCCTTGGGGTCCCAATTCCAATATGATCCCCATGCCTCATTAGCCCATACTGCTCCCGAAAGAATACCTATGGTTAAAAAGAGAAATCCTAAACTAATAATACGATAACTCCAACGATCCAATTGTTGAATCACTTGATACCTGTAATAATTTCTAGCAGAAAGAAAATAAGTATTTAGTAAAACATTACTTTTTTCATTCATGTATTGGATTTTGCCGAAGCAAAATGACTCATTTCCATTTAAAAAATTATTGCTTTTCCCAAAAATTCTTATAACTTTTCGAAATGTAATGACTAGAAGAGCCGTGGATAATAATGATCCACATAAAAGAGCTGCATAGCCTAATACCATCATACTTACGTGCATCATTAACCACTGGACTTGGAGAGCGGGTACTAGTATTCCGGATTGGTGCAGTTTGGTTAAAAAACCTGAAGTAGCAAAGCCTTGGGTAAAAATAGCGCTTGACGCGGTTATAGTGCTTAAATGATTTTGATGATTTTTAAAATATAAAATCCTATGAATAATGGAGAAACTCCATGAAAGAAAGATTAATGATTCATATAAATCACTTAATGGGAAATGCCTCGAATAAATCCAACGGGTGATTAATAATCCTGTTAGACAGAAAACGGTAACTATCATCCCCTTTTCTGACGAATCATACAGTCCTTTGATTTCATCGACTAATAAGGTTATCAAATGAATTGTAATTCCAATTGAAACGACCGAAAAGGATATATGAGTTAATAGATGCTCTAAGGTTGAAAATATCATAAATAAAAAAAAAAATTAAAAGCGAGAATTCTTCAAGGATACAGAATGGGAATCATAAATTAAATTCATTAAAGGACTTTTTTTTATATCTTTTCGAATATGCTATGCCGCCACTCGGACTCGAACCGAGATGCTCTAGCACTGCTTCCTAAGAGCAGCGTGTCTACCGATTTCACCATAGCGGCTTGCTAAAAATTATAATAGCCTATTTTTAGTCAATCGTCGAGATTTAAAGACTCAATTTCAATCAAATCTTTTTTAGGAAACATTCAAATTGATGAATAAAAATTCATTTAAATAGAGATTAAAAGAGTTTCCCTTTTGTCGTCTTATTTAGTTATTTAAAATTTATGTTTTATTTAACTCAACAATGGAAATTTTTATAGTTTATGTTTTGATAAACTCGAACTGTTGTAACGATTGTAACTAAATAGTTCTAACTTCAATCTAGGGAAAAACTAAAAAAAAAGTGTTCTTTCCTTTTTTTTTTATAATTTTTGTATTGTTGTCATTGTTACTTTTTTTTTCAGTATTTCAGTATTAATTTGTGCTAGGATTTATAAAACCAAACAATTAGGTATTGGACTGGACCATATTATATAAAAAATTATTAATTTCTAGCGTAATTGTAATTGTACTCGACTTCAAAAACTTCTTTCTAAATTAAAATAAGAAAGATATATATTTTTTGATTGATCCTTCCTTTCAAACATAGGATTTTTTTTGAATCACTTAAAATTCTCATACTATTCATATACAATATATGCCTAAATGGGAAAGGGTGCTTTTCTCAATTGGAGTAAAAGTGCGGGGTCTGGGGTATATGATATATATAGTGATTCAGAAAAATAATGATTTAAAAAGTTACAAAAAAGTTTTATACTTAATCAATTAGTTTCAACAATCCATTAATTTTTCCTAACGTTGAGTTTGCCTAAAGATTTTATATCCCTTCTTGTAGAGTCTAAATAGAAAAAAAAAAAATTATTATTGTGTTATTTAGAAGTGGTTCGGGTGCTGGGGAAAATGGAAATCTCCACCCTGGGACTAAAAAAAGATTTAAATAAAAAGAAAGGTTAAACTTTCGAGTTTGTCTTAATTCTGTTTTCAAATAAAAAAGGGTACTTTTTTATTTGAAAACAGTAGACAAAGCAATTGGTTCAAAATATTAGGGAATGGAAATAGTTACTTACTTTTTCTTTTTTTATTTCGATTTTCCTATTCTATATTATAGAATCTAAATTCGAAACGACATTAAGTCATTTTTCGAGTCAAGCTGAGTCAAATTATTCCAGCGTTTTATTATTTATTTGTCGTACAAAACAAAAAAACTTTTTGAATTCCCGGTGGAAAGGGATTTCCCTAACGAAAAAGCTTTCAATGCTGCCCAATACCCTTTCTTTTTCCAAATATTTTTACGAATACGTTTTTTTAATATAGAAGTACGTTTTTTTGGAACTGCCATTTAAAAAATAAAAGGTTATTCATTGATAAAATTGGATGTGAAAGACATCTATTGTTTAAAAACAAATCATTTTTTTTTACTATTAATTTCATTATCTGTCTATTTATTCTCTAAATTATACTACTCTTATAAAAAAAAATAAATATGTGAAAATGGCATAAAATCTTACTAGAACAAAAAAAAACAATATAAATACAATATAGGAGTTTTTCAATTTCTATCCCATAACTATCCCCGAAAGAATAATTCATAGTTCGGAGTTACGAAAGACTAATTCATAGTTCAGAGTTATTGGTGGTACCTTTCTATACCTATTCAAATCGATATCTATAGGGTGGATTATGCCATATAATAGAAATTGAATTAATTGGTTGAAGTTGATAAAAAAGGCAAAAGTCCTTTCGTTTTTATCTCTGTGTATTTTCGGTATGCTACATTTATATATGAAAAAACATCGAACAAGTTTTACCTACCTAATAAAAAAAATTCCTCTTTTTTTTTTTTTCTAGTAACTTAGTTATTAAATAAATGCCATTTAGTGTAATGGAAGACAATTAATCCGTTCCGAAATGAATTAGTTAATGATTCTAAATAAACAAAGAATAAACAAAAATACCTAGTTCTTCGTTTAGTGGGGAAAGGTATGGGCCATCTTATGATTTATATCAAAATCAAGTATTTAATTTGGTGTAATTCTTTACTCTTGATCTATGCACATAAATTATTGTAATAGGGAATAATAATTGAAATTTGAATTTGTTCCATCTTCATAAAAATCTTACGTAGTAAAAAAGAATTTGTTATTTTTTACTACTAATTTAGTTATCTTATTTGACTGCTTTGAACTTTTCATTTTTTTGAAGTAGTTGGGAAAGATTCAAAATAACTATGAATAGCAAATTTGATTTACGTTTTCTTTAATACTTTAATTTTTTTTTATTAATCTCTTTTAGATTTATTAATCTCTTTTAGAATAGATTAGAACCGGCGAATCAGAAACAATTAATTAAGAATGAAAAAAAAAAAAAAGTTATTATTATTTTATGGACCATACATACCAATATTCCTGGATCATACCTTTCGTTCCACTTCCAGTCCCTATGTTAATAGGAGTGGGGCTTCTGCTTTTTCCGACGGCAACAAAAAATCTTCGCCGTATGTGGGCTTTTCCTAGTATTTTATTGTTAAGTATAGTTATGATTTTTTCGGTCTATCTATCTATTCAGCAAATCAATGGAACTTCTATTTATCAATCCGTATGGTCTTGGACCATCAATAATGATTTTTCTTTCGAGTTCGGATACTTTATTGATCCACTTACTTCTATTATGTTAATATTAATCACTACAGTTGGGATTCTGGTTCTTGTTTATAGTGACAATTATATGTCTCATGATCAAGGATATTTGAGATTTTTTGCTTATATGAGTTTTTTCAATACTTCAATGTTGGGATTAGTTACAAGTTCGAATTTCATACAAATTTATATTTTTTGGGAATTGGTCGGAATGTGTTCTTATCTATTAATAGGGTTTTGGTTCACACGACTTCTTGCAGCAAGCGCTTGTCAAAAAGCATTTGTAACTAATCGTGTAGGGGATTTTGGATTATTATTAGGGATTTTAGGTCTTTATTGGATAACAGGTAGTTTCGAATTTCGAGATTTGTTCGAAATATTCAATATTTTGATTTATAATAATGCAGTTAACTTTTTCTTTGTTACTTTGTGTGCATTTCTATTATTTGCCGGGGCGGTTGCTAAATCTGCGCAATTCCCCCTCCATGTATGGTTACCCGATGCCATGGAAGGGCCTACTCCTATTTCGGCTCTTATCCATGCTGCTACTATGGTAGCAGCGGGAATTTTTCTTGTAGCGCGGCTTCTTCCGCTTTTCATAGTCATACCATATATAATGAATCTAATATCCTTGATAGGTATAATAACAGTATTTTTAGGAGCTACTTTAGCTCTTGCACAAAAAGATATTAAGAGAGGTTTAGCTTATTCTACAATGTCTCAATTGGGTTATATGATGTTAGCTCTAGGTATGGGGTCTTATCGAGCCGCTTTATTTCATTTGATTACTCATGCTTATTCGAAAGCCTTGTTGTTTTTAGGATCCGGATCAATTATTCATTCAATGGAAGCTATTGTTGGATATTCTCCAGATAAAAGCCAGAATATGGTTCTTATGGGCGGATTAAGAAAGCACGTCCCAATTACAAAAACCGCTTTTTTATTAGGTACCCTTTCTCTTTGTGGTATTCCACCCCTTGCTTGTTTTTGGTCCAAAGATGAAATTCTTAATGATAGTTGGTTGTATTCGCCTATTTTTGCAATAATAGCTTTTATCACAGCCGGATTAACCGCATTTTATATGTTTCGGATTTATTTACTTACTTTTGAAGGACATTTAAACCTTTGTTTTCAAAATTACAGTGGCAAAAAAAGAAATTACTTCTATTCACTATCTCTATGGGGTAAAGAAGAGCCAAAATCAATTAAAAAAGATTTGTGTTTAGTCACTTTATTAACAATGAATAATAATGAAAAGACTTCTTTTTTTTTGAAGAAGACCCATCGAATTGCTAGTAATATAACAAATACGCCTTTTATTACTATCTTTCCGTTTGGTGCTACGAAGACTTTTGTTTATCCTCATGAATCAGATAATACTATGTTATTTGTTATGCTTGTATTAGTCCTATTTCCTTTGTTTGTTGGAGCTATAGGAATTCCTTTCAATCAAGAAGGAATAGATTTGGATATCTTATCCAAATTGTTAACTCCGTCTATAAATCTTTTACATCAAAATTCAAATCATTTTTTTGATTGGTATGAAGTTTTGAAAAATGCAACCCTTTCCGTCAGTATAACGTATTTCGGACTATTTATAGCCTACTTTTTATATAAGCCCTTTTATTCATCTTTACAAAATTTGAACATACTTAATTTATTTGCTAAACGAGGACCTAAAAGAATTTTTTGGGATAAAATGATCAATTTTCTATATGATTGGTCCTATAATCGTGCTTATATAGATGCTTTTTATACAAGATACTTAACGGAAGGAATAAGAGCATTAGCTGAACTAATTTATTTATTTGATAGACGAGTAATTGATGGAATTACAAATGGGGTTGGTATTACAAATTTTTTTGTAGGGGAAGGTCTAAAATATTTAGGGGGAAGTCGTATATCTTTTTATCTCTTATTATATTTAATTTCTGTATTAGTCTTGTTAATAAGT
>DAIEQH010000108.1 GCA_027347985.1 Candidatus Nomurabacteria bacterium | reverse complement strand
AAAAGAATTGAATGAAAAAGGACAGCCTGTTCTGATCGGAACCATTTCAATAGAAAAAAATGAATTACTTTCCATTTATCTAAAACAAGAAGGAGTGTCTCATGTGATTTTGAATGCCAAGAATCACGAGAAGGAGGGAGAAATAATAGCTCAAGCAGGCAAGCGTGGAGCGGTAACCATCGCTACGAACATGGCTGGGAGAGGTATAGACATAAAACTCGGCGGACCTATGCGCGCGGAAGGAGAAGGTGTTTCGGTAGAAGAAGAATATGAATTTGTTAAAAGCGTAGGCGGGCTTTTTGTGATGGGTACCGAAAGGCACGAAGCCAGAAGAATAGACAATCAGCTTCGAGGACGTTCCGGTAGGCAGGGAGATCCTGGAGAAACCCAATTTTACGTTTCCTTGGAAGATGATCTCATGCGGGTGTTCGGCTCCGAGAGAATAAAGAATATGATGGGCAGATTCGGTATACCGGAAGATGTTCCTATAGAAAATAAATTTATAAGCAGGTCGCTAGAGAACGCCCAGGCAAAGATTGAAGGTTTCCATTTTGATGCCAGAAAAAATACGCTGGAATAC
>DAIEQH010000107.1 GCA_027347985.1 Candidatus Nomurabacteria bacterium | reverse complement strand
ATTTATAGATATTACTTAAAGTCAGGGGTTTATTACTGCTAGCACTTCTGAAGTTCATATCGAATTTGAGCCAATGATAGATTTTCCGGCCACTCCAATGTTCGTAAGCGACTTTTTCAAACATCTGTTTTATAACCGGAGCTCGCTGTGGGTCTATAATTACATGTCCTTTACGGTCTATTCTTTTTTCGTTTAGATACCCAGTAGGGGCCGGAGCCGGCCATAATCCCATTTCACATCTCATCCTAAGTCCCCTTTTTACATTCACGCTTTTATTATCGTTTTCTAATTTAGCAGTTGAACATAATAACATCAGCATGAATTTTTCATTCGGAGAGTTTGTAAATTTCTGGCCGTAAGTGCGAATTTCAGTTAAAAGTTTTTGATCCATTAAATCAACCAATGACCCCAAATCTCCAGCGTTTCTACTCAAACGATAGAATTTCATTATAGCTTTTTTAAGAAGTTAATGGTAAATTAGTTGCGTTATGATCGCGACTACATTAATTTTTATTTCTGTTTTGGCGTTAAATGTTATTCCGGTTTTTGCTCCGCCAACTTGGTTGGTTTTGTCCGCTAT
>DAIEQH010000106.1 GCA_027347985.1 Candidatus Nomurabacteria bacterium | reverse complement strand
AACATTTTCTCGATATATTAGAAGAAGTAGGGGTTAAAAAAATTGAGACAGAAGATAAAAGCTTTGACCCAAAGCTTATGGAAGCTGTTTCAACAACCGAAGGTGAAGAAGGAAAAGTTATTGAAGAAGTTCGCGCAGGATACACTCTTTTTGATACAATTTTAAGACCAGCCCAGGTGGTGGTGGGTTCTAAGAGCCAGAACTAGCAGGTTTACATAAGTTTCCAAAGTTATTTGGGACAGGATGCAAGTTTACTAGGAAGGAAAAAATTATGGGAAAAATAATAGGAATTGATTTAGGTACAACAAATTCGGCAGTTGCGGTAATGGAGGGAGGATCTCCCAAAATTATCCACAGTGCCGAAGGAAGAAATGTTATCCCCTCAGTAGTTGATCCTGTTAATCATATCGTGGGAGACGTTGCAAAAAGACAGCTTGTTTTAAAGCCAAAAACAACAATATTTTCCATAAAAAGGTTAATGGGGAGAAAGTTTACCGATGAATCTGTCCAGTTTGACTCCAAGTGGCTTCCATATACCATTAAGGCAGGCAGGGATGGCATGGCTGATGTTGAAGTTGATG
>DAIEQH010000105.1 GCA_027347985.1 Candidatus Nomurabacteria bacterium | reverse complement strand
ATACTGACGACGCTGGCTCTTTTTTTTCTGATTTCGAAGGTGGCACTAAATATTAATCCGATTATATTTACTGAAGAAGGCATAATTCAGAAATGGAACAAAGCGGTATTGTGGCAGGATATTGAAGGGTATCTTTGGATTCCTATGGGAAACAATTATTCACTTCTCAGAATCTTCCCGTCAAACTCAATGCCTATTTGTGGAAACGAACTGGGGTCAGGTCTTTGATCTTGGATAATACGAGAGAATGTGCTATATTAATCCATGGCACGCCCACTGCGGATAGGCTGCATTATTCAACGATAAGTGGGATGATAAATAACGATAACAAGAAAATATCAAGATCAAAGACCCCACATTAAGGATGGTTGCTTTCAATATTATGCGCATCATAATTTTCTTGGGTGCAATAGTTTTAGTCTTATTCGCCGGTTTTTTTGCTCTGCTTGGCTTTAAAGGCATGACAATACAGCACTGGATAAATTATGGCAAACTTCTTCTGATGCCATTATTTCTTTTATTTATTTCTATCTTTCCAAAATATGCATCTCGCGTTTTGTTTTGTTGGGCTGCAGAAGAAAAAAGATT
>DAIEQH010000104.1 GCA_027347985.1 Candidatus Nomurabacteria bacterium | reverse complement strand
TAGCTTTTGAAAATTCATCGAACATAGTAGTACTAACCTCCGAAGGGGTTTCATCTTTGTTGATCAAATAAGTTTTCGGAAAATATCGCCCTTCTAAATTTGTAGAACCGAGAGCCAAATGGGCGTTGATAAAATCGGTTTTTTGCACTTCTCCCCAATCGAGTTTATTAAACATAACTTCTGCTATTTGTTCTTTACGTAGGCCTTCTTGTACTTTCACAATACGAATAGACGGATTAGCCAAACTCTCATAAAACGAAAGTTGAGTAAGCAAAGAAGGATCAAGTCCATAATAATAAACTATGCCAAGCAAAGTTCCAATTAACAAAACCAACAAAGTAATGAGATATTTTAGTTTCATTTCTTGTATTAGTTATTATACAATAATGCAATATAAAACAAAAACCTGCCAAAAGGCAGGTTTTTGTGGCACTTATGTTGTTTTTCTACGACTACGATTAATGTAAGCCAAGAAGTCTCTTGCCTCACACTCACAATGCGAGTATAGCATACTTGAAATAAAAAAGCAAGTCTGTTAGACTTTACATGGTCCTGTATCGGATAGTTGCTCCGACCCAGGTCGGAGAGGAA
>DAIEQH010000103.1 GCA_027347985.1 Candidatus Nomurabacteria bacterium | reverse complement strand
TTTTGTTCACCAGCAGATGCGAGTACAACAGTAAATGCATCTTTCTCTTCAGCTGCTTCGGTAGCAACGGCTGGACCAGCGGCAGCGACAGCGGCTGCTGAAACTCCAAACTTTTCCTCTATTGCCTTTACAAGGTCATTCAATTCTATAACTGATGCACCTTCAAGGTCTTTCATAAATGTATCGAATTTTGACATATGTTTATCTTTTGAGATTTTTGATGAAAAATTTTAAGAGTCGTGTTGGTCCCCTGTCCTTATGACTCCGAGGGCGAAGGCTCAAAAATTTTTTAGCAAAAATCGAAAATTAAATTAATAATCCCGACCATAGGTCGAGGACCCACGACTACGTCGGGGTTATTTCTTTTTAGCTACTTCATTAACTGCAATAGCCAAACGTTGCATAGGAGATTTAAGTAAGAATGCAATTTTAGAAAGCAACACTTCCCTAGAAGGAATAGTAGCTATTTCTATCATTTTTTCTTTACCGACAAATTTTCCTTCAAAAATTCCTCCCAAGATTTCTAAAATACCTTTGTGTGCTTTCTGGAAATTATAAATTTCACGAGAAGAGGCTGTCTCATCTTTAGAG
>DAIEQH010000102.1 GCA_027347985.1 Candidatus Nomurabacteria bacterium | reverse complement strand
TAGATTCTACTAAGAATCGACGACCGGTGAGGCTAATTTTCTACGAGGCATTTTCCCATAGAGCTGACGCATGGCGTCGGGAGCAGTATTTTAAAACAACGAAAGGAAAGAAAACTTTACGACTAGTACTCCGTGAGACCCTCCAAAAGTACTTGTAAAGCGCTTGCCCCATCTCTGCCGCGGTGGCGGAACTGGCAGACGCACAGGACTCAAAATCCTGCGATGGCAACATCATGAGAGTTCGATTCTCTCCCGCGGCAGAGATGGGGGAAGATACCGTATAGGACTCACCCTGAACCAGAACGAAGTCCGGTTCAGGATGCCATGAACCGAGCCCTGCTCTGGTTCATGGCAAAATCGCATAAGAGCAACCTCTTGTGGGTTCGACTCCCACCTTCGGCAATTGCTGTCAACGTCGTAATGAACGGGATTATTTTGTTATACACAAATCGGGCACACAGTTTGACATTTGTAGATTATCGTCTAAGATAAAGGACTCGTTTTTGGGTGTTGTTAAAAATCTCAGCAGTGCTGAAGCATTGTCTGAAAATAACATTGAACCTTGAAAGGAAGGAATAGCCATGAACTGGAAGC
>DAIEQH010000101.1 GCA_027347985.1 Candidatus Nomurabacteria bacterium | reverse complement strand
CTAAGGGATTAGAAAGTAAGTGGAAAGTTTTTAAGTGGGCATTGAGAATTGTATTACTCGTTCCGAGCGTTAAAAGAACTATCAAGCAGTTTTTATCAGAATTAAACTTAGAAGAAATAAAACCTGACATAAACGATTTGTATTATATGTCGAGGTATTTTGATTATAATTTCTGTGGGCTTCCTTATTTAGTGAGAAAAGAATGGAAAAAACAGGAAGATGAAACCTACATTGTTCCTACAATAAAACCAACGGAATACTGCAACGTCCAAGTCCTTCCGAATAAGTTTTTCTTTGAGTTAAACGAGGAAGAAATGGAACAGATGCTCGAAAAAGTAAAAGGTCGTCTAAGAGAAGAATATAAAGAGAAAAAGGTTTACGCGACTACTTAAATGTGTTAATATATTACCAATGGAAATACTCTTGTTTGCGATAGGAATAGTGATAGGAATGATGATTAGGGATATAAAGTTTTTCACGTTAGAACAAGTAGAAAAGTTAAAAGAAAAACTAGAAAGCGGTGGTAAGGCTCAGTTTTTAGAGCCAATGAGCGCGAAAGAAGCATTTAACGAATCAGAAACATTAGACGAGTTTATAAA
>DAIEQH010000100.1 GCA_027347985.1 Candidatus Nomurabacteria bacterium | reverse complement strand
GCACGCTTCAATAAAGTTTTTCGAGATACTCTATAGTCCACTCCTTGTTCTCTTAAGTTTCTACGAAGAATAGTCTCATCAGCAACTTTCATACCATGAAAATTGATGAAAACGACAGAGGAAGAACCTTTGATAGCTTTATCTAGGTCCTTAATCATTTCTTCTTTTTTTGATTTTAGTAACATAATTTTTTGTCCACCTCCCCCTTCGGGTACTCCTCAAGAGGAGAATAAAAAAAACGGCTAAAAGCCGCCAAGTATCGACCCACTAAATAGGACTTACTGTTCGCCTACTTTCTTTGCGGTACTCCTAATATAGCACATTTATTCTACTTTGCAACTTGTGATTGGCTTTTTAATACTCCCGCCGATTCCCCTTTTATATCTATATTACTGACTAAAACGACTCCAATAACCCCCATTAAAATCATTACTGCAAAAATAATTACCGTTTTCCAAAAATGTTTTGCCATATGATTTTAGTATAACATATTTAGACGTCGGACATCTGGAAATTTTTGATTTCCGACGTCTGCAAAAAATTTGACAAAAGATGAAAATGTAATATAATATAAAAAACTAATTAATTAATTGTCCTTTGTA
>DAIEQH010000099.1 GCA_027347985.1 Candidatus Nomurabacteria bacterium | reverse complement strand
AAATTTTTCGCGAGGCGCGAGATAAGCGCGGCCCCGACACCCAGAAGGAGAAGCACGATCACGCCGCGGATGAAGTCCGCCTGCGGCACGCTTCCGATTTTCGAGGCGTAGTTATCGATGATGAGCCTGATGATCTGCGGATCGGCGAGCGAAAATACCTGGTTTATAATCGTGAGCGCGAGCACCGCGTAGAATAACTTCTTGTATCGTGTGGTGAGATTCCAAAGTAGTTTCATAAAAGCGTATGAATTCTTATAATACCCGATTGTGTTCGATTGGAAAATAAATCCCCACACCTATGCATAGGTGTGGGGGTAAACACTCTCATTGCTCCTCGTTCACACCGACGGTTTTTCATCCGCCGATCCTCCATAAACCGAGGGAACTTTTGCGCCGATCGCGCGAAGGTAGGTCGTCACCTGCCCGCGGTGATGGATCGCGTCAAAGAGAAAGCTCCACGCCATATCGTACTTTTTCGTCTCCCATGTTCCCCCCGGGAATTCGAGTTTCGCCGTTCCGTTTTCCCATTCCTTCTCGGATACCGCGCGCAAGTCCTCTTGAAGCTTCGAAAAATTTTTCTCCGCGAGCGCGGTGATTATCCC